>NZ_JBMOJE010000253.1:0-3617 GCF_049316945.1 Propionivibrio sp. | reverse complement strand
AGATTTCATCGTTGTCGCTTGAGCTATTGCTATGAATTTAGGTGCGATTGCCCTGTCGCAAATCCAGGCGGAGATCGATCGCGGTCTGGCGGTTCTCCAGGGATGGATCGAGCCTTTCGATGCAGACAATGGCCCATTCCAGATACTTGGCCGTCAATCGCTCCATCAATCCCAGCCATGACCGGTTTGCGGCTTGCCGGCAGTACGCGAGGCAGCGCTCCCATGCTTCGGCGTGATACGCATGGTAGGCAAGCATCTCGACATCGCTTTCTGCGCCGGTCGAAAGCGTGGCTTCAAGATTGTCGAGAGTGCGGCGATGCAGTTCGCGGCGGCGGGATTTGAGCAACTGGCGATAGACGGTATCCCGTGTCAGCCCATGCTTGAACTGGTATTCGGGATCCGGATGCCGCCTGGCTTCGAAAATGAAGTCTGCCCGTTGAAGCGTTGCCAGTGTGGTTGCAAGCTCAGATTCGTCTGAGCCAAGCAAAGTGGCCAGCGCCTTGAGTTCGAACGTGGTTCCCAGGACCGCTGCTGCCTGAAGGACCTCACGTTCACGAGGTGCCCTTGAATCGACACGAGCTGCAATCATCGATTGAATGGAGCGGGGCACTTCGATCTCGGTAACCGAACGTGTCAGCTTGAAACTGCCGCTGACCACTGATTCCATAGCGCCGCTTTCCCGGATACCGCGCGCTGATTCCTCGAGAAACAGCGGGTTGCCACCTGTGGTGGATTTCAGCAAATCCTTCAAGGGCTGAACCGATGGGTCCTTGCCGAGCAGCACTTCCAGAAGCCGGGCGATCGGTTCGTCCGTCAGGGCTGGCAGCTTGACTAGCACATGGCCATCCAGATTGACCCACGGGTCGACATATTCGGGTCGGTATGTAACCACCAATAGCAGCCTGTGTCTTCCCAACACGTTTGCCAGGCCGGTCAATACGGCCCGGCTCCCATCGTCGGCCCAATGCATATCCTCAACGATTGCCACCAGCGGCTGGCGGGTCGCGTGATGCAAAAGCAGGGCGACAACGGCGTCAGTGATCCGCACCTGACGTTCGTTTGACTCCAGCGCTGGCCAGGCACTGTCTTCGACCGGCAGCCCCAGCAACGCTTGCAGCGCCGGGGCAGCCTTCGGATTGGCGAGGGAAATCTCATGCAACCGCTCGCTGGCGCGTTGAGCCCATGCGTCCAGGCGGCCTTGCTCGATACCAAGGCAATCCTTAACAAGCTCGATAATGACGCCAAAGGCGCGCTCCGCTTCATCCGGTCTTGCGTTGCCGCGGAGGAGGCGGAATTCCGTGAGACTTGGTGCCGCCGTGAATTCGTAAATGAGTCTGGATTTGCCGATACCGATGGGGCCAGCGACGGCAGCAACGCCACCGCGCCCCTGATACGCAGCGAGCGCCGCGTCGGTCAATTGCTCGAATTCGCGCTCCCGGCCTACTAGTGGCGCGAGCTGTCTTCGGCGAATGCGCTCCATCCGCACGTGCGGTTCCAGGACGGCAATCAGCCCATAAGCCTCGACCGGCTGCTCAAAGCCCTTCGCCAGCACAAACGTCGGGTCGGTCAGGGCGAACGAGTCTTGAATCAGATCCCGTGTGGCACGGCTTAGCTGGACCCGGCCGGGCAGGGCGCTTTGTTCCATGCGTGCTGCAAGGTGTACCGCCGGTCCGGAAACGCGCAGGTTTTGGCCGTTGTGCGAAACCACCACTTCGCCGGAATGCAGCCCGACGCGCATTTGAAGCGGGTCCCCAGTCGGGCGTTCGGTAGAAGTACGTTCCACAGCGGCCTGAATCTGCAAAGCCGCATGGCAGGCCCTTATCGCATGGTCTTCAACCGCGACCGGGGCGCCGAAGACGGCGAACAGGCCATCCCCGGGTTCCTGCAGGACGGTGCCGCCATGCGAGCGCACGACGCTTGACGCGATCTCCAGGTAAGGCCGCAACAAGGCGGCGGCGTCCTCGGGATCCAGGCCCTGAATCCGGGTGGTTGAACCCACGATATCCACGAAGAAGGACGTCACGATCTTCAATTCTTCCTCGACCAGTCCGTCGCTTCGGGCCGGCAATACGATGTGGAGATCGCTTCTTGCGAACGCCGCCAGCATTCGTTTGCGATGCCCAAGCGCCACGACCCCGAGTTCCTTGAGATCTGCGTCGGTCAAGCCGGGAAGCAGATCTTCATCGATGGCATTCTCGGCAAACGCAGCGACGTATTGTGCGAGCTGAAGCTTGCGCAGAATCTCGCCGACCTTGGAGTCCCGGGGCATGGATGGGCTGCGTTTTCGTAAAACGAGTGTCAGGTGGAGGCGTTGGCAACGGCAAAGTCGAGGGCGTCTTCAAGGCGATCATCGCCCCAAAATATTTCGCCTTGCACCAGCGCGTGCGGAGACCCGAACAAGCCAATCTTTTCCGCCATGACGGTCTGCGTAGCGAGACCCTGCTCAATCTGATCGGTGAATGCGCGTCCGAAAAAATCTTGCGGGTTGCGCCCGGTGGAAGAGACCGCCGCCTCCAGATTACCGGCTGCGCCGATTGGCCGACCCTCGACGAAATTCATCTCGAAAACGCGGCGCGTGAACTGTTCACACCAACTTTCCTGCTGGGCAAGGTAGCCAACGCGCACCGTCTTTTGTGAATCCACGGGGTACACAGCCGGTTTCTTGTACTTAAGCCCGTAGCGAGTGGCACGGCGCTCCAGATCACGCCACATGTAACCGATTTTTTCTGTGCGACCCACGAACGGCCCGCCCACAATACCTTTTGAACCGAACAGGGCTGTCAGGTTGAACGGGACCCAACGTACATCGACTCCCCGCGCCGCAGCCAGATCGGTGATGCGACTGACCGTCAGGTAAGTGTAGGTGCTGCCATAGCCGAACCAAAAATCAAGAGAGGCTTTTGCCATGTGATCCTTCAGACAAGAGAAGTTGCCGTGCGCCTGACGTTCAGGCGGGAAAATTGGAAACGGGCTGGATGAAACACGCAGCTCATCTAGAACTCCGAATATAGTCTTTTGGCCAGTATCTTGCTCAGGTTGAAGAGCAGTTTGGCAGCGAGCTCCGGCTTCTTTTCGCGGAATTTTTGGAAGCTTTCCGCGCTCACGCTGAGCAATGTGGTTGGCGTAATTGAGGTGACGTCGGCGCTTAGTGGTGTGCCCATCAAGAAGCCATCTCCGCCGAACAATTGCTCCTTTCCCATGGTGACAACCACTTTCTGGTTGCGCATGGGTTGAACCTTTGCGCTCGCCAATGGCTTTGAGGAGTCGTTTGCGTGCACCCAGTACGGCAATGCCCATTTCTTTGAGGTCGGCTTCGGTCAGCCTCTCCAGAATATCGAAGTCCACTTCCTGTTCAATGAAGAGTTCTGTCAGGTGTCCAAGCCCGATGTCAGTCAACCAGGGGTACCGTAAGGATTCCTGCGTAAATGAGTAACATCGCCGTTTTTCACAGGGGAGCCGGGCTGAAAACTCAGACCACAAGAAAAACGTTCGTTTTTCTTGCTGCCAAAACTGCGCCAGTTTGACCGTCAAAAAGCACAAGAAAACTCATTAAGAAAATCAAAATAAGGTTCAATGCGTCGATTTTGCTTTTCTGGCGGGACTGTTACTCATTTACG
>NZ_JBMOJE010000252.1:0-3641 GCF_049316945.1 Propionivibrio sp. | reverse complement strand
AGATGCTGGGCAATATGTCGCGCTCCTACCGCCATGAACTCTATGGGCGCAAACCTTGTACGCGCTTCATGGATGCTACGCCGCTGGTGGTGGATATCGGCGTCACTCTCTCCGAATTGACCGAAGTGGTGGTGGGCGCTGATCCCCGGCATCTGATCAGCGGTTTCGTCATCACCGACCAAAACAGGTACGTCGGCATGGGCTCGGTGCAGGATCTGGTGCGGGTGGTCACTGAAATGCAGATGGAAGCCGCCAAATATTCGAATCCGCTCACTCAGTTGCCAGGTAATGTTCCGATCAATCAGCACATCGATAACCTTCTCGAAGCCGGGGAAGCCTGCTGCATTGCCTACTGCGATCTGGATCACTTCAAACCGTTCAATGATGTTTATGGCTATGCCATGGGCGATGAAGTCATCCGCTTGACGGCACGCATCCTGACTGGTGCCTGCGATGCCGAACCGGATTTCATCGGGCATGTCGGCGGCGATGATTTCGTTTTGATCATGCGCAGTGAAGACTGGGAAGCGCGCTGCAAACGGGCGCTAGCAACGTTCGATACGGAAATCCTGAAATTCTTCAGCACTGACGACATCGATCGTGGTGGTTACATCACAGAAAATCGCAAGGGCGAGATGGAATTCCACCGCCTGACGGCACTATCAATTGGTGCGATTGACGTAAAACCAGGGATGTTCCGAAACCACTTGCAAGTTTCCATTGCGGCAGCCGAGGTCAAGAAGAAGGCGAAGTCGATTCCTGGCAATAGTCTATTCATCAATCAACGGCTATACACATGTGAAGCAAATACCGCCAGGTAAAGAGGCGTACCCATGAGTTCCAACCCTATGCGCCAAAGCCGTGGTGGATACGAGGTCCGCCGCCTGAACACCGTTCTCGATGAATTTCCTGTTTTGAGCGCGACCCATTTCATTTGCGGCGAGCCGCGCTGGGTGGGGACGCTCCGGCGTGGACTTTTACTGGTGGCGGGATTCGGTATTGGCTATTTCGCGACATCGGCGCCAACTATTTCCTTGCCCATCAGCCTCCTGTTATGGGCCGTCGCCGGGGTGGCGATACTTTTTGCAATACGGCCTTCACCGGCTTCGATCTACTATGCCAGCGATCCAAAAGGAGTTTATTTTCCCTCACGGCAACGCTCAGGGTTTTTCGGCCCGGCCAGGCCGCAGACGTGGCTGCTGGTTCCCTGGTCGAATATCACCCGCATCTGTGTGCAACTGCTACTGAACGAAACAGGGAATACAAAGGGCGTCACTTTTTGCCTGCGTGTCAGCGAAGAAGACTGGCGTGTGTATTTCTCAGGGACCGCCATGCTGAAGCATGGCGAAAAGCACTCTGTGGGTGAGCATCAATCCCTGCTTGTTGGTTTTCCCGGCGAATTCAAGTCACCGCATGAAATTGCTTCACTGCTACGCAGCTACCAATGCCAGAAGACTGAAAGCCGCCCACCACCGATGCAGAGGAGTTGCTGACCGAGCAGTGAACGCCTGAGTCAATCGTTAGGGGTTTTATAAGGGACGATCAGACGATGCGTCGTACAAATCCGCCGGGAGAAGGTCCGCAGGCTTTGCGGTTCCAGTGCGTACACTCCAGCAGAGAAGGCTGCTTTCTCTGCCCCTGCCAAGCTGCTCTGATCGCTAGCCAATATTCGCAGGCGACTTTGGCGGGTATCAGGTAGTGACGTTCCGAGGCATTAACTCTGGCGGTCAGCCAATCGATGAGCGCCAACGCCAGAGTGCCTAAACCCCTGAACGTCAGCAGAATTGCGCTTACCTGATTTTTTGTCATGTCTGCCATTCCTGGAAATTATTCCATCATTACAAAGAATAGTATAAACAATATACTCTGTTTGTTACAGCCTTGTGACAGCGAAATTTCAGTAAGATTGCGAAAATTTATCCGTCCACAGAAAAACCTCATGAAATTTTACGAAATACGGTAAATCCCGCATATACCCTTAATGGCTTATTTATTGATCGATTGCCGATGATGTGGGGTATTCTTGATTATTCAAATTGCGTCAGACGACTGCAACCAGAATTTTCCGATTTTTTATACTGCTGCAACAAATTCTCAGGCCGGCAACTGCCTTGGAATTGCTTGAGGAACTCCAGCCAGAACAATGGCTTGCAAAACGCTCAAAATCGGTATAAATTATATAAACCATTTACAGTGATTAAGGGAGTTTAGAGATGACCAAAAAATCCACGCACGATGAGGCACAAGAGAACAATCCGGCAACTGCAACCAGTGATGTTGCCGAGCCGCAAGAAACGGTTCCCGCCGAAAAGTCTTCAACAAAATCCACGCCTAAAGCTTCCACAAAATCTGCGTTGAAGCCCGCCGCCAAGTCGGCGCCTAAAGCAGTCATCGGCGCGCCTTCCAAGGCGCTTCCGAAAGCGGCAGAAAAGCCGGCAGCCAAGTCAGTGAAGAGCGTCAAACCGAAGAAAGACAAACTGATTCGGGACAGTTTCACCATGCCCGAGTCCGAGTACAGCCTGCTCGCCACCATGAAAAAGCGTTGCCTGACCAACGGAGTGGCTGTGAAAAAGAGTGAATTGCTACGAGCGGCCATCATCGGCTTTGCTGACCAGTCTGACGCCGCTCTCACCGCCGCCGTGCAGGCGCTCAATGTCATCAAGACCGGACGCCCTGCCAAAGGGTAGAAGCAAGGCGCTTATCCCTGACGCTGTACCAAGGTCAGGCCCAATGAAACATCAAGCCGGGTTGTCCCGGCTTTTTGTTATTTTGTGTTTCCGGATTCCATGATTGACGTAAGGTCGGATACCAAAGCAGCTTTGCTCTACGATCAGGAATCATTTCCAGTCGTCAGCGGTGAAGCGAGCACCTCGTCAACCCTGTTGCGATCGACGTTGACCACCTCAAATTTCCATCCTGCGTAGTCGAAGCTTTCCCCTTTTTTCGGGATACGTCCCAGCGAGCTGAGCACGAAACCGCCAACGGTATGGAAGTTGCCGAAGGTCTCGTCGGGAATGTAGCGCAGGCCGAGTTTCGTCTTCATTTCATCGACCGGCAACAACCCGTCGAGCAGCCACGAGCCGTCGGCGCGGCGCACCGCGAGTGCTTCATCAGGATCGTCAGCGAAGGGCATCATGTCGGCAACCACCGTTTGCAGTAGATCGTTGAGCGTAACGATGCCTTCTGTTTGCCCGAATTCGTTGATGACAAAGGCGAACGTAGTTCGTTGAGCGTGAAAGGTTCGCATCAACTCGATCAGTGTCAGCGAACCGGGCACGAACCGTGGCGGCATCATCGCAGTTTCGGCAAAATCGAGTTTCCCCGCCAGCGCTGCTTGCAAAATGTCGTGGCTTTCAACCACGCCGATCGCATGCTGCAAATCACCTTTGCAGAGCGGCATCTGGGCGTGCGGGGATTCACGCAGCACCGTCAGGTTGTGCTCACGAGGGCACAGCAGATCAAGGTAGGCGACATCGGCAGCCGGTGTCATGATCGCCGCGACGTACCTGTCTTCCAGGCGGAAAACATTACCCAGCAAATGGCTTTCCTCCGGAGCAATTTCACCCGCCCGCTGCCCTTCATCAACGTCAGACTTCCTGATCCAGTCCGTATTTATTCAGTATTTATAGGAAATTAGTTTG
>NZ_JBMOJE010000251.1:0-3689 GCF_049316945.1 Propionivibrio sp. | reverse complement strand
TTCAGGTAGTGACAAAATAAAAAAATATGCCTATATAAATCAATAAGTTACAAAAAATCAGGGACCAGAGGGTCATTTTGTTCAAAGTCCAATAGTTGAGTTGAACACGCTTAACACTTATCACCATGGGTGATAAGCCAACAAAGAGGAGAACTTGATGAGCGTTCGTGAGTTTGATATCGCCGACGAGGTCGGCCACGACTTTTCTGAAATCGAAAAACGTTTAGGTGTATCCCGTCGAATCTTCCTGAGCTTCTGCACCGGCGTAGCGGCTTCCTTTGGTCTGGGAACGAAGTCTGCTCTGGCAATGGCCGAGGCGATCGCCAATCCGGCCAGAACGCCCGTCATCTGGCTGCACGGCCAGGAGTGCACAGGGCCTACTGAATCCCTTCTACGTTCGGAGCAGCCAAGCTTCGAACACTTGATTCTTGACCTCATTTCGCTTGATTACCACCAGACACTGGATGCCGGTGCCGGACACCGCGTGGAAGAAATCAAACGCGAGACAATGAAGAAGTACAAGGGCAAGTACCTGCTGGTGATCGAAGGCGCTATCCCCACCGGACAAAACGGCATCTTCTGCAAGATTGGCGGGCAAACCATGATGGATGCAACCAAAGAAGCTGCCGAAGGTGCCGCTGCCATTGTTGCTTTTGGTTCCTGCGCCAGCTGGGGTGGTGTGCAATCGGCTTCACCCAACCCCACCGGAGCGACTGGTGCCCCGCAATTCCTCAAAGACAAGACCGTCGTCACCATCCCAGGTTGCCCACCCAACCCGGCCAACTTTCTGGGCACCGTACTGTACTTCGTCACCTACGGAAAACTGCCCCCCATCGACGAAAAAGGGCGTCCGAAATGGGCTTATGGACGCTTGATTCACGAGAACTGCTACCGTCGGCCACACTTCGATGCAGGTCGCTTCGCCACACAATTTGGCGATGACGGACACAAGCAAGGCTGGTGCCTTTACAAGCTCGGCTGCAAGGGGCCGGAAACCTATAACAACTGCCCCAGCCTGGAATACAACAACGTCGGCGGCGGTGTCTGGCCTATCGGCGTTGGGCATCCCTGCTTTGGCTGCTCCGAGCAGGGCACCGGCTTCAACAAGCCCATGTTCAGCCTGGCGGAGGTAAAAACCCATACGCCTCCCAACGCGTTCCCCGCCATTTCCGACCGCCAGAGCCCGACCACCTTCACCATTACGATGGCCGCTGCTGTGGGCAGTGCCGCAGTCGGCGCAGTCCTGGGAGCCGCTCTGGTTACGGGCAAAAAATTGGGCGAGAAGCATGACGAGACCAAGCAAGACCCTGGCAAAGGGGTATGAGCATGAAGCGCAGAAAATTCTTCCAGACATCATTCGGAGCCGCTGGTGCCGCGCTGACCAGCGCGACGGTGCAGGCCAGGCCCAATCTGGAACCCGCGCCGCAAGCCGTTGGCATGCTCTACGACTCCACGCTGTGCGTTGGCTGCAAAGCCTGTGTCAGCAAATGCAAGGAGGTCAATGGCATGCCGCCGGTACCCATGGGCGACCAGATCCACGCTGACTTCGCCTTTGACCTGTCGCCCAAGACGCTCAACGTCATCAAAATTTACACTGATGGCAAGGCTGCGGTGAAGGACAGCGAAAAAGACGGCTATGCCTTTGAGAAGCGCAGTTGTATGCACTGCGTCGACCCCGGCTGCGTCTCCGTCTGTCCGGTCACGTCGCTCACCCGCGACCCGCTGACTGGCATTGTCAATTACAACCCCGATGTCTGTATTGGCTGCCGGACCTGCATGACAGGCTGCCCCTATAACGTACCGCAATATGACTACGACAACGCGCTTGGCAAAATTCACAAGTGCGAAATGTGCAACCAGAAGGGTGTCGAACGGATCAGCAAGGGAGGGATGACAGGGTGCGCCGAAGCCTGCCCCACCGGCGCGACGCTGTTCGGCTCCCGCACGGCGTTGCTGGAGGAGGCCAAACGCCGCCTCGCACTCAAGCCAGGTCAGGTCTACAAATACCCGATGGGGGACGTGCGCAAGCCAGCAAGCTACCACGAGAAGGCCGTGCCAAGATACCAAAACCATGTGTGGGGCGAAAAGGAGGCCGGCGGCACCAACGTCATGCACTTGTCGGCGGTGTCCTACGATAAGCTCGGCATGCCGCCACTGGGCGAACGTTCCGCCGCTTCGATCTCCGAAGGTGTGCAAAGCACCATCTACAGCTACATGGCCCTGCCCGCAATAGCCCTGGGGGGTCTGAGCTGGATCGTCAGGCGCAATACCGAGATCGCCAACCTAGGTGAGGAGGACATAACATGAATCACCATGTTGTATTGAATCGGCCGTTACTGACTCCTCCGTTCCTGGTACTGGGAGCGTTTGGCGTGACGGCGATTGCCTTGTTGCTGGTGCGCTTTTTCTTCGGAATGGGCGCGGTCACCAATCTTAATGGTGGCTACGCCTGGGGCATCTGGGTGGTCTATGACATCGTCGTCGGAACCGCATTTGCGTGTGGCGGTTACGCGCTGGCGGTGACGGTTTACGTCTTCAACAAAGGGCGCTATCACCCGCTGGTGCGCCCGGCCATAGTGACCAGCCTGCTGGGTTACGCACTTGGCGCAGCAGGTGCCTTCATCGACATGGGTCGCTATTGGAATTTTTACCACATTTTTTTGCCCGAGCAAATGAACCCGCACGCGGTCATGTTTGAGGTTGCGCTGTGTGTTTTTTTGTATGTGTTGGTCTTGATCATCGAGTTCTTGCCGACCGTGCTGGAGAAGTTCAAGGCGCAGGCCCTGCAACAAAAACTCAGCCGCGTCTTGTTCTTCTTCGTTGCCCTTGGAATTCTGCTGCCGACCATGCACCAGTCGTCGCTAGGCAGTTTTTTGATTGCCATGGGCTGGAAGGTCCATCCTTTGTGGCAAACCATGGAACTGCAGCCTTTGCTGGCCATCCTCTCGGCCTTTATCATGGGCTTTGCCGCCGTCATTTTTGAAGCTTCATTAAGTGCCGTCGGATTCAAGCGGAAACCTGAATCGCCCATTCTGATCGGGTTGGCAAAGATGATTGTCGGGCTCACTGTGGCCTTTCTCGGCGTGCGATTCTTGACGCTCCTGTTGACTGGCAAGCTTGGATTGATCTTTGCCTTTGATCTGGGCAGCGCCATGTTCTTGCTGGAGACAGCAATGTTTATCTACCCGGTTGTTATCCTGAGTTCACCAACACGGCGGGCCAATGGCAAAAAGTTGCTCTACGCTGCGCTGTGCATGATGCTGGCAGGAGCGCTGTACCGTTTCGATGCCTTCTTGATCACCTTCAGTCCGGGCGCAGGCTACAGCTACTTTCCGGCACTGCCCGAGATCTTGATCACCATAGGAATGGTTGCCATAGAAGTCATGGCATACCTGTTTATCGTGACGCGATTCCCGGTTTTGGCTCGCGAAGAGCACTGAGCGCCTGACATCCCATTCGGTTAAGGAGAATTCTTGTGGCAAAACGCATAACAGTTGACCCCATCACCCGTATCGAAGGCCATTTGCGCATCGATGTCGAGGTTGACAACGGTCGAGTCACGAAGGCTTGGTCTTCCGGGCAAATGTGGCGCGGTATTGAAAAAATTCTCGTGGGACGCGATCCGCGCGAGGCGTGGTCCTACACCCAGCGCTTCTGCGGCGTATGCACCACGGTGCATGCCATTACCT
>NZ_JBMOJE010000250.1:0-3747 GCF_049316945.1 Propionivibrio sp. | reverse complement strand
CTTATTCACGGCAGGTTTGGCGTGGAAAGGAATGGCGCGGCAGGCAAGGCAAGGCGTGGCGCAGGGCGGTGCGGCATGAAAACCCAAGAAGAAAAGGCACTGGCTGCCGTCATTGAGTACGACAGATTGATGGGTGCAATCTATGAGTGCCGGAAGGCCATCAGCAATCCGGCCAATGAATGCGACCGCGTTGTCGGCGGCGACGATCCGTGGCAATCGCATATCCCGGATGGCAAGCAAACGCACCTTGCTGAAGTGTTCGCAGGGTACGACGACAATGATGGATTCATGCCTATGCATTGCCACTACGACCACAGCGAAGCAATGGAAATCATCGGTGAGTGCGAAGGGTGTCGGAAAACATTTGATGCCATTCAGGAGCGAAAGCGCCTTAAAACATCTCTGGGCACCATCAAGCGAACTATACGTTCTATAGCGCGTAATTCGACAAAAGGCGGTGCAGCATGAGCTGGCGCGACTCTGCCCTACAGGTGATGTTCAAGGTGCATGCTGAACAGTCACAGGCCGGCGCAAAGCCGCAGGAAATCGCGGACGCCATCGACAAGGCCTATCCGTTCGGCGAGCGGAAGTACCACCCGTACAAGGTGTGGCTGTCCGCACGAAAGTGGTTTTTCTGCCTAAAGAGCTTGCCCAACAAGAGGAACAAGCCGGGCACCGATCTATTTACACAACAGGAGGCCACTTAAATGGCATCAGTGAACAAAGTAATCCTCGTCGGCAACCTCGGCGCCGATCCTGAAACCCGTTACATGCCCAATGGTGACGCCGTCTGCAATATCCGGCTGGCCACCACGGAAAGCTGGAAGGACAAGGCCAGCGGAGAGAAGAAAGAAATCACCGAGTGGCACCGCGTCGTGTTCTACCGGAAGCTGGCCGAGATCGTGAATCAGTACGTGAAGAAGGGATCGGCGCTGTACATCGAGGGCCGCATCCGTACGCGCAAGTGGCAGGACAAGGAAGGGCAGGACCAGTACAGCACCGAAATTGAAGTCTTTGAAATGCAGATGCTGGGCGGCAAGTCAGACGGTGGCGGCCAGCGCGAGCAAAGCGCCCCGGCACAGAGTTATGCGCCGAGGGCTCAAGCGCCGCAGCAAAGCCGAGGTGGGAATAGCGGATTTGATGACATGACGGATGATCTAATTCCTTTCTAAGGGTGAATGAAATGAATAATGAAATTGAATCGTACAGAAAGCACCGAAACCTAAAAATATCTGCTGCTGAACTTGGAATTTCATGGCAAACGCTATATGTGAGACTGAAAAGACAGGGCGAACCAGTTACTGGTGACAAGTTGCGATACGGATCTGATCGTGACCGCCTCGGAGCGGTAGCAGAAAGCGAGTTCAAACGAATTGTTCCGTTTGCCATAGATAACAATCTTCTTAAGTTTCAGCATGGATATGACTTTGACGTTCTAGGATACAAAGTTGATGTCAAATCGTCGCACAAACGATGCTTGAACAAGAAATACGCTGCCAAGTCTTGGTCATTCTCGTTCAAAAAACAAAGTCTAGTTTGCGACTTTATGTGCTGTTTTTGCATAGACGATGACAAATCAACAAAACACGTCCTTCTTGTTCCGTCAGAATTTTTCAAAGGACTACAGTCAGTATCGGTTTCATGCGATGGCGATAGTAAGTGGCTGGATTACGAGATTATAGAGTCTGAACTGGCTGAGTTTTTCTCTTCCCTCCCTTCCCAGTCACCGTGCAAAGCAGCATAGCCACCACCAACCAGCCACCACCGCCAACCGCAACCAGCCGCCAGCCTCAAAACTGGCGGCTTTTTCATGGGAAAGAACAACATGCAATCTAAAGGAAATCCAATGTCAAAAAACATATTCACCACCGTCCCGGAAACGACCCTGCCTTGCGGGATTGTCGTTCCGTCTTTCATGGTAGGTAAATACGCCGCGAGCAAGGGTGAAGACGGAAAACTGGCCGTCACCGCTGAAGGAACTCCGTGGGTTCGAATCAACTACGACGAAGCGCGCGCAGCGTGCGCAGACGCTGGATACAAACTCATCACTGAATCTCAGTGGCTTGCGATCGCCTGGAATCTCTCCCAGCAAGCGTGCAACTGGTCGAAGGGAGAAGTCGGAAAAGGAAAACTCTTTCGCGGACTGCACAAGGGAACCGTCGGAAGCGCGCAGCCTGGAACCTACGTTTCTCCGAACAAAAAAGAAAATCGTCTCATGACGTTATCGAACGGAGAGCAGATCAGCGACATGGCCGGGAACGTATGGCAGTGGGTTTTTGACGACATTCAGGGCGATGCAGACGGGATCGTTGCAAAGCCAGTGACCGAAGAATCCCCTTCGTTATGTACCGCGCCTTACCCGAGTGAAAAGAAAGGCATGGGATGGCGTCCGAGCGAAGGTCGTGTTGGCGTAGCCCCGTTCCGGGGTGGCTACTGGGCCAGCGCCGCGTACAGCGGCGTGTTCGCGCTCATCCTCGACATCGATCGTTCCAGCGCTTACGGCAGCATCGGGTTCCGCCCCGCTTTTGTGCTCTGAAATCTGTAGCGTGTAATCTGGTCCGACGAGCGGTAGCTCGTCGTTATGTGAGAAAAAAAATGAACAAGCTGCAAGTGAAAATCAAAGTTTCAGACGACCGCCTTACCCCTTCGTATGCAAACACATCAGACGCAGGGCTTGATCTGCGCGCCAACATTGAATTACCCATGCGCCTGCAGCGCGGCTCGCGTGTCACGGTACCGACCGGCGTGTTCCTAGAAATCCCGCCTGGCTACTTCGGCGCTGTCTGCCAACGTTCCGGGCTGGCAAAGAAACACGGCCTGACGGTAGCCAATGCGCCGGGTATTGTTGATGCGGCGTATAGGGGCGAAGTCTGCGTGATCCTGCAGATGCACGGCGACGATGCTTTCACCACCAACCCCTTCGACCGGATTGCACAGCTAGTTATCCAGCCGTGCATGCGCGCCGAGTTGATCATCACGGATGAGCTCACAGAAACAGCGCGCGGTACCGGTGGTTTTGGGTCTTCCGGTCGTGGCTGATCGGCTCTTGCAAGAAATGAGAAAAGAGGACGAATCATGAAACTCCGTGACTTCAAAATAGGCGATTCGGTGAAGCTGAAGGGCGCTCAGGCCAGCGCCAAGCCGCTTTTGATTGGCGACATCAGCCGGGAAGGTCGCTATGAGTTGTGGCTGAACAGGGAATCGAGAGACGCCGGCCAGCCGTGGGCTCACTCCGCTGCAGGATCGCATGAGGCAGATCAATGATGAAACGCAAAACGTACCAACCAAAAGACAAAATGAATGGCCCGTTGCTTACCCACATGCGCGATGTTGCATTTGGAAACAAAACGTGCGTCGCCATCCATCAAACGATGGAGCGTGCAGAACGAATGCGCAACGACCAAGGCATGCTTGACGCAGCGCAGGCCAAGCGCGATCGAAAGGCAGCAAAAGCAAGGAAAGCAAATGCGCAAGCACTGTAGCCGAAAGGTCAGGCCGAAAACGCCGCCGATGTTGGTCAATCGTGGAATCCATAATGACGAACTGGAATTGGTCGAACGCCAGTTTGTTGAAGCGTTTGCCCAAGGCTATGCCGACAAAATCCACTTCGATTCGATAGCGGATATGTGCAACATTCTGATGATTGGATCAACCGAGAAAGGCGACAAGCCAGTCATTGAATTGTGCAAAACGATGGCAATCCCGATGCAATCTATTCGAGCCAGGCATGCAAAGAATGGCCGCTTC
>NZ_JBMOJE010000249.1:0-3804 GCF_049316945.1 Propionivibrio sp. | reverse complement strand
CATCTCGATGACGGTCAGCGCAAGTCGGTGCGCAATGCACCAGCCGCCCGTGCCGGCACCGCCAAGGTCAAGAAGCCGCAGGTCAGCGCCAGAGCGGCGGTACAGGTCAACGAAGGTGACTTCGAGCGCTATTAAATGTTTCCTGAACCCACTCTGAATCATCGCGTCATTCCGGCGAAGGCGACCAAAGGAAGTGTGCCCCGCAGGAAATACCCTTGGGGTGCAGAGCCCGGAATCCAGAGGCGCACCCCAAGGGCGAGGTGCACCTCTGGAATCATCGTCATTCCGGCGAAAGCCGGAATCCAGGGGCGCACCCCAAGGATGCTTGCGAGGTGCACTACTGGCTCTGCATTTCCTTCGGTCAGATTCCGGGTCAAGCCCGGAATGACGGGGGTTTTGATGACGGGGGTTTTTGATATCAATTTTGATGCCTTAATCAAGGAGCCATCATGAGTCAACTTGTTCAAGCCAAGGGTGCTGCCCTCGCGGTAAAGAAGGACGAGGCGCCGACGCAGTACCTGACTTTCGCGCTCGGCGGCGAGATGTTCGCCGTCGGCATTCTCAACGTCAAGGAGATCATCGAGTACGGCAATCTGACCGAAATCCCGATGATGCCGGCCTTCATCCGCGGGGTGATCAACCTGCGCGGGGCGGTGGTGCCGGTGATCGATCTGGCCGCCCGCTTCGGTGGCAAGTCCACCGAGTTGGGAAAGCGTACCTGCATCGTCATCGTCGAGGTGCCGGACGGCCAGGATGGCCAGATCGTGCGCCACGATATCGGCATCATGGTCGATGCGGTGTCGGAGGTGCTGGAGATTCCCGCCAGCGAGATCGAACCGCCGCCTTCCTTCGGCGCAAAAATCCGTGCCGACTTCATCTTCGGCATGGGCAAGGTGGCCGGGAAATTCGTCATCATCCTGGAGATCAACAAGGTGTTGTCAGTCGAGGAAATCGCGCAGCTGACGGGGACAGACGGCAGCGCGGCCGAAGCACTGGCGGCCGCAGCTACCGCCTAGCAACAGGCCGGCAAGCCTCATGAACAGGTCATCTTGTGACTCATACACTGAAGAAGCGCATGTTTGAACGATCTTCAGACAACCGAGTCCAGGATGACCGCCTGCCAAGGCTTACAGGCCAATGGATCATCGATGAAGTGGCGTTGATTCTCGACGTCGCCGCGCTGGTGCACGCCGTCAGCCAGGGCGAAGAACACCGTTTGCTGGCACCGCCGGCAAGACACAAATTATCCGCAGTTCAAAACGTTCGTTAGTAGCGCTTTTTTAATTACCAAGGAGTCAGGTCATGTTCAAAAATCTCAAAATAGGCGTTCGGCTGGGGATAGGCTTTGCCGTGACCCTGGCTTTTCTGATCGCCATTTCCACCCTCAGTTACTTGCGGCTCGGGGCACTCAATGATGATATTGAGAAGATGGTCAATGACCGCTTCCCGAAGACCGTGCAGGCAAATAACATCAAGGAAGCCATCGACACGATCGCTCGTCAATTGCGCAATGCCTACATCTACTCGGGAAGCGAACAGCAGAAATCGCTGGATGCCATCGCCCCGGAAAGAAAAGTCATTACCGACAATCTTGATAAGCTGGAAAAGTCTATCAAGAGTGACAAGGGCAAGGATCTGCTCAAGGCAATAAACAACACCCGCGCCGGCTATGTGACCGCGCAGGACAAGTTCCTGGAGTTGCTCAAGGCCGACAAGAAAGCCGACATCGTGGTGCATATGCAGACTGATTTGCGCAAGGCGCAGACCGATTACATGGCGAGCATCAATGCGCTGGTCGACTTTCAGACAGCCGAGATGGAATTGTCCGGCAAGATGGCCGACGAAACAGTTAATGCAGCCGAACGCCTGATCATCATTCTTGGCTCCCTTGCCGTCCTGCTGTCCGTGGTCTTCGCCTGGATCATCACGCGCGGCATCACCGGCCCGGTCAATACCGTCGTCGGCGTTGCCAACAAGATGGCTGCCGGCGACTTCAACTTCAAGGTCGATGTCGACAGCAAGGACGAAATCGGCCTGCTGGCCAAAGCCGTCGAAGGCGTGCAGGCCTCGGTGCAACGCCTGATCAACGACGCCGACATGCTGGCCAAGGCCGCCGTTGCCGGCAAGCTCGAAATCCGCGCCGACGCCGTCAAGCATCAAGGCGACTTCCAGAAGGTCATCACCGGCGTCAACAACACCCTCGACGCCGTGATCAACCCGCTGAATGTTGCCGCCAATTACGTCGACCGCATCTCCAAGGGCGACATCCCGCAAAAGATCACCGACACCTTTAACGGCGACTTCAACATCCTGAAGAACAACCTCAACACCTGCATCAACGCCGTCAATGCACTGGTGGCCGACACGCAGATGCTGGCCCAGGGGGCGGTCGCCGGCAAACTGGAAACCCGCGCCGATGCGTCCAAGCATCAGGGCGACTTCCAGAAGATCGTGATCGGCGTGAACACCACGCTCGACAACGTCGTCGGGCCGATCAACGAGGTGCGCCGCATCATGGACGCGATGTCCGGCGGCGATCTGTCGCAGACCATCACCACCCACTACCAGGGCGACTTCAACGACCTGAAGAGTGCGATCAACGACACCGTCGGCAAGCTGGTCGAGATCATCGGTGAAGTACGCACCGCCGCCGACAACCTGACCAATGCCGCCGGGCAGGTTTCGGCGACCGCCCAGTCGCTCTCGCAGTCTTCCAGCGAACAGGCGGCGAGTGTCGAAGAGACCACGTCGTCAATGGAAGAGATGACGGCGTCGATCGCGCAGAATACCGAGAACGCCAAGGTCACCGACAACATGGCCTCGAAGTCGGCCAAGGAAGCGGCCGAAGGCGGCGATGCGGTGAACAAGACGGTCGATGACATGAAGAGCATTGCCAGCAAGATCGGCATCATCGACGACATCGCGTATCAGACCAATCTGCTGGCGCTCAACGCGGCGATTGAAGCCGCACGCGCCGGCGACCACGGCAAGGGCTTTGCCGTGGTGGCGGCGGAAGTCAGGAAGCTGGCCGAACGCTCGCAGATCGCCGCGCAGGAAATCGGCAACCTGGCCAGTTCATCGGTCAAGCAGGCCGAACGTGCCGGTGCGCTACTCACCGAGATGGTGCCTTCGATCCGCAAGACCTCCGATCTGGTGCAGGAGATCGCCTCGGCGTCGAACGAGCAGTCAAGCGGCGTGGCGCAGATCAACGGGGCGATGAGCCAGCTTAACCAGGCGACGCAGCAGAACGCGTCGGCGTCGGAAGAACTGGCCGCCACCGCCGAAGAACTCGGCGCGCAAGCCGAGCAGTTGCAGCAGACGATGACCTTCTTCCATCTCGATGACGGTCAGCGCAAGTCGGTGCGCAATGCACCAGCCGCCCGTGCCGGCACCGCCAAGATCAAGAAGCCGCAGGTCAGCGCCAGAGCGGCGGTACAGGTCAACGACCGTGACTTCGAGCGTTATTGATCATGGCCAATGTCTGCACGAAACGCGAGCAGAGCCCGCCGCCTTCTCCCCTCTCCCACTCGTGGGAGAGGGGTCGGGGGAGAGGGCGATTTCATGCCCGCTGCGTCGGCAAAGCCCCTCTGATGAGGCAACTAGCCATTCGACCAGGCCACCAAAAGACGGTAGCCATTATCAAAGCCCCTCTGATGAGGCAACTAGCCATTCGACCAGGCCACCAAAAGACGGTAGCCAAGTCGCTGGTTATCCCCGGCCCTCTCCCACGCTTGCGAGGTGCACTACTGGATTCCGGGTCAAGCCCGGAATGACGGGGGTTTTGATGACGGGGGTTTTTGATAT
>NZ_JBMOJE010000248.1:0-3884 GCF_049316945.1 Propionivibrio sp. | reverse complement strand
CCCTTCTGGCAAGCTTTGGCACAAAGTTCCATATCAGTTTTGCGTGATTACTTATCAGCATATACAGCAATATCGATCTTACGTTCGCCTAGTTTCTGGTGCAGTTGCGCAAGAATATCCAGCTTCGTCATGAGGTTGATTCTTTTGGAAAGCACCAAAAGGTCAATATCGCCACCTTTGGCTGCATCATCAACACGCGAGCCAAACAGGTAAATCAAGGCGTCTGCATCGGCTTGGTGGATGGTGTCACTGATGGCTAAACGTTCCTCATTTGCTAGACGCATTGTGTACGCGGTTCCATTTCAAGTTAAGAGCACATCATCCTCAATCCGAAAAACCAATGAATACGCTACGCTTCAGGCATTCAGGCTGTAGATCAAGCCTACATGGGGTTGCAGCAGTGTAAATTTGTTCTACCGCTAACCCATTGATTTACCGTCATTCCGTGCTTGACCCGGAATCCAGTTCGTTAATCAAATAAGTCTTTTAACATCTTGATCGGATGGACGAATCTGGATACCGGCATTCGCCGGTATGACGCCGGAGGGGTTAGAACAAATTTACCCTGGGGGTTGCAGCGATGGCTGTGACTCTGGCGATGGGGCGGTGCGCTTTGGTCGCCCAGCTACTTTGCTGGCTGTTGTGGCCGAGCGCCCATCGCAGTTATCCGACAGCACCTAGAACCGCGGTAGACGCCGCACTAAATTTCAAAGGCCAGGATGGCTTTGCCATCCGCGCTCTTGCCCCTGCCCTGAAGGACGAGGTTTGCCACGCAATTGATCAATTGGTAGTTCTTCGCTTCGGCAAACAGGCGCTGCGCTTCCATCAGTGATTGGTGAATACTTCTTCAAGCGATTTGGCGTCGAGAATGTTGTCGGCCCAATGTTCAAGCTGGTCAAGGGAGGCGTTGGCCAAGCGGGCGCGGGTTTCGGGAGTCAGGGGTCCGAAGCGGCGTTTGAGCAAACGTTCGAGAACGACTGCTTCACCTTGTTGCATGCCTTGCTCCATGCCTTGCT
The DNA here is from genome assembly GCF_049316945.1 of Propionivibrio sp. GTDB lineage: Bacteria > Pseudomonadota > Gammaproteobacteria > Burkholderiales > Rhodocyclaceae > Propionivibrio. The sequence continues at coordinate 2,868 of NZ_JBMOJE010000248.1, read as the reverse complement.
GCATGCCTTGTTGCATGCCTTGTTGCATTCCTTTTTCGATTCCGATCCGTTCGACTGAGGTGATGTAGGGCATGGCGCGGTTCCTTTCGAGTTGTTCGATGTCTTGCCAGAGTTGTTTTTGCAGTTCGGGCGGGACTTGCATCATCCAGTCGATGACGCTGAAGAGGTCGATGATGCGTTGTTTGTCCCAGTTACGTTCGTAGAGCAGTTTGGCTAGTCGCCATTTTGCCGCAAGTCGTTTCTGGTTGTCACCTTTGGTCTGGCGAGTAAGCAACTGCGCGGCGGTGACCATGGCAAAGGGATTGGGGTCGTCGAGCAGCGTTTCGGTGCGTGCTTCGTAATCAAGCAGTTTGACGACGGGGAAACGGATGCCGACTGCGCAGCCGAAGAGTTCGTAGCCGTAGTGCTCGGGTTTCCAGTGTTCGCGGTCATCAGCGAGGACGGCAAGGCTGGCAATGGGGCGCCGGTATTTGTCGTAAAGCCGGTAGTTGTAGGTGAATAGGCGTTCGGCAAATTTGCTGTCGTGACCGCCCTGGACTTCAATGTGCACGTAGACCCATTGTTCGTCGCCGTCGTGGGTGGCGACGCGCACAAGTTTGTCGATGAGGCGCTTGCCGAGTTCGGCATCTTTGACGATCTGGGCTAGTTCCTGGTCGAGGAAGACATGGCCGCGAGGCCAGTCGATCTGGCGGTGGACGTCAGGGAAGTAGAAGGCGATGAACTCTGGAAAGTAGCGGGTGACGGCGTCTTTCCACGGGGTGTCGTAGTCGTCGTTGGGGTCGCCGCTGGCGTCCTGCTCGGGTTTCTGCATCGGGTTGGTGTGGTCAGTGATCACGGGGGTCCATCGCGTGCTTGCCAGTTGCTATAAAGATTCGTTGGCGGAGGGTGTGTTAGCTAAGGCATGCGCTGTGAGGCACGCCAAACGACGTTCTACCCCATGTTTTCCGACTGGCAGGCACGCTACCGCCCTTGGATTGAGCGTCATTCCAAAAAACGCGACTTCCCTTCCATCTACCCGGCACCGTACGCCTGGATTACTGCGGCTAGGCGGCCTTGCGTACCGCGCTGGCCGGCAAGCTTATTTTCTGCGGCCTCGCCAGAATCTCCATCAGCACCATCACTCTGGCTTCGCCACCCGGAGCTTCATACAGTCGCAGCAATTCCGCCTCGATTCCGACAAACGGTCCGTCGATCACTTTCAGGCGCTCACCTACATCAAACAGACCCTTCTGCTGCGCGGGTTGCTCAGACAATGCGGCGATAAGTGCTGACGGGATGCGCGCGGCCACACCACCAAAGCGAACCAGATGCGAGACGCCAAGCGTGCTGCGGATGGCCGACCAGTTACTGCGGCCGGCCTCAAGGTGAACAAATAGATAGCGCGGGAACAAGGGTTCGGCGATAACGACGCGACGCCCAGCACGCAGGCGGTCAACCATGAGCGTGGGCAGGCAGCAGTCGAACCCCTGGTTGCACAGGTTTTCCAGGGCACGCGCTTCTTGGCGTGGCTTGGTATAGATGACATACCAGCCGGACTGTTCGGCCTGTTCTGCACCCTTTGTCGTCGGGATCAATTGACCTCTCCGATAGCAACCGACTGAGTCAGGCTGGCAGTGGAGGCCGGCGATTCGTCGCTAGCGGCCGCCAGCACTTCCTGCCGCAACATTTCGATCTCTTCTTGCAGTTCGCCATACTCGCGAATCTTTCGCTGCAGAAAGCTGACCGTAACCTTTGATTTTTCTTCGATCCCTCTTGGGGTCAGCAAGTAGGCATAGGCTATCTTGTTGTCCGCCTTGCGAAAGTTGTTGATTTTCACCAACCCGATATCGACCAGCGCGCTGAGGCAGTAATTCGTTTTGCCAACGCTGATAGCCAAGCGGCCCGCCAGATCACGCTGACTGATCTGCGGTTCTTCGGCGAGGAGTTTCAGCAATTTGTAACGAAGGTCTTCACTTAGCACAACGGGTAGCCTAGGTACGTTCAATGGTTGAACATATTATAACGGTTAATTGGTAGAGGAACTCGCGGCATTGAGTGCCGTTACCAGAGCGCAGAGGCAACACTAACTTTGATGCGAATTCCATAGCGGAGGGATACACAGGATCTGAGTTGATTGATTTGCGTGTTACATGCACGGGAGCAATCATCAAAATTCGCGATGGAGCAGCGGTGGAGCAGCATCAAGGGCACTTTAGTTTAGTGGGGTATCCAGCTAAATACGGTAACTCGCGCATTATTTAAAGAAATCAATGGGGTGCGAATGTTTTTGTGTAGCGCGCGTGGTTACTGCATCCTTAACGTATCTCATTGTTAACAAATACTTTTAACTATATATTGACCACGATCACCGTATTTACGTGGATACCCCACTTAGTTTATGCTGTGACCGATCAACAAGAGATCATCCGTTACATTGGAAAATGGGAAACCACGACACCACTACATAGCCGCTGGTTGCGCCACAAAACCATTCAACGCCATCAAGAGAGTGCCCGGAATCTGTATATATACTTTGAACGGTCATAACTGAACCTTCTGAAAGGTTTGGAAGTTCAGGCTCAATAGCGAATTGAGCGCTTTGGCGTGGATGGTGCGGGTATCTTGCAAGCAGCGTTCGATGGCCGTGGTGAAAGAGTTGAAGTCGGGGTAGTACTTGGCATAGAGGCACTGTTTTTTGACGAACTTCCACAAGCGTTCGATGAGGTTCAAATTGGGGGAGTAAGCCGGCAGAAAGAGTAATTCTATCTTCAGTGCGTCGGCCTTGGCTTGCACCAATGCGCAGCGCTGATAGCGGGCGTTATCCAGCACGACTGTGATCGGTAATCAGCAGGACAAAATAATGTCAAGGAAACCCGGAAGCCCAAGCAT
>NZ_JBMOJE010000247.1:0-3927 GCF_049316945.1 Propionivibrio sp. | reverse complement strand
CCGGCTACTACGTCACCTGGAGCGGCCAGTTCGAGAACATGGAACATGCCATCGAGAAAATGAAGGTCGTCGTTCCGGTCACGCTGCTCTCCATCTTCCTGTTGCTCTATCTCAATTTCAGGCGCATTACCGAAACCCTCATCGTCATGCTCTCGGTGCCCTTCGCCCTGGTCGGCGGCATCTGGCTGATTTGGTTGCTCGGCTACAACCTCTCGGTAGCGGTGGCGGTGGGTTTCATTGCCCTGGCCGGGGTCGCCGCCGAAACCGGCGTCATCATGCTGATCTACCTCGATCACGCCTGGAAAGCGGTCAAGGCGAAGTGCCGGGAAGTGGAGCGCAAGCCAGATGTCGGTGACCTCTACGCCGCCGTGATGGAAGGCGCCGTCGAGCGCGTGCGCCCGAAAATGATGACCGTGGTAGCGATCATGGCCGGCCTGCTGCCGATCATGTGGGGCACCGGCACCGGCTCCGAAGTCATGAGCCGCATTGCCGCGCCGATGGTCGGCGGGATGATTTCTTCGACGGTGCTAACGCTGGCGGTGATCCCGGCCATCTATGCGCTGGTCAAGCAATGGCGCATAGATCGGGGACTGGAAAATTGAGCAGTTTTAGGCAAGCATGGCTGCAAGCCTCATGGACTGGCGATCTGCAATAAACACTCCTGAAGAGTGGCGTATTCATTGCCTGTCAAGACAGCCTCACTGTAGAACGCCATTTGACGGGCATTGCAGAGCGAGTACTTGGCTCAACTCGGGCAAATCGTAGGGCGCCGTTCAGCCATCTATTGCCATCTCAGACATGACGCTGATGCTCCGACTCCCAGCCCTTGCATGCCAACCCGACCATGCGCGGAATCAGATAGCGACCGGCTTCGTAATAAGACACCATGCGTCGCGTGATACCGAGTGCCAGTGCGGCATCGGACAGGGACAATCGATTGCGGGCGCGCCAAGCGGCGAACTCGTCAATGGGTGTCGCCTCGCCAGTCTGTTCGCGCGCCATGCGCCAAAGCGTATCTGTGCCGATTTCCGCGCCATCGGGCCAGATCAACGACCAACCATCTTCGCCAACGGCGACGGCGGCAAACGCGCCGGCATCGTCCAGCGTGGATAGCCCGGCCAGATCGGCAACCAGCGCGGATAGATCGACGCGATCAACCTTGCCGCTGACCCAGGTAATTTCAACCGCATGTTCGCCAGCGGCGACCACAGCCTTGATGTTCGGTTCTTTCATCGCTTTGCTTCTCGTTCAACCCATATTCGCATGATCAATTCGCGGTTGGCAACAATCCACGCCTTGGCTTCCGCCATCACCTTCGACTCGGCGCGGCCCTTCGATGCCATCCCGATCAATGGCAAGAAATACCGGAAGCGGGCTAATTCGCGAGTCGGCCTGCCCCAGCCCGTTGTGTCGGTAGCTGCTCCAGCGATATTGTCCGGGGGCTTGCACCATCACGGCGCGGACGGGGTTGAGTTCGATATTGCGCATGCAGGTGAGCAGGTAGCTTTCTGCCTGGATCACGCTGGATTTGTAACGACCTTCCCACAGACTGCCGGTGCGGCGGTAACTGCGATTGATGTATTGCACGTAACTTCGGCCGATGGCCTGCAAGAGCTTGGCGATTCCCGTCTCGCTTTCTGGCGTGACCATCAGATGTACATGGTTGGTCATGAGCACATAGGCGTGGATGTGGCAGTGCCAATCGGCAGCTATTTTTTCCAGCCAGAGGAGGTGAAAGTGGTAATCCTCCTAGGCAAAAAAAAACAGGACTCCCGATTGATTCCGCGCTGAACGATGTGCTACGGCATTCCGGCTAATTTAATGCGTGGTCGACGTGGCACGGCTGCTCCAAAAGGAATGAGAAGCTGAACCCTTTAGATCCTGGACCCCTTTAGTTCCTGCTTGTTTCACATAAGCAGGGTTTGCGAACGTGGATCGACGGATCAGACAACCAAAGGCATAGCCGCCATTTACCCACGGGCGCAAAGAAAAGAATTTGCGCACACTACCGGCCTCGATTGATGACGATGACCAACTACGCCGCCAGCAAATGAATCTTGCTCAACAGATCCCCATGTACTCGCTCAATCTCTTCCGTGTCGTAGTCGGCTTGCAAACCAAGCCAGAACCCTGGTGTTGTTCCAAGCGCCCGAGAAAGGCGCAAAGCGGTATCTGCTGTCACCGAACGCCGACCGGCTAATATTTCTCCAATGCGAATCTGCTGTACTCCGATTGCTTTTGCCAGGCGGTAGGGGGTAATACCCATCGGATCAAGAAATTCTTCCTTGAGAACTTCGCCGGGGTGAATGTTAGGCAACTTGTCCATAAGTCATCCTTCAGTGATAGTCACAAATCTCGACACGTTCCGCGTGCCCGGCATTCCACACAAAACATACTCGCCATTGATCGTTGATGCGGATGCTGTGTTGCCCGGCGCGATCCCTTGTTAATGCCTCCAGCCGGTTATTTGGCGGAATGCGCAAATCATCAAGCACACGCGCATTGGCTATCATCCTCAGCTTTCGCCGCGCCACCGCCTGAATTTGGTTTGGCAGATTCTTGGTAAATTCACCGCGCCAGATGCTTTCGGTTGCGTTGTTGTGGAACGAAGTAATCATGTAAAGAATAGTATCGCAAGGCGATATTATCGTCAAGTGATAATTTAGTTTGAAGGGTTTGAATAGTCTGTAGAACGCTTCAAGATGACTATCTGGAGGGGCTCTCAGGCCAGCGCACTGCGGTGAATATCAAAAAATAATCGTGTCGCCTATTGTCTCTGGGGATTGTGCCGGTTAATCGACCCTGGCCCCTTTGATTCTGCGGCATCCATATAATTCCTGCGTCAGATAGGAGCGGAAGCGCACTTCCCGAAGCGACCCGGATCGGCGATATTTCACAGTTAGCTCATTTCCTAAAAAGCGTAGAATGCCCGCATGAACAATATAACTATCGCTGATATTCTTAAGCTTCCGGTACAGGAGCGCATTCACCTCGTTGAGATTATTTGGGACAGCGTTGCGGCGGTTCCTGAAGCCGTGGAGGTTTCGCCTGCGCTTAAGGTAGAACTCGAAGCACGCTTGGCGGAGTTCGAGGCAAACCCGGATGCAGGTTATTCTTGGGATCAGGTGAAAACAAGCCTTAAAAATGGCTCATGGCGTACCGCCTGAAATTCTCTACACGAGCATTGCGTGAAACTGGCAAAGCTCAAGAGTGGTACGAATTGCAAAGTCTCGGCCTCGGTGAAGAATTCATTGCCGCAATGGAGTTGCAGCTAAAACGGCTAGAGCAAGCACCTCTGCTTTATGCTGAGGTAATTCCCGGTGTTCGCCGAGCCCTCCTTCCCCGGTTCCCTTATGGTTTGTTTTATACGGTTCGGGGTGATCTCTTACATGTTTTGGCTGTGTTACATGATGCTCGCAATCCGAGTCTCTGGCCAAAAACCCGCCAACAAACGGTTGGATCGCGGCTTCGCACAATTTAACCTTAATCGTTTGGAAGTGTCAGGCGGGCACGGCGCAGCATGGGGACTCCGGGGAAAATTGGCGAGCTTGACGTTTTGCCAGAAACCCGTGGTCCGACCCCTATTATTCGTGTCATTTGCGGGTTTGCGCTGAGGTTTTCAGGATCAATGGTCGTTGAATATCTCGGCCAGAGTGCAGGAATCAAGAATGCGCTCCGCCCAAGCTTCCAACTGGTCAGTCGTAGCAGTTCTGAGGCGGGCTCTAACATCGTCGGGGAGCGAACCGAATCGTTTAAAAATCAGGCGTTCAAGCAGCATGGATTCGCCTTCGAGCTTGCCTTCGAGCTTGCCTTTGATCATGCCTTTGATCTCGCCTTCGAGATTGCCTTTGATCATGCCTTCGATCTTGCCTTTTTCTCTCTCTGCCCGAAGCTCGCTGACTTCGTCATGCAAGGCGCGTTCGCGCA
>NZ_JBMOJE010000246.1:0-3965 GCF_049316945.1 Propionivibrio sp. | reverse complement strand
TGACCAACAGCGAGGGGAATCACGGCGAGGACGTCAAGGAGTATTACTACTACCTGGACAGCACGCCGACCCATTCGTACATGAAGTATCTCTACAAATATCCCCAGGCGGCCTATCCGTACGCCGACCTGCTGGAAACCAACCGCCGGCGAAACCGTGATCAAGCTGAGTACGAACTGCTGGATACCGGGATTTTCGATGGAAACCGCTACTTTGACGTCTTTGTCGAATACGCCAAGGCCGACGCCGAAGATCTGCTGATCCGGATCACGGCTTGCAACCGGGGGCCGGAGGCGGCGCCGTTGCATGTGTTGCCGACGCTCTGGTTCCGCAATACCTGGTCATGGCTCGATGGCGGATCGAAGCCATCGCTGACGCAAATCAACGAGGGTGGCCAGTCCGGTCAATCGATTATCCACGCCCGCCACAGCGATGCGCTGTTTCAGAAATTGCTCGACGATTACTACCTCTATTGCGAAGGGGATGCGCCGTTGCTGTTTACCGAAAACGAGACCAATCATCAACGCCTGTTCGGCTCGCCCAACGCCAGTCCGTATGTAAAGGACGGCTTTGACAACTTTCTCGTGCACCAGCGGCAGGACGCCATCAATCCGCAGCAAACCGGAACCAAGGCTGCGCCGCATCATCAACTGACGGTGGCCGCCGGCGCCGAGCAGGTTATCCGCCTGCGCCTGTCGCGCGGCGCACCGGTCAAGGGGAAAAACAGCTTCGCCGATTTCGATCAAGTGTTCAGTAAACGGATTGCCGAAGCCGACGAGTTCTACGCGGCGCTGACTCCGGCGGCAACGAGGGCCGATACGGACCGCGCCAGCGTCATGCGCCAGGCCCTTGCCGGCATGCTGTGGACCAAGCAGTACTTTTACTACGATGTGGAGAAGTGGCTGGACGAGCACCATCGCTCGCCGGAGCAGCGCAAGAAGATGCGCAACAGCGAGTGGTTCCACATGCTCAACGACGACATCATTTCGATGCCCGACAAGTGGGAGTATCCGTGGTACGCCGCCTGGGATCTGGCATTTCACATGCTGCCGCTGGCCATGGTCGATCACGACTTCGCCAAGGCCCAACTGGATCTGATGTTGCGCAACGACTACTTGCACCCGAACGGCCAGCTCCCGGCCTACGAGTGGAATTTCGGCGACGTCAACCCGCCGGTGCATGCCTACGCCACGATGCAGATCTACCTGATGGACAAGGAGCGCAACAACGGCAAGGGCGATATCGAGTTCCTCAAGTACGCCTTCTCGAAACTGCTGATCAATTTCACCTGGTGGGTCAACCGCAAGGATCGTAGCGGCAACAATGTCTTCGAGGGCGGATTCCTCGGGCTCGACAACATCGGCGTCTTCGACCGCAGCTCGCCGCTGCCGACCGGTGGCTATCTGGAACAGGCCGACGGGACGGCGTGGATGGTTTTCTTCAGTCAGCAGATGGGACGGATCGCGGTCGAACTGGCGCTGCACGAACCGCTTTACGAGGAGTTCGTCTCCAAATTTTTCCAGCACACGGTGCGCATCGCCGGCGCCATGGATCGCATGGGCGAGAATGCGGACGAAATGTGGGACGAGGAGGATGGTTTCTTTTACGACGTGCTTAAACTCCCTGACGGCCACTCAATGCGTCTCAAGGTGCGCTCGCTGGTCGGGTTGCTGCCGCTGACGGCGGTGGCCATCTTCGAGGAGGACATCCTGGATCGGTTGCCGAATTTCCGTTTGGCGGCGCGGGCCTTCCTGGATCGTCACCCGGAGTTGGCGGCCAATATCCATATCCCGGCGGAACCGGGCGTTGCTGGCCGGCGGATGCTTTCGATCGTCAATGAAGACAAGCTGCGCCGGATATTGTCGCGGATGCTCGACGAGAACGAATTTTTCAGCCCTTACGGCATACGTTCCCTTTCCCGCTACCACCGCGAACATCCTTTCATCTTCCATCACAACGGGCAGGAGTCCCGCGTCGACTACGTGCCGGGGGATTCGAATTCCGGCATGTTCGGCGGCAATTCCAACTGGCGGGGGCCGGTATGGATGCCGGTCAACTTTCTCCTCTACCTGGCGCTGTTGCGGCTCTATGCCTTCTACGGGGACGACTTCACCATCGAATGCCCGACCGGCTCGGGTAAGCAATGCACCCTGTTCGAGGTCGCCATGGAACTTGGCGAGCGGCTGACCCGCCTCTTCCTGCAAGAACCTGCGACAACTGCAGGCCAGCCTGGACGGCGGCCGGTGAACGGCGCCACAGAGAAGTTCGCCAGTGACCCGCACTGGCGTGATCAGGTGCTCTTTTACGAGTACTTCAACGGCGACACCGGTGCCGGTATCGGTGCCAGCCACCAGACCGGCTGGACCGGCTGCATCGCGCGGGTCATTCAGACGATGGGCCTGCTGACCAAGGAAGTGCTGCTCAGCCCGGGCGCCGAGCAGGCACTCATGAAAGCCGCCGCAGGAAAGTTGTAGGCGTTGCCGGGTCCGGCTGGCCGGGGTTGCCGAAAGCAACCCCGATTAGCCGGAGCGGAAATAATATCCTGTGCCGAGGGAACCGGTTTGATCCGGAGCCGGTCGTATTCTGGAGCTTTGAACTGTAATTGCCGGCCGGCTGCAGCCCGCACAGGTCGGCGATCTACAAGCTATGCATCTCAAGAGTGGCGTATTCATTGGCTCTTCAGGTCATCGTGCTGTAGAGCGCCAATTGTAGGGATTCCGATTAATCCTGCCATTGATTCCGAATTCCTCCGGCCAGTGGTTTCACATGAAGGATCGGCTCCGTGGAAGAAATCAAGACACTGCTCGAAACCCAGCCGCTATTCGCGCTTTTCCTGACCATCGCGCTGGGCTATCTGGTGGGCGAGATCAACATCAAGGGCTTCTCTCTTGGCTCCGGTGCCGTCCTCTTCGTCGGCCTGGCGCTTGGCGGATTCGCCCCGAAGGCGGCGCCACCCGCACTATTGGGCACCATGGGGCTGCTGCTCTTCCTGTACGGCGTCGGCATCCAGTACGGCGGCCAGTTCTTTCGCGGCCTGACCAGCAAGGAGGGACTCAAGGCCAATGCGGCGGCGGCATTGGGGGTGATCGGCGCCGGCTGCGTGGCGATCGCGCTGGTGCCGCTCACCGGCATCAAGGTTGATGAGGCACTCGGCCTGTTCGCCGGATCTGGAACCAGCACCGCCACCTTGCAGGCCATCATCGCCGCGCTCAAGAGCGACGGCGCAGCGGTCGGCTACAGCGTGGCCTACCCGTTTGGCGTGGCCGGGCCCATTCTCTGCATCTACGCGCTCAACACCTGGCTCAAGCCAAAAATCGAACAGCCAGCCGCACAGCAGATCGATACGGCGGAAATCGCGCTGCGCAATCCGTCCTTCTTTGGCGTTCGCTTTCCCGAACTGGTCGCCAGGCTGCCGACCGGTGTGGTTGTCGCTGCTGTGCGCCGACAGCAGCAAAATCGCCTGCCTTCAGACACACTGGTACTCAACCAGGACGATGTGCTGCTGGCGACAGCCACCGACCAGGTCGCCCTGAAACAAGCCGTCACCCTGCTCGGCGAACTGCAGGCCGGGCGCATTGCCAAGGATCGCCAGGACCTCGACTATATCCGGGTGTTTGTGTCGAAACACAGCATCGTCGGGTTGCCGCTCGGTGACCTTGAGTTTCCTGCCGGCGTGGCGTGTTCCGTCGTCCATGTCCGGCGCGGCGACAGCGATCTGCTGCCCAGTCCGGACCTGATCCTCGAAGTCGGCGACCGCGTCGGATTGCTGGTCCAGCGCGCGGCGATCAAAACCATCCGCAGCTACTTCGGCGACTCGATCAAGGGCACGGCCGATTTCAGCTATATCTCGATCGGCATCGGCGCGGCACTCGGCCTGCTCATCGGCCTGATTCCGCTGCCCATTCCTGGCCTCAGAGAACCTGATCTCTACCAAACAGTTCCCTGCCTTTTTTTTCCAATAATTT
>NZ_JBMOJE010000245.1:0-3973 GCF_049316945.1 Propionivibrio sp. | reverse complement strand
AATCTTCAGAAATTCAACGAAATATGCAAACGGTCTGTTAGGTTGAGAGCATTGCGGCCTGTACCGCTACGGGATACTGATGGAGGAAGCGGCGGAAGCCGAAAGCAACAAGGCAACGACTGCCTACGGCCACTTGCCGGTGCTGCCCGCTTCGCTCAAAGCACCGGTCGCCCAACTGCTCACGAAGGGTGCGGCGCTTGAGCGCGGGCTTCAAACGGTTCTTGACGCCCGCGGGTCGCACGACATGTGGGTGGAAATGGAAATACTGGAAGATCATCACCAGCAATGGATGGCACAACTGTCCGGCTTGTCAGGTGATTTCCTGGCGGCCAACGTTCCCGGGGAAACCTACGGGATGCTGATGCGCATTTTTGAACCCATGGCTCAGCGCATCGAACACCTTCACCGCCGGGTCATTGCCAAATGAAACTGATGTTCCATCAGCGGCAAGCAAAAGACGTGATCTCAGCTTCGCTCCCAATGGGCCTATTGGCTGCGTCCAAGACGGGTGAGCGTGGCGGTTACGCAGCCATCCTGACCACGACAGCATTGAACACTGGTCCGATTGAACGGCACGGTTAAAAACACCTGTCTTGCATCGAGTGGCGATGCGAATCAAGGCTCATCACTGCTATCAACCATACCCTCAGCGAGCTTGCACAAGTGTGCCCAGGCGTCAGCCGCGATATGGTTCGCACCGTGTTGCGCGAACAACAGAAGCTGGCTGGGGTGGAATGTCAGGGGCGCGGCCCGGCCGCCCTCTGGAGAAAGAAAGGGTAATTACCCCTTGGTAAGGGTAATAGTAGGGGTAATAATGAAATCGGCACGAACTGGATCGCCGACAATTCTCTAACCGGCGGTTGGAGAAGTAGATGCAAAGCAAACACGTCCTGATTCGCGAGATGGTCGATACGATTGTTCGTGAAGCTGATCCTGATACCGTGATCTTGTTTGGTTCGCTTGCGCGCGGGGTCGCTCGGCCGGATTCCGACGTTGATCTGTTGATTGTCGAACGTGAACCTTTCAGCTCACAGCATAGTCGTCGCCAGGAAACGGCGCGCTTGTACCTGGCTCTGCGCAAGCTGGCGATGCCCAAGGATTTGCTGCTCTATAACCGTGATGAATTCGAGCAACACAAAGATTCCGCCCACACTATCGTCGGTCGCGCCCAGCGGGAAGGAAAGGTGCTGCATGAGCGTGCTTGATCATGCCAAAAAGAAATATTTCGCCGAGCCTTGCGGCACCGTTGCCTTAAAAGCCGCATGAATAGGCGTTATACAGATTGTAACTCTGTAGAGTGCCGTAATTATTGGCTCTCCTGTGATGCAATCTGTAGATCAAGCACTGGAGCGGCTTGCAGAGTAGGTGCTGTTTCTATTGCATCAGGGGATAAATTTGATCGAGATGCTCAAGTAATCCGCCTGGCATTGGCCAAAATACTTTGGCAACATTTGTCTCGATCCGATTAATCGGTATATATTTACATCTGCCGATATTATAGAACAGCGCACTGAACATGGCTAACGTCCCCGAAAAACTGATCGACCTGGTTCGCTCCCGAGGTTTGATCCGCACGCGCGATCTGGCTGTACTCGGAATTTCAAGTGTTTTCCTGACCCGTGCGGTCCGCCGCGGTCAACTGGAGCGTGTCGGTCGCGGGGTCTATGGACTGCCCGGTCGGGAAGTCTCTGCTCAAGGGTCTCTGGCCGAGGTCGCGCTGAGGGTGCCCAAAGGGGTTGTTTGCCTGCTTTCAGCCCTCCGGTTTCACGACCTGACTACCCAGGCGCCATTCCAGGTCTGGCTGGCTATCGAAAACAAGGCCATCGCACCGAGGCTCGATTACCCGCCGCTACGCATCGTTCGTTTCTCGGGCGCAGCGCTTACCGAAGGCATCGAGGAACATGTCGTTGATGGCGTGACGGTCCGTGTCACCAGTGTCGCCAAGACCGTTGCTGACTGTTTTAAATATCGCAACAAGATCGGCCTCGACGTCGCCCTTGAAGCGCTACGCGAAGCCTGGCACGGAAAGAGAATGACGAGTGACGATATCTGGCGTTTCGCCAAGGTCTGTCGCGTGGCCAACGTGATGCGCCCGTATCTGGAGAGCCTTGGATGACCGTTCTGAATCTTGGTGCATCAATCCGAGACCGCTTGCTCAACAAAGCACGTGCAGAAAAGCTGGACTTCAACCTGCTGCTGACACGATATGCACTGGAGCGCATGCTCTATCGCCTGAGCGTCTCGGAACATCGTGAGCAGTTCTTGCTTAAAGGAGCCCTGCTATTGGATCTGTGGTTCGACGTGCCACATCGGCCGACTCATGATGCCGATTTTCTAGGTTTTGGATCAGCCGAGATTCCCCATCTGGAAGAAGTTTTCCGGGGTATTTGCCGTATCGAGGGCCAAGACGGCATTGTTTTCCAGCCGAATTCCGTTAAAGGTGCAGAGATTCGCAAGGAGGCCAACTACGCTGGCGTTCGGATTACGCTGATGGGCTTGCTCGACAGTGCCCGCTGCCCAGTACAAATTGATGTCGGGTTCGGTGATGCCGTGGTACCCGGCCCGGAAAATGTCGATTATCCGGTCATTCTGAACGGCATGTCCAAGCCACATCTGCGCGTCTATCCCCGCTACACCGTCGTCGCTGAAAAGCTTGAAGCTCTGACATCACTCGGCATGCTGAACAGCCGGATGAAGGATTATTTTGACCTCTGGGTGCTGGCGAAACATTCGGATTTCGATGGTCATTTACTGTCACGGGCGGTCGCGGCCACCTTCGAACGTCGGCGCACCGCGTTACCCGAAGGGATTCCCATCGGATTGAGCGACGAATTTATCCATGATGTGCAAAAGGAAAAGCAGTGGCTGGCTTTTCTGCGCAAGAACACCCTGGGCTCGATGCCACTTGCGATGGTGGTTAGTGATCTTCGTGATTTCTTGCTGCCCGTACTGGCTTCCGCGTCAACGAGCAGGGTGCTCGACGTGGCCTGGCGAGCCGGAGAAGGATGGCGGAAGATTGAGTAATTTATCCACTCACTGACGCCACGACAGCGTTGGGAATTAGCCTTGTTTTAAGAATGGCCACAGGATAACTTTCGTGTGTCCGCCATGCAAAAAAGAACAAACGGATACAATCTAATATGTTGCCATCCCTCCTTGCACGTGAAGTCCAGAACGGTCTTAAGCACTTCCTGACGACCGGTTTCGAGCCCTCCGACCCGCTGTTCGCGGGCGTCATGAAGCGCTTTACCGAAGACGAATCCCGCTGGATGAATGGCCCTTACCTCCAGTTGGGTCTGCCGTTCCGTGCCGGCACTCAGGGTGTGACATTTTTCGGAACCTTCGCTACGGAGCATCCCGGTCACATCCATCAGGAAGCGGCGTGGCAACGCCTTTCGAGCCTCCGCATGGCGGCCGGCACGCTGGTCGCCACCGGCACCGGCAGCGGCAAGACCGAGTGCTTTTTGTACCCCTTGCTTGAGCACTGTGCCCGCGTCACCGGTGCGGAGGCCGGGAGTGGCAAGGAAGGCATCAAGGCGCTGGTGATTTACCCGATGAATGCACTGGCGACCGACCAGGCCCGGCGTTTTGCACAGGTCATTGCCCAGACGCCTGCCTTCAAAGGGCTGCGTGTCGGCCTGTTCGTTGGCGGACGCTCAGGAAAAGATGGCCGCGGCCTTCCAACCATGACAGCGACCAGCGTGATTACCGATCGCGAGACACTTCGCAAGGATCCGCCCGACATCTTGCTGACTAATTACAAGATGCTCGACTATCTGCTGATTCGTCCCAAGGACCGGCTGCTCTGGGCCAAGAACACACCCGACGGTCGCGCGCGGCCAGTGCGCCGGCGGTCGCGCGTTTGGGCTGGGCCTGGCGGAACATGCCTTGTGCTTTCATGTAGCGCCGGATGGTCGGATACGAGGCCATTGCGGTATCGCTGTTCTTCTTGGCGGCGCGCAGATTGTCGAAA
>NZ_JBMOJE010000244.1:0-4006 GCF_049316945.1 Propionivibrio sp. | reverse complement strand
ATAAAGCAAGGTGCCAATACCAAAAAACAACAGGTACATCTGGAGCAGTGGTGGGGTCATTCGCCCATAGACCGCTACACCTCGCACCAATTGCCCCAGCCAGCGACGCCTGGTTTCGACCAGCAAAGCCCCCATCAACCCCAGCAGCAGGCTAAAGAAGATGCAACTTGCCATCAAAACGAAGGTGTAGAGCAAGCCTTTCAAGAACAGCGGGCGGTCATAATCGTCGTAGACAAACGTCATATTCATGCCGGTGGTTTCCCGCATCCACAAACCAATTTTTTGCAGACCGCCGACTTCTGCGTATCTGACAAAAGACGGATTGCGGCATTTCGTCGGCCAGAGTCCATTGGCGTCGCGTTCACAAACGAACTTTCCGGCAGCATCACGCTGAGACCACAAAGTGTGCTGATCGGACAAAAATTTAGTTGGCTGTACGTCCCAGGCCTTCTCACGCTCGATCAGGAAACCGGTGCGATGCCAATTTGCCACGATATCACCCAATACCTGTTCGAGTTCGGTGTCCTGATCTTTGCGAGCCACGTTGATAGCCCAAGGTGCCACCATGGCCAGCGGCAGGGTGACTTTGTAGCCGGCCCACTCGGGCTTCTTCAGATAAGCCTGCACCGCCGCGCTGGAATACAGAAAGCCGACGCAGCGACCGTCGCGCAAGGCCAGCAGCGCATCACGCAAGCTGCGGTACATCAGCAAATCAAGCAAATAGCGCTGGCTCATGGGACGGTTGAAATAGGCACCCTGAGTGGCACAAATTTTCTGCCCCCGCATCGCCAGCCAATCATTGATGTGGAGTTCGGGGCGCATGAAGACCACAACCCCGCCGGCATAGTAATTGGGCTCAATTGCAGTGGCGACCTGACGCCGCTCGGTAGTGTCCGCAGTGGTGGCAATAGCAACGTCAACATCGCCCTGTTCGAGTTTCTGAAAGCGGTTTTCAGTGGTGATATTGACTGTGGTGAGTTTGACTCCGAGTTGACGGGCGATGTCTTTTGCCAGGTCAACCTCAAACCCCTCTGCGACCCCCTTGGAGTCGAGCATGCCAAACGGTGCGAAATCGGTTTTGACACCGATCTCGATAACACCCCTTTTTCGAATGTCGTCGAGTGTTTTGCTGGGTTTCAGCGACCCGGCTGAGACAATTGCACCAAACAGCATCAACGCCAAGAAAACTAAAGATCTTCGCAGCATATGTACCACCCAGAGAAGGAAAACTGTCCACGTCTTGCCCATAGTCAATGCTGCATGAATCAATAGAAACTGCAACAGCGTTTTGCCTATCAACTATCAGCCGTGTTGCCGCAATTGCTGCAATTGGCCCGATCAATGATTTTTTCAATTTCATGCACCGCCAATCGCCCGGCTGTCGGTGACGTTATTTTGTGACAGTCAATAACACTGGCATGAGCAGGAAAAAATACTTTATCAGAATAAGCAATGAACTCACCGGTATCAAAACCATCATTAACGCGGTGCATTGCAATTTTAGAATATATTTTTTCATCATTGAGCAGCATCTGAAATGGGTTTCCTCCGACATAATGCGACGGCCAGCCATCATCGATGCAGGGATGAAGATTATAAAATCCAAGATGTGGAGCCTCAAATAACCTCGAATTAATCTTCTGACCGAAAGTGGCCATGATGCACAAATCAGGTTTCCATCTGTTTTCAAAAATATCGTAAAACTCGGGTGTTTTTACATTGCCGTTGTAGATTTCAATATCAAACTTCCGGGCCAGATTGGAAACCATTTCTTCCTCAGCTTTGACGTGGGGATATTGCCAAACTCTTTTATCAGGACTGACAAACCTTTTTGAAGAATCATCAGTGGCCACGCCAACCACTGTCAATTTTTCAGTAATATCGCCTGACAGTAGCTCACTCAAAACACAAAATCCACGGTAGAAGCTGCCAAAGACAACAACCCGAGATTTGGCAGCACTAACATTTGAAGCAGGCAGAACTGAATTCATAACAATAGTTTCACTTTTAAAAAATGGCCGTTCCAGATAAGCTGATAACAACAAGTTTTCTACTCAATTACGCAGAAATGATAGCTGTTAACGCAATAGCAGCAATGGCTGGATGGGATTTGTGTTTACCAATGACGTACAAAACTTTTCGTTAAGCGCTTATCTAGGCCGGCGAGGCTTTGAATTGTTCTGCAAGACGCTGGACTCTTCCGCGCACGATTTCAACTGCGTTCTTGATGTTGAAAAAATCACCGTTGTGACCATTTGAAATCCATAGCTGGTTAATTCGTTCTTCAAGCTCAAGAAACTCGGCGCGGTTGGCCTCCAGATCGGCGAAAGTTGCCGTACCAATCAATTTCTGGTCAACTGCTCTGAGTTTGTCATAGCAATCAGCCATGCACAGGTTGGCATACACCAGTCGATAGTTGGGAAATAGCTGGGACAAAGGATAGCCGATGGCAAAGGCTGCAAACAAGATAAACCAGATACGATCAAACAAGCTTGACAACCAGAACGGTAAATAGCCTTCCAAGGCAGGTGCGCCTTTGGAATAATAGCGCTCTGCCACCGAACTGGTCGGCAAGCCCTGCTCAATCAGGGCAGGAAAGCCGCCGGTACGGCGAAAAAAACCCTGCCCGGCATCGTTGAATTTGCGGGCGGTGCTTAGGAACAAGTGTTGAATGGCCGGGTGCAGGTCATCTTCCGCGATAAGGGTAGTGGTGGTTTCAACCAATTGAATGTTCTCGATTGGCACATCATCGGTTAGTTCGATTGAGCCTCTCGGTAAATTGACTATCTCAAGAAATTTAAGGCGTCTAGCATAAGCTTCTGCCATCGAAAAATTAAAGATTTTTATATCCGGCGACTTGACGATTCTCTGGATGGTTTTCGACTCAATGCCCGCCACCAGAAAGACGCCGTCGATCTTGCCCGCCAGCAAAGCGTCAGCGCTATCCCCAGAAGGCATCGAAAGCATGTGCTGGTTACCCTCAATCTTGATGCCATGCAAGTTGAGCAATTTCTCGGTCAGATGGCGCGTACCACTGCCCGGAATGTTGACGGAAAAATACTTGTTGGCAAAGAATTTAGATGGATTGATACCGTCATAAGCAGAACCGCGATAAAACAGCCAGAACGGCTGATACTCGACACTGCCCAGAGTAACGATTTCAGGCACCTCACTGGCTTCAACTGTGCCGCCTAGTGAAAAGGCGGCATCAACCTTCAATTTTTTGAGTAACTCGATATTTTCAAAGGCACCGGCAGTGTTTACCAAATCCAGGGTGACACCGTGTCTTTTAAATTCTTCGGCATATTTCTTGCCTAATGCGTCAAGTGAAGAATTGGCCTGACCGGTGGCGAGCTTCAGACGGGTGGGTGCGAACGGACGGGTGACAAATACCAGAACCAATAGACCAACAACAAAAAGCACGACAAGCGGCCATTGAAACTTCAGCATTGAAAGCCATTCGTCATGAACGGCATGTTTCATGTGGTGCGCTAATTGCGGATCTACATCCGGTTTACTTCTTTTCAAAGTCAATCTCCTTCAATCCTGAAGCAGTTTTTGCTGCTTGCCTACATCGCGTAAAGCGAATCTGAGTTTAGCCGAATCTGTCGCATCAATAGGAAGTTTGGAGTATTTGGGCAACTATTTTTAGCATGCGCACTGCTCGGGCGCACTCATGCAGCCAGCACACAAAACGAGTCGAAGAACGAGAGGTCCTTTCCATTTTCGCCGCTTAACTCGCCTGTATGAAACTCGATGTTCAAGTTTTTCAGGTTACCGTTCCGAAGTTGGCTCTACAGATGCGTTTTTCAAGCGGCTGCGGGAGTTGGTAGGTCTGCCTTTGGAGAAGCAATTTCTGAAACGACAAGACGACGCAGCGGAGGAGTTGGCTCTTGTCGCCCGAGGTCTCGGGTATTCATATGTTTTTTTGACGGTGCTAGGACAAATAGATCCTTGATTTTTTCACTGAGTTGCTCAAGCATCTTTGCAGGCTCGCTTGCCATGA
>NZ_JBMOJE010000243.1:0-4021 GCF_049316945.1 Propionivibrio sp. | reverse complement strand
ATAGGCACTTCCACCTTGGCGAATGTCAGGCATTACCAACTCGGCGCTCTCAAGCTGATGGTCGCTGGCCAAACTTGATTGGCAGCACTGCCATAACCGGGCGGTGACGAATTTCCTCCTGACCGGCCGTTGATTGGATTGATCAAGCCGATAGCGGACATTGAACCTGTCACACTCAATTTTATTGGCTCACGATCGGCTGCGCAGCGTAACCGGTAGCAGGCAATTCGCCCAGTAATGATGGTCTCGCTGGCAGAAACCCGATTATCGAATGCCTGAGCAAAGCCTACGAAACAGGCGAAATGAAGGTATGGTACAAGGCTGACGCCAACTTTTACGAAGCCATCGCCCAAGCCTCACACAACAGCATGTTTCTCTACCTGCACTCCGGCATTCTGCGCATGCTGCGCGAACATATCAGCCTCAACCTGATGGCCATTGTAAGACCCCTCCGGAGAAGTTACAGATTCCCTGCGCCAGCATCACCTCGACATCTGGGAGGCCATCCGCCAGCATTAGCCGGACGCGGCGCGGCAAGCCATGCGCGTCCACATCGATTTCAAGCGTTCGGAACTTGAGCGGCGAGAGGACTGAAAACCAGACGGGCAATAGTAATTCTGCCGACAGGGGTTGAATCGAAGTTATTAACCACCACTCAAACTAATCAACAAGCCAAGTTAGCGCTTGTGTAAACGAACAGTGTCAATGTGCTGCTTTTGGTTCCGTGACCGCGTCTGACATCAACTTGTCGGTGAAGGCAATGCCGATCGCGGAGAGGATGAAAACCATATGGATTATGGTTTGCCACATCACACCCGCTTCAGTGAAGTTGGAACCCTCGGCGCCAAGTGAACCTATCGCGATAAACGTTTTCAGCAAATGAATTGAACTGATCCCGATGATGGCCATGGCCAATTTTACTTTCAGTACCGAGGCATTGACGTGGCTCAACCATTCCGGCACATCCGGATGGCCTTCCAGTCTCAGGCGTGATACGAAGGTTTCATAGCCGCCGACGATGACCATTACCAGCAAATTTGAAATCATCACCACGTCAATCAGTCCCAATACCGCCAACATGATGAGTTGCTCACTCAGATTGGTGGCACCGGCAATCAAATGAAACAATTCTTTGATGAAGAGAATGACGTAAACGCCCTGGGCCAGAATCAAGCCCAGATACAAAGGTAACTGCATCCAGCGTGAGCTGAATATCACCCAGGACAAGGGCTGCAATTTGGTGGAGTTGATGGGTTTCATAAGCATTCTTAAAAGTGGTCAAGCTTGTAGTCTAATTGTTTAACCTGCGTAATTGAAGAGTACAAAGATTTCGGTAGAAGTGTTCAACTTGTTTGTTTGGCTTGCTTGATCATTTCTATCCGTGTTACTTGATGTAGAAATACGCTTCAAATATTGCTGGTTGAGGGCTGGACCTGGTCAATCACCAGTTTGATGTTCTTGCTGCCGGGTTTGACGCTCTTGAGGCTGCCGATGAGATCGCCGCTTGAACTTTGCGCCTGGCCGGCCTTGGCCACACGTGCTTCGATATTGACCGTCTTGAAATCGGAAATCTTCTTGCCGCCCGGCAAGGCCATCGAATCGTCAAAGCGGAATGTCAGTGGCAGGTTGGACACTTGGGTACGCACCACGGCGAGCGGCATGCGCGATCCTTCTTCGGCGCGTACAAAAACGAAGAGCAGGTCTTCGGGCTTGGCTTGCGAAGCGATTTTGCCGCTGATCGTCACTTCGCCGCTGATCGATTCAGCGCCGACGGCTACGGCGCTGGCAACGGCTTTCTTGCCCGGCTTGCCGCCACTCTGCGCCACGATTTCGCGTGCCTTGGCTACCGCCTCCTCAACCGACTGCGCCTCTTCCGAGCCGGGTTCGAGTTGCAGCAGCAGCCGGCCCCAGTAATCGGCAACAGCAGAAAAGTCCTTGCGGTCGGTTGCCGCCGCGCAGGCCAGGAACAGCGCCTGCAGTTCGTTCGGGTCAATCTTCAGCGCCTTGGCGATCAGTTCGTCCGGTTTGCCCTTGAAACTGCCGCCATTCAACTGCGCCAGCACCTCGGCGTAGTCCGCCAGCAGCACCGGCTCGGCGTCGAGCAGCGCGCCGCCGTGGCTATACGCCTCGGCTGACTCGGCAAAACGCCCCAGCGCCTTGTAGGATCGAGCCAGCATGACCCAGCCTTTGGTCTCGCCTGGATTGGTCTTGAGCTTGTCGACCAGCTTGCCAAGCATTTCCTCGATCTGCGGCGTGCTCATGCGCGCCTGGGTCTGCAGCGGATCAAGGGCGCGCGGGTTGCCGAGCATCAGGTAGCCGACAGTGCCGGACTGGCGGCGAACAGTGCGGCGATGGATGCGGCAATAACTATATTGTTTTTCATTGGCAAATCATTTGATTAATTTACGGAGTATTCATCGCAACCACTTCTGAATCGTTATGCAGCAGGAAACATTCAGCGTGTTGCCTGTGTGGAACCATCAATAGATGGTTCTGATGACTTACCGATGATGAAAATTGGCTGTTTGAATTCCATATTTTTTGGGCGATAGCCTCCTTGTCTGTTTGAAAAATAGTTATGGCTGCACCGCCTCAATGCGCACGATGACGATTCCACCCTTGGGTTTTTGCGCGATTTTCAGGATGAAGCGCTCGCGGCCTTTCGTGTATTCGTGCGTTTCTGTTTCTTGAGTGGATGACTGCAACGCCTGGGTGAAGCCATTCTCAGCGAATCCCTTGGCATAGTGATCGAGCACCTTGACGTAATCCACCTTGCCTTCGAACTCAACAATCGCCACCGCCGCCGGCCCGTTTGCCCGCTGCCATTGAGTTCGCAATAGTCCTGGGTAACGCACTACTGGCCCAAGATCCTCGCCGGATACGTCGCGCTGGGGCGGCGTTTCCGGCTTCAGTGCAGGAACAATACCGGCCAACATTTCACGCGCGCCAGGCACGCTCTCTGTTACCTGATCCAGCGCTCCCTTGGCCGCGGGAACACGCTCCTTGACCTGATCGATAACGTCTTGAGCACCGGGGACACTCTGCTTAACTTGATCCAGCACGCCTTGAGCGCCGGGGACAATTCCTTTGACTTGTTCCAGCACCCTATTCGTCGTACCACGTAGGGCGTCAGGCGCAGCGCCAGCCAGGCTCTGGGTTTGTCCCCAGAGCCAGCCGACCAGAGCTAAAGCGGCCCAGATCAGCAGGCCAACAAATACCAGCAGGCCAATACCCGCGGCATACCAGGTCCGGCGTCGGACCTGAAAGAACCCTGGCGCGAAGTTGGCGGCTTGAGAGATAAGACCTGGTTTGTTCATCTGCATTTCCTCAGTGAGTGTTTGCTGTCAAGGCGGCGGCGTCTTGTGCGAGTTCCTCGCCACTTGCTTTGTTGGTGCTGAGGCGGTCGTGGTGATGCTCACGCAAGCGCTTCAGACGATGGGCCACCGTGCGCTCGGTGCGATCAACCGCGCGGTCGATGGCCATATAGAGATCGGCTTCGGTATCTTCGATCACCACATCCTGTATGCCTGGAAGGCGAATCTGGATGCAACAGCGTTTGTCATTACCGCCACGTGGCCCGTTGATGTCGGAAAGGCGGACGCTGACCGCGCGAACATCTTGACTGGCCCAGCTCAGGGCGAACTGCAAGCGTCGCTCGGTGTGCTCGCGCAAACCTTCGGTCAGATCGAATCCTCTGGCCTGAATGTCGATTCGCATGAATCTATCTCCTGTTGGATTGAACGATTAACTCAATTCAGTTGCTGAATTCCGGAAATAACCCAGCCTTGGCTCCCCTCGACCGGCTTACTCAGATTCCAGATTTCATCGAAGGGGGCGGCGGCCGCACCGGCTACTTCACGAATCATTCCGCTGAAATGCACGCTGGCGAGATGGCGGTTGGCTTCGGTCGTCACTTCGAGCAGTTCCGCATTCAATGTCA
This sequence comes from Propionivibrio sp., assembly GCF_049316945.1. GTDB lineage: Bacteria > Pseudomonadota > Gammaproteobacteria > Burkholderiales > Rhodocyclaceae > Propionivibrio. The sequence continues at coordinate 81 of NZ_JBMOJE010000243.1, read as the reverse complement.
CGACGTCGGTCTGTTGCGGAGCGGTACCGCGTTCATCCAATTGCATCCTGATCTCGGCAAACAGTTCGGGGCCGACGAATT
>NZ_JBMOJE010000242.1:0-4049 GCF_049316945.1 Propionivibrio sp. | reverse complement strand
GAGTGTAAACATGCCTTGGCAACAAAAACTTTTTATTATATTTTTCGACCAAAAACACAAAAATATTTTACGCACTGCCATTGACCGTTTCCTGCTCGGCCTAATTGCCATCAATATACTGGCACTATGGCCGATGACACTGGACCCGGCCTTTCGCCAGTATGCTGAAATGGTTAGCCAACTCAGCACGGTTTCCTATGTCATCTTCGGAATTGAATATGTGTTGCGTCTGCTGGCCTGCGCCGGCGATGCCAAATACAGCGGCAAGCGTTTCCCCGTTCTGACGTATGTTGTCAGCTTTGCTGGGTTGGCCGATTTACTGGTGCTGTTGCCTTACCTGTTGGGTCTGAATTTGGATTTGCGTATCCTTAAGCTGGTGCGGGCCATGCAGATCACCGGTGCCTTGACCGCACTGACCGATGCTTATGCGGCGTTCAGGGAAAACAACCGGGGGCAGCCAGTGCGCAAGCAACTTTATGCGTTGCTTCATCCAACGCCCACTTCCGGCAACTTGCAGGCTTATATCGATAACTTCCTGATGTTCATGGTGCTTCTGTCGGTGGTTATGATCGTTCTGGAGTCCGTGGTATCTCTTGAGTTGAAATTTGGTCGAGAATTTTTTATTCTTGATATTCTGGCGGTTTCTGTCTTTACGCTTGAATATATCATTCGGATATATATTGTGCCGGAAGACCCAGAATATGCGTCCATGCGTGCCGGGCGTTTGCGATTCGTCATATCTTATTCAGCCATGATTGACCTGATCGCCATTGCGCCTTTTTTCCTGGCACCTTTTGTCGGCCATCTCGTCGATTTGCGATTCATGCGAATCTTCCGTCTGGTACGGATACTCAAGCTGACGCGCTACACCAGTTCGCTTGGTACGTTGCGGAAAGTTTTCGTGCGGGAGGCACCGATCTTGGGCGCAGCAGGTTTCCTGATGTTGCTTCTGGTGATGCTTGCCGCCAGTTTGGGTTATTTGTTCGAGCATGCAGCCCAGCCCGACAAGTTCGAGAATATTCCACAGTCTATCTATTGGGCCGTGGTGACGCTGGCCAGCGTGGGTTATGGCGATATTTCACCGGTAACACCCATGGGTCGGTTAATGACCATCGTCATGGCTATCGTCGGGTTAGGAATATTTGCGTTGCCTGCGGGTGTACTTTCTGCGGCATTTTCAGATCAATTACACCTTGATCGTGAACGGCTCAATCGCATGGTGGATGATGCACTTAATGACGACATTTTGACCGATGAGGAAATGGTCATGATCACGGCTGAGGCCAAGCGCCTGCATCTGCAAGGGGATGAAGTTGATCACCTCATCAAAAACGGCAATCGTAAGCGTGGCGTGAATGATCGCAGAAAAGGTGCTGACAAGTCGGCATCCGTTGCATCACCACCGCCATTGGCCATTGGTGCAAGTAAGACGGGTGAGTTGATCGATTGGAAACAAAATCCTGAATTGGCGTTTATGCAATTGAGTCAGTTGATCAGTAGCGCAAAACTGGTTATCGCTGCATCGGATATTGAACAAGTCAAAATTTATTTTGACGACCCTTCACGATCTCCCGATCACCATCGCCAGATATTCTCCAAATTGATAGAACAGTCTCAGCGGCTCCCTTAAACTTTGTATCCTCTCAAAAATCACAGGAATTTAATATGTCAGATCATGGATTTCATGTACACGGCCCACACGACCACGAACTAGAACACGCTCAAATGAGTGGTCATGGCGATAACAGTACCAATAAAATTGCACTTTTTACCGCCGTCGTCGCCACGGTTGGCTCCGTGTTTGGCTACATGGGGGGTGCCACCCAGGCTGATGCCGGTATGTTCAAGAACAACGCCGCCATCAAGAAAACAGAAGCCTCCAACCAGTGGAATTACTTTCAGTCCAAGAGTACCAAACAGTCCCTGGCCGAACTGGCCCGTGACCTGTCCCCGAATGATAAAAAGCCCCTTTATCAAGCCAAGATGGACCGCTACGAAAAAGAAAAAACCGACATCAAGGTGGTAGCCGACAAGCTTGAGGCGGATGCCACCGATTGGGACCAGCGCAGCGATACAAAAATACACCAGCATCACCGTTGGGCGCAATCCACCACGGTATTGTCGGTGTCGATCGCCATGGCGGCCATTGCCCTGCTGACCAAAAAGAAGTGGCTGGTCACTGTCATGTATGTTTCAGGTGGCATCGGTTTGGTGGTTGGCGTACTTGCAGCACTGCATATTTGATGGAACCGAAGGGGAAGTTGTGATGTCTAACGTCAGATTTCCTCGAAAGTTATCCATGTATCGCAAGAAGTTGACCCAATACGGACTGCTTTTCTCGCTGCTGCTGATTAGCCTGGCACAGGCGCAAACGCCACCTGATGCCGGCATGCTGCGCCAGCAGATCGAGCAGGGCTTGCCACCCCTGATGCCGCGACCGGCACCGCTTGAACGGCCGGCACCCCCGCCCGCCATGCAAGCCTTGCCCGGCGACCTGATGGTGCGCGAGTTTCGTTTTGTCGGCAATACGCTCATCAAAACCGAGCTGCTCCAGCCAGCGGTGGCCGACTGGCTCAACCGTCCGCTCAACTTCAACCAGCTTCAAGCCGCCGCCGCAGCCGTCGCCCAAGTCTATCGGGATGCCGGCTGGATTGTCCGCGCCTACCTGCCGCAGCAGGAAATCGTCGGTGGCATCGTGACCATCCAGATCGTCGAAGCCTTGTTCGGTAGCGTTCACTTTGAGTCCGGTGCCGTTCAGCGCATCAGCCAGGACAGACTGCAAAAAGGGCTGGCAAAGACCCAAACGCCAGGCCAGCCAATCAATGCCGAAGCACTCGACCGCAGCTTGCTGCTGTTGAGCGACCTGCCAGGCGTGACGGTTGCCGGCAGCCTGCGCGAAGGTGCGCGCCAGGGCGAGTCCGATGTCGTGCTGAAGGTGGCGGACAAACCCCTACTCGCTGGCGATGCCGCCATCGACAACACCGGGTCGCCGTCAACCGGCAAAGTCCGCCTCAGCGCCAATCTGGCACTCAATAGCCCGTTTGCTTTTGCCGATCAAGGCAATCTGAATTTTTTGCACACCGAGGGCAGCGACTACCTGCGGCTGGCTTATTCGATACCGCTGGGTTACGACGGCTGGCGCATGGGCATCAACACCTCCGATATGCGCTACAAGCTGATCAGCCCGGCTTTTGCTGCCTTGAATGGCTTTGGCAGTTCTGCCACATCGGGCCTTGACTCCAGCTATCCGATTTACCGCTCACGCCTGAGCAACCTTTATTTCAACGCGACGCTGGACCACAAAAGCTTTGACAACAGCTCGGCTGGAGCCACCACAACACGGTATCAGTTGACCACCGCTTCGGCCGGCATCAGCGGCAATCTGACAGACACGCTAGGCGCTGGCGGAACCAGCAACGCCAGCCTGACGCTCACCGGCGGCCGGGTCAACCTTGACGGCTCGCCCAACCAGGGGGCCGATGCCAAAAGCACCCAGACCGCCGGCCAGTTCAGCAAGCTGCGTTACGCCGCCAGCCGCCTGCAGACGCTCTCCGAGAGCCTGACATTCAACGCCAATCTCACCGGCCAGATTGCCAGCAAAAACCTTGATTCGGGTGAACGCTTTTACCTGGGCGGCTCAGGCGGTGTTCGCGCCTACCCAGGCAGTGAAGGCGGCGGCTCGGAAGGCATGATGGCAAATCTTGAATTGCGCTGGCGGCTGGTCAATGGCTTCAACCTGACCGGCTTTTACGACTGGGGCAGCGTCACGGTCAATCGGAACAATGATTTTGTCGGTTTTGCGCCCCTCAATCGCTTGAGCCTCCAGGGCGGCGGGCTGGTACTTGGCTGGCAGGGTGAAAGCGGCTTCAATCTCAGACTGGTCTGGGCGCGTCGCATTGGCGACAACCCAAACCCGACCAGCACCGGCAACGATCAGGATGGCACACTGATTCGAGATCGTTTTTGGCTGAATGCAAGTCTGCCGTTCTAGCTGATAAGGCCATGCCATGAACCGTCGCTATCGCCTGCTCTGGAATGAAATTGCCCAA
>NZ_JBMOJE010000241.1:0-4070 GCF_049316945.1 Propionivibrio sp. | reverse complement strand
GTCCCCCAACAGTCGCTACCGCAAAATTCAAGCAAGTTTGCAGGAGGGACACGATTGGCAAAGGTTTCTGGTGCTGTACCACGAGTGCTGATTCGATGTTTTCGGGATTGCCAACCTGCCAGAAAAGACCCAAGGGCAATCATAAAGATGGGAGTCTGCTCATCGTCACCACACTCTGTTTGAATTTACAAAAGACAACAAAGCAGCGTAGAATTTTTCGCCGTTGGCTCCCCGCAAAAGCTCACCATAGCCAAGGTGCCAAGCAGAGCACAGAAGATATGAATATGAATAAGACCACGAACGCAGCCCACCACTGCAGCATCACTCATTAAGCAGGAGCAACAACATGGCAAAACCAAAACAACGACCGACAGCATGATTTGCGAAACAAGGAGTAACCACTGAGAATCTTCCTTACAACATGGTTATCTATTTCACCCAAAATCCGGCTGAAGGATCGACTCCAATACGCTGGCACGGTATCTACCAAACCAACGCCGGTGCTGTCGAATTCGACGTGTCCAACATAGCTGAACTGCCACTGGTGATATCAGAAAGCGGGGATTGGAAATGATCACAAAGAAGCCCCGCAACTTGCCGCTGACGCTCAATAAAAACGCAAAGGAAAAACACAATCCAAATTGCGTGTAACTCCGTGAAAACAAGCACTTTCAACAGATCAACTTTTGCTATATTCAAGCCGCCATGGTCTCTCTACGATGCTTCTGCCCTTGCCGACTACTCTTTATATCTACCACCGAACAAGGCTTGCGGTAATCCATATAAAAGTCAGCAAAACACCCAGCCAACGGGCAAACACGACCCGGAGGGCAATCATGCTCAACCGCACATTGTTCTTGCGTTTGATCGGTTAAAACCATCGTGTGAGCCTCTTCACACCGGCCAATAGGCGAATCCAAATAGCTCATCATATACTCCTTCAAATCTGGCACTCTCATGATAAACCTCATTAAAACAATACCCTTCCTCACCTCACTACCAGTATAGACCAGTTAATAAAGCTTACAATGTGAGCAAAATAAAATTTGCGAGCGCAGCTTGGCTGTTGTGCCGTGCGATCAAAATCGCTGGCCGCCATTAATCATGAATTCCTGCTTTCCTCCCGATCGCGCCATCGAATTTATGAATCAAGTGAATATCGCTGAAGAGGAAGCTTGACGCTCAGGTCCAGTCAATAATCATCTGAAACGGAGTCGTAGCGGTTGATTGCTCTCACCCATTCCTTCATTTGTACTTTTATTAATACCTCAAGCTCTGCCAGGTCGTTTTTATCGACCAGGCCTTTTTCAACGAGAAAGCCATAGAATTTCTTGATGCTCGCTGCCGAGCTTTTTATGCTTGCCTGGCTCGCCATCGCCTTTCTGATAAACCAATAGCCGAGAAACATGCTGACGCTGCCGATGCCGTCTTTTGCTTCGATGGCCTCTTCGTAAAGAAGATAAACGTTTATGTAAAAATCGATGTTGGATAGATGCTTGTCGATTGTTTTTTCTGTCAAACCGGATGACTTCAACCAAGCATCAAATTCTGTCAGTAATATTTCGTTAGACTTTCTGATCGCGTCGCACTTTTTTTCATACTGCTTGTACTTATCCATGGTCGGAACCCAATGACGTTGCTACGAAGAAAACACATCAAACCCGGCGAGAAGGTATTGCTCTCCCTCGCGGTTTCTCAGGTGGATCTGATCATCGAACACCTTCCCATTCAAGAAGGGTTGCTCGACACACTGTATCACTCAAGAGTTTGGGACGGCATTGTCAAAGTGCGGTGTTCGCTTGCTGAACTCGCAGAGCTTGTTGGCTATGTCGAAACTGAAGTGCTCAACACGACTGACATCCGTCTGCGTGAGGCTTTTGAAGCCATCGCGCAGGCGATCACGAAAGTTGAGCAGTGTTATTGGGTGCGTCCAAAACTGGTGCGCGTGGCGTTACGCAGCCATCCTGACCACGACATCGTTGAACACTGATCCGATTGAACGGCACGATCAAACAACGCCAGTCTTGCCTCAAGCGGCTGCGCGAATCATGGCTCATCGCTGCTATCAACCATGTCAAGCTTGAACTGCCACCCTTCGAAGGTCAGTAGCATCTCGCCAAATGCCGGCCATGAGATTTCCCGGCCATCAACGATGATGACGGGAGTGCGATCAGTTCCGGAATAGTCGCCGCCAATTCGACCGCGCACCGTCTGATCAGCAATTTGAAGCCCATGCCGCTCATCCCCAGTAATATGCTTGATGGACAGCATTCGACGTATTTTCAAAACCAACTGTCCCAGCAAGGCGAACAAATCGTCTTCCGGATCACCGATTATTTGACATTCATAGCCGCCACCTTGTCGACTCCCGTCGCGAAGCTCAAAGGCTTCAAGAGAGACAATGCTCCCAAGGAGGCGTGCCTGAAAATGGAATTGATGTGTTTCACCGGCGCAATCCGTTATCCCGATAGGTTCGAGCCGGATGTTTTCAAAATCATGCACACCACACCGTTTCGCAACCTCGGCATTGAAACATCGAGTGCAGAGCAATCGATAGCCACTGTCGTAGGAGCCGTAGTGGATGATGTCGTAGCTGGGAACAGTTTCGCCACATCCTTCGCAAGTATCTACCGGATTGGGCATGGTTTATTCTTCGAAATCACCGTATTGGGGAGGCGAATCGCCCTTTGATGCGATCAAGAGGGGGTAAGCCAAGTCGGGTGTGGCAAATTTATCTTTACCAGGGTGATTTCATGCCACCACTCATCACCATAATCGAACCGATATTCGAACTTCTGCTTTAGCTGAAGACACAAGTTGTCAATACGGGTGATGTCCGTCTTGTCTTCTGTTTCTGAATACTGGCAGCCATATCGCCTTGCTCCAGCCACCCGGTTGTAGTAGCTGGTAGAGGTTGGCTTGCTGGAGAAGTAAAAAGAATACAAGTGCTCCTCTTCACGATCAAAGGCCCTGAAGATGGCGTGATGAAGCGTCGTCAGCGTTTGATCTCCGCGTATCGCTATCTTTCGCCAGATTCGCTTGTTGTACTTGAGCGCAACTTTGAGCACGAAAATTGAATTCTCAACCGGCAACATAAATCAGACCTCTTCAATATACACGACAGCGGCCTTGAGTTTCGAGCTGGCGTGGAACGTGACCACGCGGCGTGCAGTGATCGGGGCTTCGACGCCGGTCTTTGGGTTGCGTCCAGGGCGCTGCGGCTTGTCGCGTAACTGAAAATTCCCGAAGCCGGAAAGCTTGACGCTGTCCCCACCGACGAGCGCCGTTCGAACTTCGTCGAAAAATGCCTCCACCATGTCCTTCGCTTCGCGTTTGTTGAGTCCGACTTTTTCGAACAACTGGTCGGCCAACTCGGCCTTGGTCAATGTGATTCCCACGTTACCCCCCTTTAATTATGAATTGCCGTAACCGTTTCGTTCAATGCACCGTCGGTGCCTGCAACGTACCGTCCGCTCCGCAGCATTTTTTGTATTTCAAGCCACTGCCGCAGTGGCATGGCTCGTTCCGTCCGACCTTCGGCCCACCCGCTAGAACTTGCTCGAATTCCCGACGGCTACCGGTAGATAAATCGTCTCCGGCCTGTCCAGCCGTCTGTAATCCGCGGTTCTCTTGCCAATAGGCATGAATTTTCAGTAGCGACGGCTCGATTTCATTCACCCACTTCTCTGCTTCACCGCTGGTGATGTCAATCTCGACAATGTCCTCGATGACTAAGCTTAGAAATGGGGCGAACCATGTCGGATGCTTGATGGCTAGCTGACTCCACGCGTCGTCGTTGAACTGAAAGCCAGCAATAAAGCCTTCGCTCCACTCAGCCGCTCCCCATTGATCACTCTGCCAAAATATTGGCTCGAAGGATGACGGATCAGTGTAGAAGGTATGAGTCACGGCGTTGTAGTGCCGCATGATGAGCGAAATGATCCTGTTGGCCTGTGCCTCGCTTTCAAACTGCGCCTCGGCTTCTCCATCATCCATGTCCCACACCCAGGGTAGCCATCAATGCTCTCAACCTAACAGACCGTTTGCATATTTCGTTGAATTTCTGAAGA
>NZ_JBMOJE010000240.1:0-4089 GCF_049316945.1 Propionivibrio sp. | reverse complement strand
CACCCTCTCCCCGACCCTCTCCCACAAGTGGGCGAGGGGGAAAAGCGGGGCGTGGAGCGTCGATCCATGCCGGCGGCAACTCGCCGACGGAGACGACGGAGACGACGGAGACGACGGAGACGACGGCAGCGCTGGCGGCCATGCGGTCAAACTCGAATCCATCGGTCTGGTTGGCCGGGTTGCGCGGTCGATCCGGGACGTTATTGAAGTAGAGGCCGCTGCTGGTCCAGTTGGGGAAATCCCTGGAAATGCGGGAAAGCGCATGCGCCGGCAGGCAGCCGACGGTCTTTTCGTTCACCGGCAGGCCGCTGGCCAGCAATAGTTTGCCTTGAAGTTTCATCGGCGACCCTGGGCGGGCAAGTTGGAGAGGTGCAAAATTCCGGCAAGGGCTCCATGACTCATGCGACCTCCTGCGGCAGTTCAACGCAGAACCGGCTGCCCTGTCCTTCACCGGCCGATTCAACCGTTATCCTGCCGCCCTGGTGTTCGGCGATCTTGCGGCACAGCGCCAGTCCGATGCCGGTGCCTTCGTAGGCGCCACGCGAGTGCAGGCGCTGAAATACCTGGAACAGCCGGCCGCTCTGCTCCAGCGGGATGCCGACGCCGTTGTCGGCAACGCACAGGCGCCACGTCTGGCCGCTGCTTTCGCTGCTCACCGTAACTACCGGAGGGCGTCCGGCGACGCGGAACTTGAGCGCGTTGCCGATCAGGTTCTGCAGCAGGCGCAGCATTTCATCGGGACTAACGAAAATTTTCGGCCAGTCGCCATCAATGCGCACTTCGGCCTGCGCTTCGGCGACCGCCGGTTGCAGGAAAAGCAGTGCTTCGTCGAGCACGGCGCGGCTTTCGATCCACGCCTGCGGTTCGCCCTGGCGGCCGACCAGCGAGTACTCAAGCAGCCCGAGCAGCATGGCGTCGAGCCGCTTGGCGCCGTCGATGGCAAAATGGAAATACTCGCGTTTCTCTCCGTCAAGCTGATCGGCCAGAGCCATTTCGAGCAGTTGCAGAAAGCTTGAGATCATGCGCAGCGGCTGGCGCATGTCGTGCGAAATGGCGTAGCTGAACTGTTCCAGTTCACTGTTCGAGCGCAGGAGTTCGGCTTCGGCCTGCTTGCGCGCCATGATGTCGCGGGTGACGCCGATGAAGTGGGTCAGCCGGCCCTGCTCGTTGCGCACCGGCGAAATCGTCAGTTCGTTCCAGAAGGCGGTGCCGTCCTTGCGATAGTTGAGTATCTCGCCGGAGAACTCGCTGGCCTCTTCCTTGGCCTCGCGTATCGCCGCCACCGTCAGCGGATCGGTGAGCGGCCCCTGGATAAATCGGCAGGAGTGGCCCAGGACTTCCGCCTGGCTGTAGCCGGTGATCGACAAAAAGGCGTCATTCACCGAGAGCAGGCAGCCGTCGGCACTGGAGACGAGCACGCCTTGCGAGACGGCTTTCAGGGCGAGGTCGCTTACCCGCAGCTGATCCACCATCTGCTTGTACTCGGTGACGTCGAGCATCACGCCGATCAGCCCGGCCACCTGGCCGGCGGCGTCGGTATAAACCGCCTTGTTGAAAACCACGTCGTGGCGTGTCCCATCGGCATGGACAACGGATGCTTCGTAGCTTTGCACGCCGGCGTTGCCCAGCAGATCGCGGTCGGCCTGATCGTATTTCCCGGCCAGGTCAGCTGGGGCAATGTCATACGCGGTCTTGCCGATGAATTGCTCCGGCGACAGCCCGAGGTAACGCGCGAAGGCCTTGTTGCCGCCGATATAGACGCGCGCTGCATCCTTGTAGAAAATCGGCGAGGGAACCGCATCGAGCAACTCTTGCTGGAAGCGCAAGGCGTTTATTGTTTCTTCTTCCGCTTGCTGGCGCTGGTGATCGATTTTTTTCAGTTTGCCCTGTGTTTTCGCCAGCCATCCCAGTACGCTGTTTTCACTAACGCCGGCATCAGGAATGGCCGAAGAGAATTCGCCACGGCCGATTCTCGCAATGTGCGCATAGACTTCGTCAACCGTACCGCCCAGCGTGGCGTGCAGATACTTGTTGGTGCGCAAGAAGGTGAACAACAGGCTCAGGGCAAACAGGACAAAAACGATGCGCACGATCAGGGCCTTGGTCCGCGCCGACTGGACGGCGGCCAAGGTACGTGCTTCCATCAAGGTGTAAAACTCGTCGACTGGTTTCATGATGGCGACCTTGGTCTGATGGTACTTGTCGTCATGCATCATCAGCAGCGCCGTGGCGCGGCTGGACCCGGCCTCCGTGCCGGTTTTCCCCAGTGCCGTTTCAACCAGCTTCATGGCCACGAATTCGGTGTCGATCAAGCCGTCGGAATTCGCCTTGGTCTCCTCCAGCTTGCGGAATTCCTGTCCGGAAAACCCGGCCTGGTGCATCAGATCGAGCAGTGCGATGGCCTGTCCGCTGTCGGGTCGGGGCATTTCCCCCTTGGCCTGCACCAGATCCCAGTAAATTGACTGATAGTTTTGCGGCCGTGGCTTCGTCCCGTCACGGATGTCGAGAATGGCTTGGTAGTATTCCTTGTAGCGCGGGTCGCCGGTCACCACGTAGGTGCGCGCCATCCGCGTCAGGTCGTCCGAAGACTGGCGCAACTCATCGGCCAGCAGATAGGACTGGTGGCGCATTTCATAGGCGCGATCAAGCTGCTTTTCCGACCAGACATAGACGGCAAAGGCCAGAACCAGGATGGCGAACACGCCAACCGTCAGCCCGATGTAGCGGGCGAAGGTTGGCCGTTTTTTCTGCAGGGTGGCGTTCATATTTGAATCAGTAGTCACTGCTGGCTGACGTGATCACGCAACGCGAAACGCTCTTTCTCCCCTCGCCCTCTTGCGGGAGAGGGGCCGGGGGAGAGGGCGATTGCGGCACCAGAAAAACCCGCCCTCTCCCCGGCCCTCTCCCGCAAGCGGGCGAGGGAGCAAAGCGGAAACCGGCCTTCCCGCAAGCGGGAGAGGGAGCAAAGCGGAAACCGGCCTTCCCGCAGGCGGGCGAGGGAGAAGCCGGGGGTTGGCGCTGGCTGATGATTCGGCTCGGGTTTGTCATTTTGTTACTCATGCAGCGGCCTTCCTTGGCAGCGGTATCTCGACCTGGAAGCGGCTGCCCTGGCCTGCTCCCGCCGATTCGACCCAGATGCGTCCGCCCTGGTGTTCGGCGATCTTGCGGCACACGGCCAGGCCGATACCGGTGCCTTCATAGGCGCTGCGCGACTGCAGGCGCTGGAACACCTGAAACAGCCGGCCACTCTGCCCGGGCAGGATGCCGATGCCGTTGTCGGCGACGGACAGGCGCCAATGCCCCCCGCCGCTCTGGCCACTCACGGTGATTTCCGGCGGGCGCCCGGAGACGCGGAACTTGAGCGCGTTGCCGATCAGGTTTTGGATCAGACGCAGCATTTCGTCCGGGCTGACCAGAATGCGCGGCCAGTCGCCTTCAATGCGCACTTCGGCCTGCGCCTCGGCGATCGCCGGTCGCAGGAAGAGCAGCGCTTCGTCGAGCACGGCACGGCTTTCGATCCAGCTCGCCGGCTCGCCATTGCGGCCGATACGCGAGTAGTCGAGCAGGCCGATCAGCATCTGGTCAAGCCGCTTGGCGCCGTCGATGGCGAAATTGAAATACTCGCGCTGCTCGCCGTCAAGCCGCTCGCCCAGATCCATTTCGAGCAGTTGCAGGTAGCTGGAGATCATGCGCAGCGGCTGGCGCATGTCGTGCGAAATGGCGTAGCTGAACTGTTCCAGTTCGCTGTTCGAGCGCAGCAGTTCGGCTTCGGCCCGTTTCAGTTCGGTGATGTCGACGCCGGTGACGGCAATCAGCGAATCCTGCCCGGCGGAAACCGGTATGGCATGAAAAAGAACGCTCATCGAGCTGCCGTCGGCCTGCGGGTGCATGGCCTCGAGGGTGCCTGGCTGCCCCTCGCCTGCTGCCTGCAAGAGCTGAACCAGCGCCGCCCTGCCCTCGGCAGTGGGCCACCATGGCGTGTCGGGAAAATAGCGCCCGAGCACGTCTTCCGCTCGCGCCGCGATAACCGCCAGGGCAGCATTGACGCATGAAACCTCGGCAAACCCCGATGACATATTTTAGCTCCGC
>NZ_JBMOJE010000239.1:0-4144 GCF_049316945.1 Propionivibrio sp. | reverse complement strand
AGACCGAACGTAATAGCGCAAACTTGATATGTTTATTTATTTACGCCGCCTAACTATCGATTTCATGCGTAGTGGTTCGATTTACTGGGCGCTCAAAAGTTTTGTCACGAACATCGAATCCATGAAGGTTGTCAACTATCCGCTATCGTAATGTGAGATTAATTTCACGGAAAAATTCGACCGGTCGCCCTTGAATTGCTTATTAAACGGAGGATCCGTTGCCGACCTGCCCGCCAGATGGCAAACAATAATTTGCTGGCAGCTTACTAATCAATATGCCGACACTCAGGGATCTTCATTAGGCGACTCTGACTTGGCCTTACTCGGTAGCCCTCAGAAAAAGTACCGGCGCGGTTCAATGCTCAGCGAACGTCGGAACATCGCGGCAAAAGCGCTGGCGCTGCTGTAGCCAAGCTTTTCGGCAACAAATGCGACTGGCATGCTATTGGCTAGGCGGCCCAAGGCTTCAACCAGCCCCGCTTGCTGCCGCCAAAGGCGAAAGCTCATACCAATTCGCGCTGGAACTGTCGGGCCTGCGTACGGCTGCTGGTGGCCTACTGTTCGGCTACGAATCTGTCACCAACCGTAGTTCGCTGGCCTACGCGAACAAAGCTGGGCTTTGTATCAATTTGCGCGCAGCAAAGGGTATGCGGGCGAACTGCCCTTCTTGTTCTTTATCCTGAAGGTCAGCACGGGATTCCGGTATTGGTGTCGCCGGGCTATATCGATCACGGAACTGGCGTCGGCAACTTCTTTCGGCGCGTGTGACGCCCGTCATTCGCCGACCGAGTCAGGCGCGCCTGAAGTTCATTCAGTAGGGCTTCTGTTGTTTCCAGTTTGGCAGAGGCCACGGCGGCATTCTGTTCGGCGGCGATTCTTGCGGTGCGCTCGGCATCAAGCGCTTCTCTGAAGCGGCCCATTTCTGTTTCGATTTGGGGCAGCGCCTCAAGTCGTACCTCAAGCGTTGCCTGCGCTGTTCGAGCGCGCTCGGCCGCTTGACGTTGCTCTTCCAACTTTTGAATTGTGTTTTCCAGGCGGCTGGTTTGTTCGACGAACCGTCCGGACAGCGCGGTCTTTTCAGATCCCAGCATTTTAAGTTCCTGCGCTTGATCCGCGATCACTGCGGCTAGCCGTTCTGACTCTGCAACCAAGTCATCGATGGTCTGCTCTGCCGTGCTCAAGTCCGCCTCAATGGTGGCTTTGGCAAAGGATACTTCCTCTGCAACAAAATCGGCCAGTGTTTTCTGTAAGCCAGGGGGAAGAACGTTAGGCACCACGGCAAGCCGCGGCTGACTGCCCATCCAGATTTGCATGTGTTTGAGCACGGTTGCCATGCTGCCGACACCAAGGACGTCACGAATTGCGCGCGCCGTAGGTTTTCTGCCGGTTGCTGCGATTTTTTCTGCGGCGGCATCGACGTCGGTTTGGGTGATTTTGGGTTCTCTCGCCATGGTGTAGCTCACTCCAATAAGTTACGTTACGCTGTAACGTTACGTTATGTTACCCTATACGGTGAAGCAGATATCACGCCTTGACGGAATACAGGATCAACGCCGCTAAACCCTGTGTAGAACCTGAGAAATGCACCGAGCAACTTGGGTGCCGAACCTTTCGGGTCGCGCAACAAATAACGGCCGGTTCCGAGCATGAATCGTCGACGATCGCGGCAAATTGCAAGCGTACTGTCGATGGCGGTGGCCGTGCGCAGCTCGAAATTCCCACCAAAATTTCCGGTACGCACTGCCTGGTAGAACCCGCTGAATTTTTTCCTGCCAAATCGCGCCAGCCCTATAGCTATTGCTTTCGGCCATAGGTATCCGTGGACGATAAGTGGGTGGGTGAGGAATTACATTGCCCACGAAAGTTGCTTAGGAACGCCTACGAAATAACTTCCCCTTTTCCAACATTCGAATCGGGAAGGTCCGTGTGTTGCGAGAAGATAAAATCGGAGAGATAGATCGTGGCCGTAGGGGCACGGCGCGCCGTGCCCTTTTGGCATCACATCCAACTGAGTTTTCTAGGTTGAAGGGCAAGGGGTGATCGGGTCGGTTAATTGACCCTGTCCCCTTTTCGCTTTTCGCGGGCACGGCGCGCCGTGCCCCTACGAACAGCGGACTGCGGGGCTCATGGGTACCGTCCGGCTCGCCGTCCTGGCGCGCGAGCAATGTCATCGCCGAGGCATACAGCCGTCGTGATGCCGGAGCCAAGAGGTCCACTTTCTGGCGGTCGAACCGTTCAACGCAGAACGTGTGGTACTGCGCGCCCAAACGAAGATACTGCGCCGCCGGAACATCGATGCCAGCTTTCCGGGCAAGCGCATGGGTAATGAACTCCCAAGCCCCCCAGTCACGCCGGTCATTACGGGAGGGGAACTTGGCAAGCCACAAACGACCATCAGCTTCACGGAAGGTTGCCTTCGGCCGCGCGCCACCCAGTGATGTGCCGGGTGCCAGCAGCATGGACAACCACTTACGATATTCGGGGCGTTCTTCAGCGGAAGGGTCTTCCAGATTCGCCACTACATCCGCCAACTCGCCCAAGCTAGTCACCGGTGGGACGGCGCGCATCTCGTCCGGCGCCACGAACGGGGTCTCAGGGCTAAAGCGGAATCTCAGAGCTCCTGTTCGCGTCATATCGCTAACCCCCAGCATGAAGTCGAAGTCAGTCAGGCGCTGCATCGTGCGCTTTTCGTCTTTGGCGGCAAGCGCCTCTCTACGCTCCATAAGCACCCGGCCCCAGCGGTCTGGTGCGACATCGAGGAAAATACCGAACCACCGGGTTTTGCTCGCCAGCAATCAGTGGCAGCTGCGGGTCAAGCGCAAACTTTCGAGGAGACTTCAGCCAACCCGCATCATAGGCGAACGACGGCAGGAGGTCCGTTCGAGCGTCATGCGGGTAGAGCGTACCGACCCGCACGAGACCTTCATGAATCTCAGAGGCATCCAGCCAGACTTCCAGGGTTACGCGTGCCATGGTCACGGTTTCTTTTTAAGGAGGCTGCTAAACAGGGGCTGCACGCCGGGAGTCGTGGTGGCGAGATGCCCTGGCAGGGCGCGCCGTGGTGGCCGAGGCCCTCGCCCGGGCATCTCCTCGAGCGTGACCTGGTCCTGCAGCTTGCGACCCAACGGATCCTCCTGGGCTACAAGCGCCAGGCTCGACTCGAGCCCCAGGATGCGCAATGCCTTGAGGTACATCCCCAGCGCCACACCTGTGTCTCCGCTCTCCAGCCGTGCCAACGTGTTCCGTGAGATGCCCATCCGTTCGGCAAACAGCGTGGAGGAGAGCTTGCGACGCCCGCGTGCCAGCGCCAGCCGGCCCCCAAAGTCTTGGGCCAGCTTCTGGAGGTCCGAGCTGATGGCAGGTTGGATTCGGGGCATAAAGGAAGCTTTGGGCTAAGATGCTCAAAGTATAGCGCACCTTATGCTAATTGACAAATAACTTGAGCAAATCGCCCTAGTAATGCGCCATATATGTAACAATTCAAGATGATAGGGGATGAGGGTGGCGCCCACCTGGCCTACCAAAGCGCAGTGCACGCATGACTTTATCTGGCCCGAATTAAATTTTACTCAGGGCAATTTGAGCGACATCGGCCCCTACTATGCCAACTTGGTAACAGATGTTGTAGGTGATTCATTTCATTCCTTTCCACATGAAAATCCGTTTTCTGGCTGTTGTTCAATTGCCGGGTTACACACCATTTTCCGAAGAGCCAAAATGACTGGCATCCTAAATCTCCCTAGCCGATGGCAAGAACGGCGGCTTGGCCAGCAACTATTCGATATCGGATGCAACGACAACGGTGACGATCGATTCCATCGGCCCCTAGATTCCAACCGTGCGCAAATTTGTTGACGGTCAAAACATCCGGCTAAAATTTGGCGTTTCCAACCACGCACATAGCCACTATTTCCATGCACACTAGCCTACTCCAGCGCCATGAACGCGTTAAAGCCGCCTATGAACAACAGGAAGATGGCTTTCGCCGGATGGTATTTAACGCTATGGGCCGCAATTGCGACGACCACGACGGGCCCGCGCGAACTGAAATTTGGAGCCCTTTGTTCGCCCCGGCGGGCTCATCAAAGGGCAGCATTGACGCATGAACACCTCGGCAAACCCCGATGACATATTTTTGCTCCGC
>NZ_JBMOJE010000238.1:0-4154 GCF_049316945.1 Propionivibrio sp. | reverse complement strand
CGGAGTCAGGGTTTGTGGTGTGTGGTGGGGGGAGGTAATTCTAGTGGCTGGTGGGGTGCGATGGGTTGAGCGCATCGACCCCTTGCGTTCCTGCAAGTACATGCAGTACCGATGCGAGGTAGCTCACGCGTGCAGCGTTGAACTGTCGAGCCACGAAGGCCAAGTCTGCGGTATCGCCGTTCAGGGTGAATCCATGTTGGCGCTGGAGTGCCGCCAGAGCCTCATGGAATTCACGGAAATCGCTGCGGCGAAGTTGTTCCCGGGCTGTCTTCAGTGCCACCTGTCCGAAGTCGATCGCCTTTTCCCATTCCGTTTCCGGGGCGGTTTGCAGGCGTGCAAGCTGCTTGGTGAGGTCGCTAATCGCCTCATGCTGCCAAGTCGCGGAGAAC
The DNA here is from genome assembly GCF_049316945.1 of Propionivibrio sp. Lineage (GTDB taxonomy): Bacteria > Pseudomonadota > Gammaproteobacteria > Burkholderiales > Rhodocyclaceae > Propionivibrio. The sequence goes on along the minus strand of NZ_JBMOJE010000238.1, from coordinate 3,765 downwards.
TGATGCCCGGTCTCGGCAGTGACCTTCAATACAGTTACGGGCGCGCTCGGTACGTCGGCCGGGGCCGGTCGCAATGCGGAAAATTCCGCCAAATACTGGGTGGCCAATTCGTGGGCACGGACGACGGCCTGCTCGTACGGAATGTTGCCCAGCGATTTACGCAGTGTAGTACGTCCGTTGAAATTGGTGCGCAGATTCGCGGGTATGCGCAATTGAAACACGAAACGCTTCCGTTTCTGCTCGTAGGTCAAAAAATTTGTGCTGATAGTCACAGGGCTGTCCACGCCAGAGACGCCACCAGCAGCGGGGGGCGGCTCCAACGAAGCGGTTTGGAAAGCCACTGGCCAAGAGTATAGGTGCGCCCCGTAAATTTCAGTAAGGAGAACGTTAATGTGCAAAAAAACACCACTTTGGGGTGGGCGAATGTTCGGGAGTACCCAACTCAAGCTGATTTTATTTGATGACGCTATACAGGTTTGGGAGGTCGATGCCCCCCGCAATACAACACGTCGCGACTCGAGTGTCGGTGTATGAGACACGAATGGTCGGATCTTGTGGATCTGCTGGTCGACGTCGCGGTTGCTCACATCAACGAAGTGAAGGATTTAGAAACATGCGAAAAGAATCAAAGCCAGATGGCACAGCAAAAAAATGCGTCGCCAGTATCTATGCTTGTCACCGTTTGTCTTCCCGGCCCAAAGGACTAACCGCCGAACAACACGACAACTCAATCGAAAGCCAGATCCTGCGATGCCACGAAATCGCGGTGCGGCTAGGTGCTTCGGTGCTTGATGCTCAGATCTACACTGATCTTCTCGTCTCCGGGCCAAAAACGGAGCGAAGCAGGCGCAGCGGATTCGACAAACTGCATGCCGCAATTGAAGCCGGAGGGATTGCGTTGTTGGTCGTTGACGGCGTGAGCAGACTGTCCCGAGATTTCGCTGAAGTAGTGAAATTTGGTGCCTTGATGGCCAGCCACGGTGTGCGCATGATCACCACCGACGGTCTGGACAACACGACGTTAGCCTTGCCGTTGCAGTTTTCCCTCATCGGTGAAATGGCCCGCATTCATCTCTATGAATGCGCACAGCGTGTGAAGTATGGCCACCGCACGGCGTTGGAACGCGGCTGGATGGTTACCCGGCCGCCGTTTGGCTATCGCGCTCAAAAGAGCGTTGATTCGAAGGGTTGTTACGAGAGCACCTATTGGTCGATACAGCCCGACGAGGCCGATGTGATTCGGCTGATCTATCAATGGCGTCAACAAGGGCAGTCCTGCGCGCAGATCGCCAATGCTCTGAATGGTGCGGGTATCGCACCCGGTCGTTGGAAGAACACTACCAAGCCCCGCAAGTGCTTGCCGGTCGCCGTAAATCGGATCCTTGCCAACCCGATTTACGCAGGGCAGTTCGTCTATCGAGTCCGCACGGCCGGTCTCGACCAGCCAGCCGAGGCCGGGCTTGGAGTTGCGGAAGCAACGAGCTATCCCCGACCGCAACTGTCGATTGTTTCGAAATCACTGTGGGCGATGTGTAACGAGCGACAAGAAAACCGCGCGGGGTGTGGAACTGGAACTGCTGAACACCTGAAATCAAAGGAATAAGGCAAATGAAAATAACCAAACCGAAACTTGCGAAACTGAGCATTATCGAGCTCTGCTTGGCAGCAATTTACGCGCGATATTCCACGGCGGATCAAAAGGACACGTCGATCGACGACCAGATCCGGCGTTGCCGGGAGATCGCAGAACGCCATGGCGCAACCGTACCCGATACGCTTATTTTTAAGGATGCCGCCGTTTCGGGTTCGGACAAAGGGCGAATCAAGCGCGTTGGGTTCGATCAACTGATTGCCGGCATCGAAGCCGGCGAGTTTTCCCTGCTGGTCGTTGACGAACTGAGCCGACTGGCACGTGACGTTTATGAATTAGCGAAATTCGACAAGCTGATTCATAAGCACCGGGTAAGGGTAATCACTGCCGACGGTCTCGACAGCACGTCTCCAACATGGACATTGCAACTATCCATTATCGGCGCCATGGCGCAGTTTTCGCTAAAGGAGACGACGCATCGAGTTAAGCGCGGCATGGAGGGGCAACTCGAGCGAGGCTTTATGATTGCCCCTCCGCCCTTCGGCTATCGTGCCACGCAGGAAACTGATGCGATGGGCAAAACCACCGGAACCACTTGGGCTATACAGCCGGAGGAATCGAAGGTCGTAAGCCAGATATTTGCATGGCGTGTTCAAGGTAAATCCTACTCAAAAATCGCTAAGGCGCTTAATGAATTGGGGGTCCGGCCAGGCACGCACAAGAGAACGCGCGAACAGACCACACTGACCCCGATGTGGTTGCAAGCCGCCGTTTATCGAATTGTCGAAAATCCAATTTACAAAGGCCTGTTCATGTACCGCGCCAGTGCTACTTACCTCAGTCGCCGTGCAGAAGCAGGACTCGACGACGAAGGGTCGATAACCTACGCACGGCCCCAGTTGGCGATAGTCCCAGACGACGTTTGGTCCACCTGCAACGATGGGAAGGTAAGTCGAAGCGGGTACGGCGGTGGCCGCTATCTTCTGGCCGGACTGGTGACTTGTGGGTGCTGTCATTCGACCCTGAATGTTTCGTCCCCATCTCATGGAACGAGGACCCTCACCTGCGGGTCGTGCAACCAGGAAAAGGCCGTGGGGATTCGAGCTGATACCCCTGGGTATGTGTCTGTGACGGGCGTTGCGTCTATGCTCCAGACGCTGATCGAGGCCAATCTCTGTACTGAAATCCAAACGGCATTAAAATCCCGTTTGCAGGATCGACTCTCAGGTGGGCTGGATGCCGAACTTGTTCTGGCACAGGTTGCTTTGTCGCGCGCCGAACGGATATGTCAGCGCCTGGCCGAAAATATGGCACAGATGGCAGAGGATGACCCCTATTTGTTGCCACTGTTTCAGAAGGCGACCAAAACCCGTATTGAAGCAGAGCAGACAGTAAGCCGCTTGAAAAACGGGATAGCGCTGATCGACACGAAGGCGCTCGAAGCTCAGTTGTCTATCGTCGATCCGATGAAAATCGTCGAACTGCTCTTTTCAGAAAATATCGTCCCGGTGGAGCACAAGCGGGCGATCCTATCTCGCCTTTTTCCGCGCATTGTCATGCGCGGAAAAATGGCGGCGAATGAAACCCTGTTTGAGATCGACATGGTTCCGGCAGGAATCTTGGCCGAACTCACTCAGACAGGCGTGTTGATCGATGATGTGGTGCGTTATCAGTTGGTTCTAAAGTGCTCCGCGAAGCGGCCAACCGTCTGGCAAGTGGAGTACCTGACGGAAGACGCCATGGCCCTTGCAGCTTGAGTGACTCGGCAATAAGGGAGGCCGAGCAACGCTTCAATTTGGCGCCCACTGCTTGGAAAAGCCAACCGCAATTTGTTATATTTTGGGAGGTAAAGGCGACAATGATCGCTCCTGGGCAAATGTTAGTTTCGTCTGTGCCATCTATTGTTGACGAAAGTTCCGACCAGGAAGACCAAGTAATGCTTTCGTTCTTGGCATTCCTTGAGGCCCAGATGACAATTAACCCGGAATTGATTACGCCAATTAGTGAAGCTGAGATGCAAGCAATTGCCGCGCTGGTAGAAGGCGTAGAGGTTGATTAATGCAGGTTAACGGCTGGAATCTGTATCAATTTGCCCCTTTTTCCGAACAGATCAAGGAATTTGAGAGCGCCGAGTTGGTAATGCCTGACATTCGCCAAGGTGGAAGTGCCTATTC
>NZ_JBMOJE010000237.1:0-4226 GCF_049316945.1 Propionivibrio sp. | reverse complement strand
CGCCTCCAAACCCTTGCGCCATCAGGGGGGCGCGGTTCGTGCGTCAGGGTTGGCGAGCCGGCATTGTAATTGACAATAATGGCTGAAATTGTGTAGCTCATTTATTTCTAATTCGGACCGGAAAATAGAGTGAGATTACACGTTGTTTTGATATTCGGCGGCATCGAATTCTGAAAGTTCAGAAATCATGATTCTCCACCGAGACGGTAATTGATAAACCGCCGAACGTATCACAAAATCGGCTCGAATCTCGACACAAACGGAACCAACTGTCGCGGCCGTCCTGAAACTGGTCGTAGATGGCCGGTGTGAAACTGGCGTTTCTTTATGGGAAAAATTCAAGCTTGTATTTTCTACGCTGGTTGGGTTTTCTTCGGTGTTCTTCATACGCACCCTGCGCCAACTGCACCAAGCCACTGTAGATTTGGAACTTCCACCGCGGCCAAGTCGCCCACAGCAAACGCGACCTTTTCAGGGTGGCGCATATCGCGTGTGGGCATAATCAAATCGACCATAAACCCTGTTTTGTTTACTGCTCGGAATGCCTCGTGCTCGACAACCTCGAATGTCGAGTCCACCTTGCGTAGCAGTCCAAGCAACCCATTGCCATTCAAGTTTTTTGCAACCAGGGATAGTTTTTTACGGGGGTCGTATAGCAGATCAACATCACCCGAGGCAAGCAACTCCATTTTTAGGTGGACACCTGCCATGGACTCATAGGCATAGATTGCATGAGCACAAACGATACGGAAATCCTCACGCGCTTTTGATAAGTCAACGGCCTGAAGAATCTCGCTGACTACCATGGGCAATCGCCCCAAATTAACAGCCTTGTTCAAGCGAGCCTGTATCTTCATACGGTCATCCAAGCCAGATGCACGCTCTTTTGCTCGTAACCGGCCATCGATAAAGGATTGATAAACAGACTCGGTTTCCGGGCTGCGGGGTCCAAGGGATTTTGCGTTACCTACGGCATCATGCACTCGATAGAGGTATTCCCTTTCTTTTGAAGTAACCCATTTCATACCATATTTGTAACTTGCAAGATGTTGCCTAGCTTGAACCCATGGCGCGTATATCTGCGTACTTTCAACCAAAAACAATCGTTGCTGCTCACTCAGGGGGGTCATGGCACTCTCCGGTTATTCCGTTTTTCTCAGAAATTACAATCTACAGAACAACTGTTTTTTGTTCAATAGGTTACGTCACCTTCAGCTCGGTGCATCCGCGGGCGAACCCTACGGATTGGTGCTGGTTGGCACAGGGGCGTATGAAGAACACCGAAGATAACCCAAGCCACGAAGAAAATGCCAGCTTGAATTATTTCCAATAAAGAAACGCTAGTTTCACACCGGCCATCTACGACCAGTTTCAGGTCGGCCGCGACAGTTAGTTTTGGGCTACAATGTAGCTCACCAACAAGGAGGAATGAATCATGACTAATGCTGTTGTTCGTGCGCGCATCGACGAGCACATAAAGGAAGAGGCCAGCGCCGTACTTGCTGCAATGGGGCTGACCGTCTCCGACGCCTTCCGCATTATGCTGACCCGTGTCGCCCGCGAGAAGGCATTGCCGTTCGAGGCTTTGATTCCGAACGAAACCACCATCGCAGCCATGCGCGAGGCACGCGCCGGCAATCTTAAGAGCTTCGAAAGCGTTGGGGCGTTGATGGCGGACCTGCATGCGGAAGATTGACCCGACCGGCCAATTCAAGCGCGACTACAAACGCGAGGCTAAGGGCCAGCATCGGGCAACGCTCGATGCCGACTTGGAGCTGGTCTTTGAGGCTCTGGCAAGCGATCAGCCACTAGAGCCTCGGCACCGTGACCATGCGATTACTGGCGAGTGGAAGGATCATCGGGATTGTCACGTCAAGCCCGACCTGGTACTGATCTATCGAAAGCCAGATGATGTGACGTTGCAACTCGTTCGGCTTGGCTCGCACAGCGAGCTTGGCCTGTAGAAACGAAGTTGCCGGCTGCTGGTCATCGGAAACCGTGGCCGACTTATGATCGGAACGGGTGGCGGTTTTCATCGGAATTCGCAATTGCCATCAAGTACGCTCTCGGGCGTGGCGACATGCCGGTTTCCAGCCAGGATGCGTTACGAATTAATTTCATGAATCTGTTCAGCGTCCGGGTGGCAATCGACCAAGAACGCCATCATTTCAGTGGCGTCCTTCTCTAAGTAAAACCGAACCATACTTTCGTTGAATTGCTGCGCTTTGGCTGCGGGGACGCTGATCGCATCAATGCCCGCTGACATCAGAATGCCATTCATCATGAAGCGGGACGTGCGCTTATTGCCATCGAAAAAGAATTGCTGCAAGGCTCCGAACAGGAAGAAGGCGGCAGCTTTCTCAAAGGGTTGCTGAAGCTCGTCTTCAAGCGCTTGCAGACCACAGAAAAAGACACGGTTTAACTCTGGCGCACCGGCAATGGTCGCCAGAGGTGTGTATCGCCCATGCTCACCCAGGCCGACATCCGGCGTGTAGCCCGTTTCTTCACCCTCACCCCGGAAGTGACCCCATTCCAGAGCTTCATTGCGGGCGACCAGACCATGCAGCTTAGAGAACGTTACTTTATCCATGGAAAACTTGCCTGCCTTCACCAGCGACAGAAGGTGCTTGGAGCTGGTCGCCAGATTGAGGACTTGTTCTTGGTCAGAGATTTTCCGCCCGCCGATGGTCACGCCATCCAGCAGGGTTTTGACTTCGGGGAAGGTGAAGGGATTGCCTTCAAGCACGGATGCATCCCAAACGAACTCCGGCAGCATGCGATGGAAACGGAAGGCCACCCGCTCGATGGAATGTGTCGGCACGACACTAGGCACTACTGACCTGTTCCAGTTAAATCCGAGTGCGGAGAAGAGTTCCATATTTTTCCTTGTACCCACAATGTAATCCGGTTTCATTGTAGCGAGACAAAGCAACTATTACAGCAACAAAATCCGGTTGTCGGCGACGGCGTGAAATTGGTGCGAATTGGCCGACATAGAACTGGACTGATGTACCTCTGTTTTTGTAGGGTGTGCAAAGTTTCATCTTGCGCACGCGGACGCACCGAGCTGAAGGTGCGCAAGATGAAGCCTTTGCACACCCTACGGATTGGTGCGGGTTAGCACAGGGGGCGTATGAAGAACACCGATGAAAACCCAAGCAGCGAAGAAAACGCCAGCTTTATTTTTCCCATAAAGACGATATGAAGTTGTGTGGCTCACGTTTTTCTTCTTATCGGTAGCAAGCGCTTATCCAGTACCCGCCAGATTTCGCCGATAGAAACAATCCGCCCTTTTTGAATCTGCTGCCGTTTGCACCACATCTTCGGCAAGCCCAAAAGCGCATCCCGCTTGGCTCGCAGAATCACGCCCCCTTGCCCGCACAGTACGAACCAGGCAATGCTGACCAGATTCAGCACCACATGCAAGGGTAGCAACAACCAGAACAACAAGCCCGGCATATCCTTAACGAACATCCAAACCAGATTGCGATGCCCGTGATAAACAGAGAAATCACTGTTTTTACCGCCTGTTGTGCCGGAGCCGACGTGATGCACCACAGACTGCGGCACATAGAGGCAACGGTATCCAGCTAACCTCAATCTCGCGTCTCTGCCGAGCAGTCCATTACCTGTCCGCCAACTCTCGATACAACTTCACGTACTCCCCCACCATCTGGTCGGCCGTAAAGTGCTTCCAATATCGCTCCTCAGCGCGCCGTCCCATCTCTGCCGCACACTCTGGGTTTTCCCATAAATAGCGCATCGCTTGACGCATCGCAACTGAGTCGCTGGGGGGCACAACCAGGCCAGTTTGATCTGCAATGTTGATGAACGTTGTACCGGTACCTATCTCGCTGGAGATCATCGGCTTGCCATACATCGCGCCTTCCAGAAGAGATATGCCGAAGGCTTCTGAACGTAAGTGTGAAGGAAAAACTACCGCGTAGCACAGCGTTAGCAGTGCGACCTTATCTTCATCAGACAAGTGTCCAAGAAAGTGTATATTGCGTAAGCTGAGTTGAGCCGCCTGCGCTTTCAACTCCTGCTCAATGGGGCCTGAACCCACTATTACGATTGGATAGTCCGTCCCTTGCGCGGCCTCCATCAAAATATGAAGACCTTTGTAGTAACGAAGAAGCCCGACAAACAAAAAAAACTTTGAGCCGAGTTTGTTAGGCGGCGTAAATAAATAAACATATCAAGTTTGCGCTATTACGTTCGGTCTG
>NZ_JBMOJE010000236.1:0-4262 GCF_049316945.1 Propionivibrio sp. | reverse complement strand
CCACTGGCACTTTCAAGTTGCCGAATTCATGGTAGTTTCACGGCGCCGCGCACAGTCGCTGGCTTATTGCGGTGCTGACTGCGCGTCATATTCACTTCTGCATTCGTTGTGATATGTCACGGAGCTTCAAGGCGGTTCGCCAGTTCATTCAGTCCGGCCTGAGCGAGCAAGTGATTGTTCTGCCGGCGCCGTCAGCACGCGATGCCGCCGATTATGAGTGCCCGAAAACGCCGACCACGGTGCGCCTGGTGCGTGTGGTGACACCCAATGGGCGAGTTCATGTGGTGATGACTTCCTTGCTCGATCCGGTCAGGTATCCGGCAAGCGAGTTTGCGGCCCTGTACCACGGCAGGTGGCGAATTGAGGAGGCGTTCAAACGCATCAAGCATCGACTCGGGCTGGAGTATACGTCCGGATTGTCCTGGCACGCGGCCAGGCAAGATTTCGGTGCCAAGGCTATATGCGACAATATCAATGCGCTGGCGGCCTATGCGGCCACCGATGCCTGCCTGGATCCGGACTCGTCCTACAAGATTAATCGCACCCAAGCGTTCGACAAGATCAAGCGCCAGATCGGCCGATGGCTACTCAAGGCGGGAGCGACAACCCGCCGCATCAAACCCGTGCTTCAAGAACTCGCCAAAAACCTTCAGCGATTCATCCCGGACCGTGCTCAGCCACGACCTAAAAGACCAAAGCCTCATCTATCCTTTGCCAGCAAACCGGTATGATGAAATGCTAAGTTGTGAGCATTGCATTGGTAGTACGCATGGACTTTGAACACTCAACGAATCCAAGAATTGACTGATCCAACAGACACGCCAAGTTCAGCAGCAATTCCCATTTGGCTCATGCCCTGCGCAGCCATCAGTCGGGCGCTGGCTCGTTTATCTTCGTTGGCCGTCAGGTGGGTATCCCGCGAGACTGCCCCTGCCGCCCGACGCCTCACTGTTTCCTGCGCTCGGTGCCGGGTAGCCAACTCGTCCGCACCAATGATCGTTCTAAGCTGTGCTTGATCACCGGCCTCGATCTGGAAGATGTCGATCAGGGTACTGTTGCGTGGCGTGTACAACGCCGGATACTCACGACCACGATACGTTACCGTCTTATCAGCCTCAAAATCCTTGGCTTTCGCGTACAGCGTACCGAGCTCGTCTTTCCTTTTGAACTCACCCAACCCGAACTCACGGCACAGTGCACCGGCTTCGTGGTAAATCAGCGTCGGGTTCGTTGCGCCGGATAGCAGCAGAAAGTTGAGAGACCAGAAAAGTAGCGGCATGGACAGCCCGTTGATGTTCCCTTCCCTGATCCGGTACAACGTGCGCAAGTCTTCGAGTCGATGCCGTGCCAGTTGTCGATTGCTAAAGCCGCGCTTGGCTTGAGCGTTACCCGACTCCCACTAGGCCGGATAGCAAAAATGTCGCAAATCGCAGCTTCGCTCCCACAGGGCCTTGATGTAGTATGACATACGAGACTCTCTGGTTCCGGCCAGAATTTATCAAATTGATAAATTAAGCGCATCTTGCTAGAATAAGCCCATGGAAAAATCTCGGCCCCACTATCCCTTGTCTGAGATCCAACGCGAGGTAGCGCGACGAGGCGCGGCCTCCTTCACCAAGACCGCGTTAAAGAACGGGTTGGCAATGGGGCTGACGGTTGGCCAGTTGGTAGATGTGGTGCGCGGCATGACCCGCGGCAACTTCATCAAGTCGATGACGACACATCAGGATCACACCATGTGGCAAGACGTGTATCACGCCATGACGCCCTCCGGGGTTGTGGCCTACGTCAAGGTCACTGGATACACAGATGGATCGCCGCCTGTTATTCAGTTCAAGGAGAAAGACGAATGAGCCGAATCTGCCCCCAATGCGCTGCTGAAATGAAGCAGGAAGAGGCGCGCACTGAAGTTGTGAATTACGAAGGCGATTCCCTGATTGTTAGCGGCTTGTCCGGATGGTTCTGCACGGCCTGCGACGAAGCGCTGTTCGATGACGAAAGCGCCCTGCGCTACGGCGCGGCCGGCGACACCTTGATCGCCAAATCACACGCACGGCAACAAGCGGAAATTCGGCGCATTCGGAAGAAACTCGGCCTCACCCAAGTCGAAGCGGGTCAACTGGTCGGCGTCGGCAAGATCGCCTTCTCTCGGTACGAACGCGGCGAGTCGCAAGCACCTGGGCCACTGGTGAAGCTGCTGCGGTTGGTTGATAGACACCCCGAGTTAGTGGCAGAGGTGCGGGCGGCGTAACGCATTACGTCGTAACTCCAACGACCAGCTCGACGATTTTCCACGCATTAAGTGTAACGACCTGCATTTGAAAACGCTCCGACCTGCATTTAACACGATTTACGACCGGGAATAACTGCATCTATCGGCACCCGCAAACCAGAAATAATTGCGAATAAACCTGCATTTATCCGTGCCGACCTGCATTCAATCTCCGCAAACCAGAATTATCTGCAAATCAAAACGCTAGGGAGGCCGGTACAATAAACGTAGGTTTTTTGGACCGCGATTAACTCCATCCGACTGGTACAGCAAAGCGCCATGCGTGCCTTCCATAAACTCGGTTCAAGGGTTGGCCAATGAAATTCGCGCATGATGGTCAATTTGGATCGCGCATCAACAATCCCTAATCACTGCCTGAAAGTTAAACCGATATGAAGAAAGCAAAGAAGCGGCTGTTACCGAGGCTGGCCAAGATGGCAAGAAGTGCCATCTTGGCCAGCCGCTCGATAGATAGGGCGCTGGCCTTTGTAGGTGCCTCAAATCGGCGGATCGCGCGGATGGAAAAGATGCATTTCAATCCGTGACGGCCCTTAAGGGATTGGGACGAGAGCCCAACAGTGGTTTCCACTGAGGCAATGAATGCGGCGATAGCTGCCGGCGGCAGCGGCAGGCGTCTGGATGACGGAGATGCGGTTGCTGCCATCGATAATATGGTTCGGGTTACGCGTAGCGCCAAGCCTATGGATAAAAAATCATTGATCAATGATGGTCACCAAGGCTCCAGGTTGGAGTGTTCTCCAGGCCAAGACGCCACTTCAGGCGCGTGAAGGCGTCTTTGATTTGCCGCCAGGCATGGTAAATTTAGGCAAAATCGGCGGCAGGATACTGTTGGCGATCAATGCGGTCATTGTGTTGTTCTCCTGTTGTTTTCGCTGCGCAGGTTTGGTTCCTGTGTGTTTCGCATCAAGTCAGCGATGAACTCGACCATTTCAATGCTGCCCATGTCGCCACCACTGTCTTCGATAACCACTTCGACCTGCCTGAGACATTGCCCTTTATGCGCCGTATGAACCGGCAACTCGAACAGGTCCGTATCTTCACGTTCCATGTCCCAGACGGCCATTGCACCCTCCGGGTCGGTGATCACGTTGCCGCAGCTTGAGCACTGAAACACCGTGTAAGCTTTTCGATCTGTAACTCTGCGTGAGACTGTCATTCTGTTGCTCTCTTTCAGTTTCGTTCCGGGGCAAGAAATACCAGGAAGGACTCATTGGCGGACTATTGAGCTCAGCCGCTGCGTCTGTGTTTTTATTGGTTAGCCACCCCTCGCCAAACTGTTTCGGCGAACCGTAGAGAGGCAGAAAACATGCGGAGGTTGGTTAGTTGCCGCTGCATTTCCTGTAGGGCGGCAGCGAACTTAAGAGGAATTTAGTAGGTGAATATAACTACACACGCTTTTGATTTAGCCCTCATCTAATTGATGGCGAACCAATGGCTGATTCAACGGGGTGCAAATACTTATTTGCCCCTCCCTTAAAACAACTGATTCATTGCATCCCGTATCTCGTCCCGTTTTAGATTGAGCTGAACGGCCAACGTGTTCAGGGTGCTACGGGTGAGGTATTTGTTGCAGGCCAACTCGCGGGTAAGCAGTTGCCGTACCCCGTGCAATGGCTCCGCTCCCTATTGGTGTGACGTAACGAATCGTTTCGACCTCTCGCACCCTGTAAAGGTTCGGCCACGCCGGGGAGAAACCCGCGCGATAACCGAATGGGGCGTGCTTTGGGAGCGCAAGAGTTCGATCGGTGATAGAGCAAGTGTCTGATTGGCATAGCCCAGCGCTCAAAAACTTGGACTACAAAATGGAAAGTTAATATGGTTAAGTTGGTATATTAATTATTTTTTGATTGATAAACATAATGCAGTGCACAATGCTGATGACTTAAAGTTTTTGGCAAAACTGGTCGGCAGCTGACGGCCATTTGCGGACGGTGACGAATTTTCTCCAAACCGGCCATTGATTAAGTCG
>NZ_JBMOJE010000235.1:0-4274 GCF_049316945.1 Propionivibrio sp. | reverse complement strand
GCAGGTTTGAAACCGGAACGCCCGCCGTCAGGAACAAGGCAATGCCAAAACCAACCGATTGCATGCCAAGGGTCATGATGAACGGCGAGACACCGAACACAGCAACACCTGCTCCATTGATAACGCCCATCAACATGGCGGCTGCCAGACCCGCCAGACAACCGAGGGAGATAACTAGCCAGATGGCATCCGGAAAACTCGGGGCCAGGGCGCCCATGGTCAGTGCCGATACAACGGATGCGAGCGCCACAATTGTCCCAACCGACAGATCAAAGCCACCCGAAATCAGAGCTAGCATCTGACCCAGCGATACCAGCACAAGATAGACAGACTGACGCAGAAGATTGATCAAATTCTCACTGGTCAGAAAGCGCGATGACATCAAACTGAAGGTGATGACCGCTATCACGAGTAAAAAGGGCATCACCCCCCAGTGCAGAAAAATCTTCAGTATCCAGTCACGCGGGGATGCACGCGAAGTCGGATTGCTTGCAGGATCGATTGGACTCATTCTAAATTGCCTTGGTTGACGTGATCGGCTAAAAGAAGTGCTTCAGCACGGCTGCTTCGGTGAGTTGGGCGCGGTCGATTTCAGCCGCGAGTCGACCCGAGCGCATCACATACGCGCGATGGGACATGTGCAGGATTTCGGGCAGATCGGACGAAATCAGGATGACTGCCGCGCCCTTTTCACACAACTCTTTGATCAGGTAGTAAATAGCGCTGCGCGTCCCAACATCGACGCCTACCGTCGGCTCGTCAAGAATGTAGAGTTTGATGGGGCGCGTCAGTCCTCGGCCAAACAATACCTTTTGCTGATTTCCGCCTGACAACAGCGCGGTGGCGCGGGGAAGATTCGACGGGTGGATATCGACACGCCTGCCAATGTCCCGCGTTACCGTTCTTTCTGCCGACAGCGACAGAAAGCCGGAACGAAAATGGATAGGTTGCTGCGTCAGGGCATTGAGTGTGATGTTGTCGGCGGTACTGGCCGACAGCATCAAACCCTCTTCGCGCCGATCGGATGGCAAATAAAAAACACCGGCGTTGAGCATGCGCCGCGGCGTCGGCCTGTCAACAATCTGCCCATCCAGCCGCACCGTTCCGGACTTGATGGGCTCGATACCAAATGCCATTCTGAGCAAATCCGATTTGCCACAGCCAACCAGGCCAGCAACGCCGACCACCTCGCCTTCGCGTGCGACGAAATGATCAACGACAACGCCTGAACCACCACGAATATCAGAGAGCTCCAGAATCGCACGCCCTGGATTGGCGGCTATGGAAGGGTAGATCTTCTCGACCGCACGTCCGGCCATCATTTCAATGAGTTTGGCTTCGGAGGTGCTGGCGGCGTCCACCACGCCAATGTGTTTGCCATCACGCAGCACGGTCACGCGGTCGGCCAGGCGTTTGATCTCCTGAATGCGATGGGTGATGTAGATAACACCTACGCCCTGCTGCGTGAGGCCTCGCACGGTCGAAAACAGTTGCTCGCTCTCTCTGTCGGTCAGCGAGGCCGTTGGTTCATCGAGGATTAGAACCGAAAGTTTTCCGCGCAGCGCCTTGGCAATTTCGACCATTTGCTGCTCGGCGCGCGACAGCGTGGCAACGACACGATGCGGGTCAATCTTGAAATTCAACCGCTCCAGCAACGCACTGGCATGCCGCGACATCTCCGACAAGCGCAACAAACCAAAGCGCTGGTGAATATGTTCTTCGCCCAAACACAGATTTTCCTCAACCGTGAGGTGCGGCGCCAAAGAGAACTCTTGAAATACGGCACTGATACCTTGCCGTCTGGCATCAGCAACCGTTGAAAACCGGCGGATCTCGCCGTGCATGCGGATCACGCCACCGCCCTGCGGTTGCGCTCCCGCGATGATGGAGATCAAGGTTGACTTGCCGGCACCATTCTCACCAAATATGGCATGGACCTCTCCGGCAAGCAACTCAAAATCCACGCCGTCCAACGCCCGCACACCGGGAAACTCTTTTGACAGACCCTCGATGGACAACAACACATCTCTCATCTCGGATCAACCTGCTGCCTGGACAAGGGCGCTCTTGATCTTGGCACAAGAACAATCTCAAAAGACGACTTGCCCAAACCGCAGGTTTTCATCATTTAACTTCAAATAGCGGCTTGAATGCTGCAGGGGGAAGAACGTCGTCGCGACGAATCTGTTTCAGGTTGGCCTTGTCAATCGTGACAATTTTCGGACCCACATGTTTGATCAGGTCTTTGCCTTCCAGCGCACGCACAGCCTGGTCGATAGACATGCGCCCTTGAATCACCATAGCGTCGGCGGGTGATGCCATGATCGTGCCTTTTTCAATGCCGGCATAGACGTCGGGGGTCAGGTAGAACGACACCAGTTGCACCTTATCCTTCAAGTTGCGTGCGCGCACAATGCCTTGACTCACTTCCGCCGTGACGGCGGTGCCGGCAATATAGCGAATAGCCGGGTTGGACTGCAGCGCGTCCTCAACCAGCTTGGCCTGTGCCTCTTTGCCCGTGTCACCGTACATCGGCGCCATCACTTCGAGTGAACTGCCCTTGACCGCTTCTGCAAAGCCCTTGTTGGCGGCCTCTACCCAGCCGGCACCCGCAGGCCCGGGGAACCACGCGACTACGGCCTTGGCGCCACCTGCCGGATGCTTCTTGGCAAGGTAGGCGCCCGCTTCCTGCCCCATGGTGTAGAACGACACGAGTGACTTGGCGGTCAACTCTGCAGAGTTGATGCCGTTGACCAAATCCACAACCGGTATGTTTTTCGCCCTGAGCGACTTGACCAGATTGACCAACCCGTCAGCAGAAATGCCGCCAATGACCACGGCTTGTCCGCCGCCGGCGACGCAGTCTTCAATCTGTGAAATCTGCTTGTTCAAATTGGTGTAACCACCCGCTTCAAGCACCTGGGCTGAGACGCCAAGACGCTTGGCTTCTTCAACCACACCATAGTCAACACCCAGCCAGTAGGCGTCCTTCATGTGCGGGAATGAAACGCACAGCTTCCACTTCTTCGATGCTTTGGGCAGCGGACTGTAGTTAACCGGCTTTTTCGCTCCAGTATCGGAGAACGCGGGTTCTGTCTGCTCTGCTGCGTACGGGTACCAGTTGGCGGCCTGTGCTGCCAGAGAAGCAGACAACAAGACACCTGCGATCAGGGTGGGTACAAATAGTTTTTTCATTTAGTCTCCAAATTAATAAGTCAAGGTCAAAAAACTTCGCGTCAGTGCGAAGGTGGGGAATACAAGCCAGTCTCTTGCTTGTACGAATGCGAAAAACACTCAGGTCTTCAGTGCCGCTCGCAAATCGGTCAGGCGCTGTTTGGACTGGGCGCGCGCCGCCAAGGCCTGCGCCATGTCAACTGCGACAAATTGCGTGCGGAAATTCGGTTGCAACTGGGCCACCAGATCCATGTCGGCACTGATGACGGTGCCAATCATCGCGTAGCCGCCGCCGGAGATGGCGTCGCGGTGCAGCATGATCGGCTCCAGCCCGCCGGGTACCTGAATCGAGCCGACAGGATAACCGGCATCAACAATGTTTGAGGGATCGGAGCCGGCGCCAAAGGGGCGCTCGCGCGGCGCGAATTCCAGGGCACGACCGCCCTTGAAGCGATAGCCGATGCGGTCCGCCTCGGGGCCGACGCGCCAGGTATCGTCAAAGAAAGATTTGCCCGACGCTTCAGTCAACCAGTGAAAGTACAGGCCTGGCAGGACACGGACTTTTACGTCCTTGGGGAACACCGGCTTCAATTGCTCCGGCAACGTTCTGCCCAACCGCGACGGCCCGCTGAAGGCGCCGACGGGCAGGACGTCACCAGCCTGAAGTTTTCTGCCACAAAAGCCACCCATGGCGCCCAGGATGTAAGTCGAACGACTGCCCAACACCACGGGCACGTCAATGCCACCCGCAACGGCAAGGTAGCCACGAACGCCATCCCTGAGGTAGCCAAAGCTCAGCACGCTGCCGGCCTTGACGGAAAGGACTTCGTAGTTGGCGATGGCAACACCATCGAGCTTGGCAGGCAGGTTGGCGCCGGTCAGCGCGATCAGCGCGTCCTGCGTAAATTCGAGTTTGGGGCCGAGCATCGTCATCTCAAGCGCTGCCGCATCTTCCGGGTTACCGAGCAGCAGATTGGCAGCGCGAAAAGAGTACTGATCAAGCGCCCCGGAAAGGGGGATTCCCAGGTGGTAATAGCCCATGCGGCCGGCGTCCTGTACGGTGGTCGCAAGTCCGGCTTGTAGTACCTTAATTGCCATAC
>NZ_JBMOJE010000234.1:0-4276 GCF_049316945.1 Propionivibrio sp. | reverse complement strand
AATTGCGGGTCAACAGGGTTAAGCGTTATGCAGGGCGTAAAACCTGCCGCGTTGTATCGCGCTGCGTTTTCAGCCATGACGCTCCAGTGTTCAGCATCATAAAATCCCGCATTAGCAATTTTTCCTTTAAATGAGCGTAACTCGTACACCTCCGCCGGGTCACACATGACGTGCAGCGCCGCAAGAATTGCCGCCTGATCTGGCTTTGCAATTGGCATAGTTTCTGGTTTTTCAATCACTTCACTCATGCTTGCTCTCCCTGTGTCCGTTGTTCTTCATACATCCGCATCAGCCGCGTAGCTGCACTATGCGACCACCCTGCCGCGCCGGGTATATCTCCCTCGGCCAAATAGTAAATAGCTAACCGCAAAGCCTCCTCTATGCGGGCTTTAGCTGCGTTTTCTCCAATGGCGGCACCTATGTCTAGGCTAGCTGCTGGCATAGCTGCTGAGGTTGTTTTAGTGGTCATGCTGCGGCTCCTTTGCCTTTTGAAAGGTTGTAAAGAAACGCATCTGTGTGGATTTCTTCGACTTCCTCCGGCGACCAGCCAAACTGATCTAAGCAATACTCTTCAAAGGTTTTGTATCCCCCGTGAACGTACAGTTTTTTGCTCAACATGTATTTAAAGCGAATGCTTATGTCTGCTTTGGTCTGGTTTTCGATTTTTTGGCTTTCGCTAACAGCATCATTCAGCTTCTCATAGGCACGTTCTCCGGCTTTCCAAGCTACTGTCGCGCGTTTCGCATCGTGTTCCTGCTGCAATGCTTGCTGATTTGGTGATGTTTTTGCATCTTCCAAAACGGACACTGTGTCCGTTTTGACGGCTTCGATCATGGGTGGCAACTTGTCGTTTTTGATAGCCCGAACCGGCAATGGTTTGCCAAGTGCAGCGGCCATGTAGCGCCGTGCTGTCCGGTCTGTCACGTTCAGGTTGTTTGTCAGCCACGCACCAAAGTCACCATGCTGCAAACTGGCCTTGACTGACAGCAGCAGCTTGCCAGCCTCGACAGCGTGTCCGACAGCTTCACCAGCCTTGATGCAGGCCAGTTTGTGGTGATGGTTGATCTGGCTGGCGGTGGTCATCAGGTCGGTGCTTGCCGCGCCGGTTGCCGCAATGGCGGTGTGTGTGGTGGCGGTCATGCTGCGGCTCCTTCCAAGCTCGGGAAAACCTTGTAAGTCTGACCATTCAGCGTTTTGATTCCGTGCCTTAATCCTCCACCTTGCTTAAAGAAAAACGCTACACCTTGCTGGTCACATTGGGCGCGAATGCTTTCAGCCCACTCGGGCTTCATTGGCCGATATCCAGGACCGGACTCGCCCCCGACAATCACCCAGTCGATGCCCGTCAAGTTGAGTTCGCCCAAATCTTCCAAGAGCGGCTCGATGCTCAAAAACCGCACCTTTGCCGGTACTTGCCGCAAGTGTTCGATGCGATGTAAACCATGCTTTACATCTTCGCAAGTAACACCAAGCCAAACATTCGGCCAGCCGTTACCCCAATCAGCCGGTAACATTTTTTTGATGTTTGGCGCTCGCTTGGTCAGTAGTTGCCAATCAATGTTTGGAGTATTGCGGATGGTCTCAAACAAACGCTCGCGTAGTGCTGGATCTGCTGCGTTGTCGAAAACATCGCACATAGAACCCGAAAACACCTTATGCCGAATGCCAGCTTTTGCGGCTTTACGATTCCATGTGAACGGCTTGCTCCAGTTGTTTTCTGAAAGCGTTTTTAGGTTCCCGTTCCAATGATCACCACCAGTTCGATGGTCAAGTGCAGCGGCATAGCAGTTATCGCAAGCCGGGCTTACCTTGGTACACCCCCACCAAGGGTTAAATGTGCTGTCTGTCCAGTCGATGCCAGTTATTTCACTCATAACCGCACCCCAACTTTCACGGCAAACGCGGTTAACTCGGCCGGGTTTTTGCAATACCGGCTGAGTCCATATTTGCAAACGGTGAACCCTCCGCCTGTGTCACGGACGACGCGGTGGTCGTCTTTTTCAAGTTGCGCGACAAGGTTTGCAGTTGCATTGCTTGCCGCTGGCTGGTGCGGTCTTACCCGGTAAGGGTGTGGCTTGCTGGTGCTGTTGCTAAATCGTGCTGGCGTGTCTAATCCCGGCTCTTGGCCGTCGCTGTTGGTGAACATGGCAGTTCACCTTAGAGTGATTCAACAAACGCTTGCAGATCAGCCAAACGCCAAACTGGACGTTTGGGCGTGATGCGGATCGGCGCGGGTATGTGCCCAGCTTTGACTTGCAGTTGAAAGTTTGAGCGCGACAGCCGTAAGAATGCTGCTGCCTCAGCTCCAGGAAGGAGCGTTGCTTGATTGCCCGCAGTGGGGCTTTTGACATTTTCCATTGATAGCACCAATGAATGCGTTCAACTCTTGCGAGCGAAACGCTGGTTTTGGTAAACTATCATCGTCTGGAGAGACAAGTGATAGTGTGATTTGAATTCCCCGGAATTCACGAAAAGGCCACCTTGCAGGGTGGTTTTTTCGTTTATTGGGTGCAATGAGCGTTGTGTAATCAGCCGTGATCAACTGATAGCACAAATTATAGATAGCGGGTTTATGTGGTCAAACCTTAGTGGGGGTCTCTGCTGGCGCGATACGGCCTTGTGGGTGCCTAAGTCGGTACTGCCACTACGGGTTTAATGAAAACATGCCATGTGTCATTACAGATCAACAACTTGCGAGAGGTTTTCAATAAAGTCTATTGACTCGCAATAACCATAAAAGCTAGTCAAGTATTCACCACAAAAACTTGACAAGTGCCCAAACAGGCAGTTTTGCAGCAGTTTTTGTGTCGTTTTACCCCGTCTGTAGCTGGCTGGCTTCGCACTTTGGCCGGAATAGCGTGATACTCCGGCGGTGCATCCCGAACCCACCATTGCAGACACTTCACTCGACATGATGTCAGAGAGCGATGCTGCTTCCCTTCGGCTATTTATTGCTCAG
Organism: Propionivibrio sp.; assembly: GCF_049316945.1. Lineage (GTDB taxonomy): Bacteria > Pseudomonadota > Gammaproteobacteria > Burkholderiales > Rhodocyclaceae > Propionivibrio. The sequence continues at coordinate 1,317 of NZ_JBMOJE010000234.1, read as the reverse complement.
CGCCGCGTCTGGTCTAGCCACTTACCTCTGCGCAATGATGAGGGTGAACCTTTATTGTTGGTGCTACCAAAACGGCAGGAACTGAAGCCAATGACCGAGGATGAGCGGTTGCTCGCACTCCCCGCGCTAAAGCAACAACTCATGGCGAACCCACACTACGCAATGGTTATCGAGCAAGAAGGCGATCAGTACCTGCTGGACTGGATGACAATTTGGGGTACTCGATACGAACCCGAGCCGGTACCAACTGGAACAGACAACATCACATTGATTTAGGTGCGAGCAGGTTTTGTGTATTCAACGTAACCGGGGGCATCATGAATGACAGGAAATGCACCCCCACTACCGCATCTGACTATCGCTTTTGCCTGATTTGGCGGCACCACACCGAAAGCCAGCGCGGCCTCCAAGGGTTTTCCCTGAAGTTATCGGGCAGGTTGTCCACAAAGACCGTGGATAACCTGTTTTGGCAGGTTTTACTTTAAAACAGTAGCAGACTAAGATAGTTAACTTTATGCAATATCCATTACGACTAAAAAAATACCGATAAGTACCTGCGGTTTGACCCATTTTTCAGAAAGAATGGCGGGTATGCACTCAATCCAAAAGGGATTCACACTCATTGAATTGATGATTGTCGTGGCCATCATCGGTATCTTGGCATCCGTGGCATTGCCAAGCTACAAGTCCTACACCATACGGGCCAAGTTGTCCGAGGCTGCACTTTTTGCCAGTGCCTGTAAAACTGCCGTGTATGAATACTACGTTGCGAACGGAACTTGGCCGCATGACGATACCAAAGTGGATTGCAACACATCAACCCCAGATGTTGTCAGGGATGTACACGTCAGTGACGGAGCAATTGTGGTCGGCATTTACGGTGCCAGAACCGGCATCGGTTTCGCTTGCCAAATAGCACTCACCCCTGATGCCACTGGCGCGGTATGGACGGGCTCGACCACTTGCCCACCCCAATATGTGCCGACCAACTTCCGCTAACCTGGGTGCTTTTAAACAAACGACAGAAAAGTTTCACAGGGGCTGCTTCTGAGAAGCCCGCCCTGCCTGTTTTTGCAGCAGTGTTGCGAAAACACCACCCAGCGCGGCATCCAAGGGTTATCCCTGAAGTTATCCAGCGTGTTGTCCACACAAAGCGGGGATAACCCAGCGACTGTCAGCCTTGCGGCACTGGTATGCGCCGCTTTTTGACGATGACTATCGGCGGCGCTGGTGCAGGTGGCGGTAACGTAGGTTCTGCTTCTGGCGCAATGGCATCTGGCACCGATACATCACCAGTCGGCGCAATGGCATCACCCG
>NZ_JBMOJE010000233.1:0-4316 GCF_049316945.1 Propionivibrio sp. | reverse complement strand
AAGAATACCACCTCAACACGTCATATGATACGTTTATTTATTTACGCCGCCTTACTCCAAAACTGGAGCCGATCCACTGTCGGCTGAGGATAAGTATTCTTGTCCAGACCAATCGGAATTACTGTCACTTTGCTTGAAAGCGTAGCCAAAACTTCGCTGGTAGCCAGATAGTTTGGCGATGTAGCCACAATCCGATCCATGCTTGCCAGAAATTTACGTTTCAGAGGCCGATATAGCTTGAGCAGATGCTTTTGGCGAATAATGTCTGAGTGATACGTCACCACTGCCGGCTCGCTGTTACGCGCTTGTGTCGATTCCTTGCTGGCTTGCCCGCAGGATGTCGAAATTATCGTGGTCGATAACGCTTCAAGGGACGGGAGCCTGGATGGTCTGCCCGAATCACCGGAAATTCGCGTTATTCGTAATTCTGCCAATGTGGGGTTTGCGACGGCATGCAATATCGGGATGCAGGCGTCTTCTGCGCCGTTTTTTCTGTTTCTCAATCCTGATTGTTATTTTCTGCCAGGGGCATTAGCCACGCTGTTGAATGGCTTGCAGTCTGGCGATCGCGTGGGCATGGTGGGTGGTCTGCTGGTCAATGAGGATGGCACCGAGCAGGGCGGCGGGCGGCGGGCCGTAGCTGTGGAATCGAGTGGGTGATTTTGCGACCGACGTTGATCTATGGTTTGGGCCGGGATAAGAATATCAGCGAGATTGCACGCTTCATTCGTCGTTTTGGTTTCTTTCCTGTGCTTGGCCAGGCACAAGGTTTGCGCCAGCCCATACATGCCGAGGATGTGGCGGCGGTTTGTGTATCCGCTCTGCAGGCACCCTGCGCGGCGAACCGCGCTTACAACATCTCAGGTGGCGAGACGCTCGCTTATCGCGATATGGTTGCCCGTGTGTTTGCAGCTCTTGGTCGCACCCCGCGCTTGGCTACCGTGCCGCTTTGGGCGTTTCGACTGGCGGTAACTGTGCTGCGCTGCTTGCCACGTTATCGGCAATGGTCAGCGGCCATGGCCGAGCGCATGAACCGGGATTTGGTGTTTGAGCATACAGAAGCAGCGCGTGACTTGGGCTTCAAGCCCCGGTGTTTTGCGTTGAACGCAGAGGATTTGCCGTGATGAGCCTGTTGCATTCGCATTAACGACTGCATACCAATTTATTTGTAGGGTGGCTCTGCATTTCCTTCGGTCAGATTAGCGCAGCGCATCCACCGATAGTATCTCCGAGACTTGGTTGATGCGCCGCGCAGCAAATACGCTTGGGGTATGCTCCGCTTATTCACCTTACGGGCTTCAGGCTAATTTAAAAGGGTAAATCAGTAATTACTAACTCCCTGAGAAGATAAAATCGGGAAGTTATTCGGTAGCCGTTCTTAAGAAAATGGCTGCGGGGCGCATGGATAGGCGATCTACATCATACGTTCCTGAAGGATGTCGTATTCATTGACTCTTCTGGCTTTATGGTTGTAGATCGCCTATCGACGGGGCTTTTAGCGATGATTCTTTATCCTAAAAAACTCAGTTGCAGTTGCAGCGGTAAAACCCCGCCAAAGGTTCGATGTCTCGAAGAAAATACTCTTGGTGTGCAGGTTCTCTACGAGCAGGTTTTTCTAAAACCAGCGCGCTGTCACCTTCTTCCTTGGCAACGCCTTTCGACTGGTCGACGACTGGCGAATAAATAACCTACTAACCACGAACATGTTTTTGGGTTATCGCCCGGGAGTGTGAAGTCAGGCGTGGCTGAGTCCGCCGAGCGCTTGTTGTGCTATGATATGTACAACCTGTTGAATGGAGACCTCGATGGATGCCCTGACTTACAGCTATACGCGCCAGCACTTTGCCGATGTGATGCGCCAGGTTAATGACGACCGTGTGCCGGTGGTAGTCACCAGCCAGCGCGGGAAGCCCGTTGTTGTCATGTCTTTGGACGATTATCATGCTTTGGAAGAAACTGCCTATCTGTTGCGCAATCCGAAAGGGGCAAAGCGCTTGATAGATGCGGTGGAGGAACTCCGTAGTGGCGACGGTGAATTCAGGGTGCTGGCTGGCGATGATTAAGTTCGCCTCCAAGGGATGGGAAGACTATCTCTATTGGCAAGCGACTAACCGAATCATTCTCAAGCGCATCAATCAGTTGATCCGTGATATTGAGCGTGGCCCGTTTTCTGGCATTGGCAAGCCCGAACCTCTCAAACACCATTTATCCGGTTTTTGGTCCCGCCGTATTGATGACAGCCATCGCTTGGTGTACGCCATTGAGAATGATGTAATTTTGATTGCGCAATGTCGCGATCACTACTGAAAAATAGGTAAACCGCTAGTCTGGGCTGGCCACATGACTAGCGCTGTTGGTTGCGGTGTGCAAAGAGGTGAACGAAGGCGGCAGTTACGAGTCATATTCCGTAATTTACGGGATGTCATTCTGGATATATCAATTTTACCCATAGATCGCAACAATCTAGTCTGGTGTTTTGGTTTGCCGATCAGGTTCGTCAAAAAGTCAGGTGTTTGAGAATTTCGCGCACCAATTGGTCAGGATTTTCCAGGTTTGTTCGTAGCAGTAAGTCTGGTTTGATTGGTGCCTCGTACGGGCTGTTGATTCCGGTCATATTGGGGAGTTGCCCACTGCGTGCCTTCTTGTAGAGTCCCTTGGGGTCGCGCTGCTCGCAAATCGCCAACGGGGTATCGACGAAGACTTCCACAAAGTTCTCTGCGCCAATCAGTTCCCGTGCCATTTCGCGCTCCTGTCGAAATGGTGATATGAACGCTGTCATGACGATTAGCCCGGCATCCATCATCAGTTTGGCAACTTCGACAATGCGCCGGATGTTTTCCACGCGGTCGGCATCTGTAAACCCCAGATCCCGGTTCAGGCCCTGGCGAATATTGTCGCCATCCAGAATATAGGTGTGTCGTCCCTGAGCGTGAAGTTCAACCTCAAGGGCGTTGGCGATGGTGGATTTGCCGGAACCGGAGAGACCGGTGAACCAGATGACCTTGCCTTTGTGGCCATTGATCCTTTCTCGATCCGGTCGCGTGATCGACAGCGCCTGTTTGTGCACATTCTGAGCGCGGCGCAGGCTATGGCTGATCATCCCTGCGGCAACAGTGGCGTTGGTGAAACGATCAACCAGGATAAAACCCCCCAGCGCTTTTGAATGCGCATAGCTGGCGAACCCCAAGGGCTTGCTGGTCGCCAGATTGCAGACGCAAATATCGTTCAGCGACAACATTTTGCATGCATCATGCGCAAGCGTGTTGATGTCAACACGGTGCTTGATGGTGGTAATAGACGCTGTAGCCCATTGCGTGGCCAATTTTATGTCGTAGCTACGCCCGATCAAACCCGCTTCTTCGTTCATCCAGACTATAGTGGCTTCGAACTGATCGGTCATTTCGAGCGGTTGCCGGCTCAGGGAAATAACGTCACCCCGTGAGGCGTCGATTTCCCGGTCGAGCCTCAAAGTAACGGCATCCCCTGCTTTGGCCTCTGGCAACACGCCATTCATCGTGACGATTTCAGCCAGCCTGGCGGTCTGTCCGGAAGCGGTGACGCGAATTTCATCACCAATGCAGACCGAGCCTTCCGCGACGGTTCCGCTAAAACCTCTGAAGGACGAGTCCGGGCGATTGACCCATTGCACAGGGAAAACCAGTTTATCTATCACCAACGGTTTGATCTCAATCGTTTCCAGGTAACCCATCAACGTGGGGCCGCTATACCAAGGTGTTTGTGCTGAGCGCTGGGTGATGTTGTCTCCCTTGAGGGCTGACAGCGGTATGGCGGTGATGCTTTCAAATTCTAGCGTTTGCGCAAACCCCTCGAATTCTTCTCGGATGCGCGTAAAAACACTGGCGTCGTAGCTGACCAGATCCATCTTGTTGATCACTAGCGCGACGTGACGAATACCCATCAGTGAGACGAGGTAAGCGTGTCGACGCGTTTGGGTCAGAACACCCAGCCGTGCATCAATCAATAACACGGCAACATCGGCCGTTGATGAACCGGTCACCATGTTGCGGGTGTATTGCTCGTGGCCGGGTGTGTCCGCAACGATAAATTTGCGTCGGTTGGTGGCGAAATAACGGTACGCGACATCAATGGTAATACCTTGCTCGCGCTCGGCGGCCAAACCGTCGACCAGCAAGGCAAAATCCATGTCGTCGCCTTGCGTGCCGTATTTTTTTGATTCGACCTGAAGGGCGGCCAGTTGGTCGTCAAACAGTTGCTGCGACTCCCACAACAAGCGGCCAATCACAACCCTGACGCACGAACCGCGCCCCCCTGATGGCGCAAGGGTTTGGAGGCGG
>NZ_JBMOJE010000232.1:0-4370 GCF_049316945.1 Propionivibrio sp. | reverse complement strand
GCTACAGCCCGGTTGACCGCGTCTTGCAGTAGGGATGAGCCAAGCTTGATGCCCTGGGCGCGAAGGTCAACCGCGAGCCGAGCCAGAACCATCACCGGAACTGGATCGGGCATGTTCCGACGCACAGCGCTGGTTGCCATCTGGTGCCAGACTGCGCCCGCCGCCATGGCGTAATAGCCGTAAATTCGGCTACCTTGATCCGCCACTACAAAGGTGCGGCTGGCCCCGCTCGATTGGTTGCTCATGGCGCGGCGCTTGAGCCACTCGTCGAGAACAGTCTCGCCGCACTCAAATCCATCCAGAAGATGGGTGGCCGCGAGCGGCTGAGGTGCGTCGAGTTGCAAGTTCATGCCTTGGGAGTGGCCCAAGGAGCCGTCACGGCCATAAGACGCTCAAGCCCTGGATTGTGGCTTGGCGGGGCGTCGAGAAGCGCAGTGAACTGCCGGTACTTGTCGGTATCCAGGCTGAAGAACACCTGGTCAAGTACTACCGCCTTAGCTTTGTCGCAGGCAGCCTCAAGCATGAAGTCCGAACGGTTCTTGCCTGACAGCGTTGCAGCGCGATCAATCAAGTCTCGCTGCTCGGGCAATGCCCGCAGATTGATGGCGGCGTTGCGCATGGATTTTTCCTTTCAATGCCTACACGATAGATATACAAAGCGTAGTCGGGCGTGTGGCTATTGTCAATACGCAGGTTTGCAGGGTGTGCAAATGAGATTTGCACACCCTGCAACGGCTGCAACAACTCCATGACAACTATCAGTGTCACCGGATGCAACGGTGACGACTGAAAACCATAGTGTTCGTAGAACTCCCTGGCACGCTCGTGAAGGGGGCATGCACCAGCAACGCTCGGACAGCAGCGTTCTGGGAAACCACCACAGCCCGGTTGACGGTGTCTTGAAGCAGGGATGCGCCAAGCTTGATCCCCTGGGCGCGAAGGTCAACCCAGGGTAAATTTGTTCTAACGCTAACCCATTGATTTACCGTCATTCCGGGCTTGTCCCGGAATCCAGTTCGTTTATCAAACTGGTGTTTAACATCTTGATTAGATGAACGAATCTGGATTCCGGCCTTCGCCGGAATGACGGTTGATGGTTGATGGTTGATGGTTAGAACAAATTTACCCTTAAGGTCAACCACGAACCGAGCATCAGTTTGTGGTGTTGTGCTAAAATCCTGCACCTGACGGAGAGGTGGCAGAGTGGTCGATTGTACCTGACTCGAAATCAGGCGTACTGCAAGGTACCGTGGGTTCGAATCCCACCCTCTCCGCCAGTGATACCAAGGAAAAGAGCCAATTCAACTGAACTGGCTCTTTTTGGTTTTTGGCTTCATTGCTCCCTCATTGCCCCTTTTCAGGTTAATTTTAACTTGCTCGTAGCAAAGGTAGGGAGACAAGCCAATCACTTGGGTACAGTAGTGGGTGAAGGGGTGCCCGTTCTCGCCAGTCTTGATGCTCTACCGGGCTTCCATCACGTACAGCACACAGTCCCACAAAAGCCAATTTAATTAATTTGTCACGGGGATATTGATGAAGCGATTTTTTGATTTGGTGTTGGCCGTTTTGGCGGCGCTGGTGTTGGTACTCCCTGTAATCGTCATCGCTTTGCTGGTCAGATTAACGTCTCCGGGCCCGGTTTTATATTGGTCTGATCGTGTGGGTCGCCATAGCCGGATCTTCAAAATGCCGAAATTCCGCAGCATGCAGATCGGTACCCCGGCTGTGGCGACGCACTTATTGAATGACGCCAAGGTTTATTTGACGCCGATTGGCTCTTTTCTGCGAAAATCCAGTCTGGATGAATTGCCGCAATTGTGGAGTATTCTGGTTGGGGATATGAGCTTTGTCGGGCCGCGCCCGGCTTTATTCAATCAGGATGATTTGATTGCTTTGCGTAGCAAAAACGGGGTTGATGAGTTGGTGCCGGGTTTGACCGGGTGGGCGCAAGTCAATGGGCGTGATGAATTGCCGATTCCAGAGAAAGTGAAGCTGGATCTTGAGTATCTCCAGCGGCAATCCCTTGGCTTTGATATCCGGATTTTGTGGCTGACTTTTGTCAAGGTGCTGCAGCGGGACGGCGTGTCGCATTGATCCAGATTGAAGTAACACCGAACAGTTTTATAGCGATGCCCTGGAAGCCAATATTCATGCGGGTCTTCAGGCACCATGTGGGGGCGCTCCTACGAAAATCGATCCGATTATGTTAAAGGTGGTATTAATTGCTTAAGCCGGTTTTGAATCTGCCGCGTAGGTACAAACAGCTTATTGCTGTGGTTACTGATTATATGCTGTTGCTCTTTGCTTTCTGGTCTGCGCTGGCTTTACGTTTTGAAACCTTGACTCCCGATTATGCGGGTTATGGTTGGCAGATGATGGCGGCGCCCGTGCTGGCAATCCCGATATTCGTCCGGCTTGGCTTGTATCGGGCGGTTATCCGCTTTATGGAAGACCGGGTGGTATTTGTCGTGGCGGGCGGCGTATCGCTATCGGTACTGCTGCTTGCGGCGAGTATTGCCTTGACGCATACCCCGATGTTTTCGCGTGGGGTTTTGGGCATTTACTGGCTATTGGCGATTGTTTATGTGGGAGCCACCCGGTTTCTGGTGCGCAGCTATTTTCTGCGCGCCGAGCGCCAGCATGATTCTCGAAAACGCGTGGCTATATATGGCGCTGGCCGCGCAGGTACGCAACTGCTTTATGCCTTGAAGGCGAGTCGGGATTATTTGCCAGTGGCGTTTTTTGACGACAAATCAGCCATTCAGCAAACCGAGTTGGCCGGGCTACGTGTTTACTCACCTGACTATTTGCCAGAAATTTTGTCTGCCAAGGAGGTTGAAGAAGTTTTGCTGGCTATTCCCTCTGCCGGCCGCGCCCGCAGGGCAGAAATAATCAATCGCCTTGAAAAACTGCATTGCAAAGTTAAAATTGTGCCGAGCATGTCGGAGTTGGTGAACGGGCATATCACGGCGGACGCAATTAGGGATGTTGAAATTGAGGATCTGCTTGGCCGCGATACAGTAGCGCCGGATTTGAGTCTGCTTAGCAAATGCGTCAGCGGTAAAGTGGTGCTGGTTTCGGGAGCCGGCGGATCGATCGGCTCAGAGCTTTGCCGCCAGATCGTCCAATTGCAGCCGACGCGTTTGGTGTTGATGGAGCTTTCCGAGTTTGCGCTGTACACGGTCGAGCAGGAGTTGCTTGGATTGTGCTCACGAAAGGAATTGCAGGTCGAGATCGTTGCCTTGCTCGGCTCGGTGGTCCACCAGCAGCGCAATGAGCGAATCATGAAAAGCTTCGCGGTGCAGACTGTTTATCACGCGGCGGCTTACAAACATGTGCCGCTGGTCGAACACAATCCTGTCGAAGGCGTACGTAACAACGCCATCGGCACCCTGCGAATGGCGGAAGCCGCGCTGGCGGTGGGGGTGGAGACCTTTGTGCTGATTTCTACCGACAAAGCAGTGCGCCCGACCAACGTGATGGGCGCCAGCAAGCGGCTTTCTGAATTGATCTTGCAGGGCTTGTCGCGGCAAGGCGGCGTTACGCGATTTTGCATGGTTCGCTTCGGCAACGTACTGGGATCGTCAGGCTCCGTGGTGCCGCTCTTCCGCAAGCAGATTGCGGCGGGTGGGCCGATAACGCTGACGCATCCGGAAATTACCCGTTATTTCATGACCATTCCGGAGGCGGCACAACTGGTGATTCAGACCGGCTCGATGGGGATGGGCGGCGAGGTTTTTGTTCTGGACATGGGGCAGCCGGTCAAAATCATCGATCTGGCGCGCCGGATGGTTCACTTGAGCGGCTTGACAGTGCTGGACGAAGGTAATCCGGATGGCGATATTGCCATCGAGATCGTTGGCCTGCGACCCGGCGAGAAGCTTTACGAGGAATTGCTGATTGGCGAGAACGTTGAGGGCACGTCGCATCCATTGATCATGCGTGCTTCCGAGCACGAATTGCCTTGGTCCTTGCTTGAAGAGCGATTAAACCGGCTCAATCTGGCCTGCCAAGCCTTCGATTACGAGAAGGTGCTGGAAATGTTGACTCTGCTGGTGCAGGAGTATGCTCCGGCCCGGCAGGGTGATTCTGAGTTGTTGTGGCGAACACTGGTTGAATGCGGGCGCAGCGACGTTGTGGTGCATTGAGTTTACACGAGAGGATTTTTGATGAGCGGTACGGAAGTTATTGAAGAGGATGAGATCAGCCTGTTTGATCTTTGGGAAAAATTGGTTGAAGGCTGGCGCTGGGTGGTCGGCGGCGTGCTGGCCGGGGTGCTGGGTGCGGTGGTGTTGATTTTTGTTGCGCAACCGCAGTAAGTAATCACGCAAAACTGATATGGAACTTTGTGCCAAAGCTTGCCAGAAGGG
>NZ_JBMOJE010000231.1:0-4391 GCF_049316945.1 Propionivibrio sp. | reverse complement strand
CAATAACCCTACAGTGGCCGTCAAGTTTTCGTGGATTAGGGCTTACTCCCCCATTGTCCGCCTGTAACTCTTCAAACTTTTCTTTGGTTGTACTCCAGCACCGGCCAGCTGGAGGCATCAATACTTTTCCTCCGGGCGTAGTGATTGGATAAGTCAGGTTCGGCCGAAGGTTTGGAGCGTGAAAAGGTATGGCGAGCCAATCACCCCGAGTGTCTTTATCGCGGTTTTTGTAGGTGGCTCGTTGACGTTCGTCGCTGCCCTGCCTATTCAGGCCCATTTGATCGGCACTGCGCGCGTACAAAAGTACATGATCATGTGCCTCTGACACGACCTTTGCGTCATTGCGCCGGGTGAGTGTTTTTTGCCATTCGAAAGAGGTCACAAAATTTCCCCGTCCAAACACCTCATCCATCAGCACCTTGAGGTAATGCCCTTCGTTGTCGTCGATGGTGACCCAAATGCTGCCGTCCGGGCTTAACAGGTCTTTGAGCAGCTCCAGCCGGGGAAGCATCATGCTGAGCCACTGCGAGTGCTGCAATTTGTCGTCGTAGTGCTCAAACGCGCTGCCGGTGTTGTAAGGCGGGTCAATGAAGATGCATTTCACCCGTCCGCGATAAAAGGGCAACAACGCCTTGAGCGCCAGCAGGTTGTCGCCCTGAATCAGCAGGTTTTCCGATTGTTGGTCGCCGTGGGTAGATTGAAACTGCAACAAGTGATAGGGAACATTGGCAGTGGTGCGCTGCGCCTGGGCTTTGTTGACCCAATCGAGAAATGGCATAGGACATGAATGCCACTTGGCACTGGTTCAGTTGACTAGGATTTGAGAAAGTCTATTTTAGAAGACGGGGTTTAGGGGTTCTGAGCGCAAACCGACGGAATTTGTCCGATACCTGAAAAGCACCGATTTTTTGCATGTAACGATGCGTCAAATGAACGGTCGTTCGTGTGACACCGAAAAGTAGCACCAGAATTGACCAAAATTGAGTCACATTACCCGTCTCATGGACTATGTCACGCGAAGGATGCTCAAAGTGACAACGAAAACGTGGCATGGACAAATTCCGCTGGTTTGGGCTTACAACCCCCTGCACCAAAACATTTGAAGAAATAATCATATCATTAAATCTTCAAATCTTCATTACTTCTTATTCAGGTATTCATTCATGGCAGCTTCAATCATGCCTGTCATGGTCATACGCCGTTTCACGCCTTCCATCTTCCAGGTGTCGCGCAGTGATGGTGCAATGTTCAGATTCAGCCGGACAGGTGTTTCTTTTGTGACTTCAGCCACTGGCACGGACGGGCGAACGTCTTCGGTCTTCTTTGTTTTGATGGTCAAGGGTTTAGCCATAGCGCTGTTTCCATTTCTTTGATGATGTTGAAAATTTCGGTTTTTGCGATGGTGTCGGTCATGTCCAGGACGGACAGCCCAGCGGCCATTGCGTTGGCGAATACAACCCGGTTACCGATGGTGGCCGTGAGCTGCTCGATGCCTTCGTAGTCATTCCACGCCCCATCAATAATGGTTTTTGAGATCGTGGTGTTGCCACTGGCACGGTTGATCACGAAGGCTGCTTGAATCTCGCCACCGATTGCTCGTTTGGCTTGAATCAGCTTCACAGCAGCAGCAGACGCCCAAATGTCAGCGGCGCTTGGTTGAATCACCACCAAGGCAACGTGAGCGGCCCGGATGATGGCAGCGGCCATGCTTTCAGCCTTCGCTGGCGCGTCGATGATGGCAATGTCAGCCAGTACGCCAGCGAGCGAGCTGGCGAGCATCTGATGGCGGTCAATGGCGACGACAGGCGGCAGGTCAGCATCTTCAGGACTTGCGGCCCTCCAATCGCGTGCCGTGCCTTGCTGGTCAGCGTCAATCAAAACAACACGTTGCCCTTGTCGGTGCAATGCCGTTGCCAAGTTGGTGGCAATGGTGCTTTTGCCGGTGCCACCTTTTTCATTGATGATTGCAATGATCTTCATGTAATGATTAGTTTATATCTTCATTTGAGCCTAGCTGATTCTAGGGGGTCTAAGCCCAATGGCACTGACTTAAGCACAATTGCTTGCCAAATTCTCCCGTTCGCCCGGAGCTTGTCGAAGGGTTCACGAAGGCTTCGACAAGCTCAGCCCGAACGGGAACCTCTTAAGTCAGTGCCATTGGGGTCTAAGCCGGAACCGCCGAAAATTCCGTCGCCGCAAATCCAGCCCGACTAGCGCCAGACCGCCAGCCAGCATAAAACAATCCAAAACCTGCGGGCGGCGCAGAAAAGTGAAGTTTCAACTGCACACCCCCTATCGATTGGCACCGGACTAAACAAACCGCGATTGACTCCTGACCCCCTGACTTCACATTGGAAAGCGGATGTTTGGATGTCCTGACCCGGTTATCCACAGGGCGATAAAAGTTATCCATCGCGCACGCGGATTAAAAAAAGATTAAGAGAAGATTAGCACTTGTCCGTTTCCCAATGGAAAACGGGGTGCCACCGCATCCGCAAACCCGTGCCACCGCATCCGCAAACCCGTGCCACCGCATCCGCAAACCCGTGCCACCGCATCCGCAAACCCGTGCCAAGGTGGGGGTTAGATTTTGCGTTTTGGTTTGGCTTTTTGTTCGGCTTGCAACTTCTTGAATTCGGCTTTATGAGCTGCAATTCGAGCTTCTTCTATCACCTCATCCTCTGGAGTCCATTCACCTCTCATTTTCTTAGCCACGGCATTCCATGCGTAGGGGTCGCGGTAGGTTAGTTTTTCTGGTTTTGACTTTTTTTGAGTCGCTTTTTTATTCATACTTTTTTTCTCTTGAGGTGCTTTAGTTGTGTCCTGCTCGGAACGTGCGCAACATGAACCAAATCGTCATCATCAATCGACCAATTCAGTATTGCCCCGATAGCCTTCAGCGCGTCGAGTGCCTTCTTTAGTTTTTGCCTAAACGTTCTAAGTCCCGTTGTGTCGCTACCGCTTAAATCCCGCAGTGTCCCAGTCTTGTAGTGGAAAGGGCTGGCATGGCTTGCATAGTGACCATGCAGCCATTTGGCAAGGTTGTTTTTACCAAGCGCTTTTCGCTCAGACCAATCAATTAGGGTATGACCAGCCTCATAAAGTTGGGCCATTTCCGGCGTGAAACTGACCACATAACGCTCTGTTTCGTCATCCCGGACAAAGCTACTGATGAAGTTTCCGGCGAAAGTCTTTTTGGCCTTGGTGTCTGTAATTTCAGTCCAGCCAGAACCAAGCCGAGCCAGTTCTTCCTTGAGTTGTTCGTGGTCTTTGCCACCGGTGCTGCGCCCCAACTCTTTGAGCAATGAATGGGCGGTGAACTCCACTTTCGTGCCGAGTGGCTGGAGTCGCGCCAAGTGCAGCAGCGTTTCCCAAACATCGAGGTCGGTCTGGTTGAATGACGTGCCGAAAAACCGGATTTCATAGCCATCCACGGCGGCAATGAGTGTGCGATTGCTGTATGTTTTACGGATGTTGGACACGCCAAACAAGGCACTTCGCAGGAAAGAATTCGGCACACCGCGCACGGCATCAGGCCAAATATCAAGGCGCAACTGCGCGGGTTCGGGCTTGGCTGGAGGGGCGACAGCGGCACCCTTGCCGCCTCGGGCCTTGGCCTGTGCCAGCTTATCGGCCAACGTCTTGACGGGTTTATCGAGCATGCTTGGTTCGTTCCTTGATGGCTTTGAGAATCCGCTTTATACCGCCTGCCCGGTAATCGGCATCGCCCAAGCCGCCAAAGCCTGATGCAAGCGAGTCGGCTGCCGAGGTGCCTACTGCCATCGAGTCGGCTGATGCCTCGGTGCCACCTGATGCAGTGCCGACTGCTGCACCAGAGGATGCGCCGACTGCCGCACCACCTGTACCAATTTAGGGGTTCCGGCTTACACCCCCGTCTAGCAAGTCGGTGCTTGCCAAAGACCTGACCGGCCCCGGCACTTGAGTCTCACGCGCGGGCAGGCGTGCGCGCGGGTGAATGGTCACTCATGGTGAATTTCCGTAAATGTTTTGCCTTGACCTTATACCGACGGTCTAGGACTTATGGACTTCCAGGGATTTGCATAGCCACGGCTATGCGGTGTGGTCAAATTGTAATTTACGGTGTAACTGTAATTATGTAAATTACGGTTTGATAAATGTAATTTTAAGTCGATGATATGTAAAAAAAGCCTCAATCAATGCAGAACTGTTTTTTACCGCATGTTGGCTTCGGAGCTTCGGAATAGCTAGTTGACACTAAGGCACACAGCAGAGCATGTTGAATGACCTGCATCTGTCACGCCTGAGCCAGGGGTCTTGGCATTTGGCTGTCTTGGCTGTTGGTTGTTTGGCTGTTGGGTGCGTTTAAACAAACGACACCAAAGTTTCATAGACTTTGGTACCGCGATTTG
>NZ_JBMOJE010000230.1:0-4449 GCF_049316945.1 Propionivibrio sp. | reverse complement strand
AGTCAGACGTAGACATAGCCCGTGTGGCGATCTCGTTGCGCGACATTGAACGGGCGTTGCGAACGCCAGACAGCTCAAGGCAGGAGACAGCGATTTCAACCAGGCTTCGAGCATCGCCACGCGATCCCTTGATTCCAAGACGGGCATCAAGCGCGTTTGAAATGCCATTGCTGGCTGTAACCTGATGGCCTTCATCAAACGGCAGGCGACGACCGGGGCCGCCTGCATCGCGGGTGGCGATGAATTCGAGCATTTCGTCTTTTGCCTGGTCGATAGTCTTGTCGCTGGAGAGCATGCGCTCCATGAAGTCGGCAGGCAGGCGATGCGTAGCGCCAAGTGATTCGATGGCAGAGCGGGTTTGAATATTCATTTTGTTTCCATTGGTGGTTTGTGAGCGGTACATTCCAGCGCCGGTATCGGCGGGAATGGCCACGAGGGATACTTCAAGAGGAGACCAGCGCGTTACACGCTGCACCCCGTTTGCTTCGTTTTGGTATTCCGATATTTGATAACCGACCGATAATGACGGGAGGATTCCGGTTTCAACATCGGCCTTGGCTTGCTGTGCGTCGGCACTGGTGCCGAAACGCGCCATGCCGCGCAGCTTGCTTCCGTCGTTCGTGATTGAGTCGATACGACCGATGGCTTTTGACTGGTCATGGTTCAGCAACAGGGCCAGTCCGTCCGCAGCACGGGTCAGGTCGACACACTCGGGCGAGTGGTCGAGGATTTCAGAATATCCGCCACGCTCGATGGCCTCGTTGGTGGATAGCACGCAAGGCACGGCCCGGTCGGCAGCAATGGCGCGAACGTCTAGCTTAATGCTCCCGTAGGCTGTGCGCTTCATTGACGCCGTCCAATCATCGCGTCGGGGTAGTCGGTGCCGTTTATCACCGCGTCGACAACCATGTTGAAGAAGCAGCGCAGGGCGAACATTTCTCGAATGGTCAGAGCAATGGTAATTTCTTGCTCCGGTATCCAGGTCGTGAGCCGCACCTTGCCGGAGATGACGGCGACAGACAATCCGCCAGCGGACGCGGGGGCAGTCTGTTCTAGGATGGTTGTATTTCGTTTGAAAGTTGCAAATCTTGCGCGTTCAGAGGGGGTAAACATGGTGGCTCCTTTTTGAGTACGCCCACTTTGCAACGCTTTGTCTAAACGTGATAACGATGTGCAACCATGTCATGTTTTCGAGATGATTTGCGCCAGGCGTACAGGGCCGGGTATGCGGCCAAGCTTCTCGAATTCGCGGAGTTCTCCGGATTTTTTTTGCGGGTGATTTCTTCCGCTTGTGCTTTCACCGTTGGCAAAGCTAGCGAGAAGGCCAGCGTGCGTATTCTTTCATCGCGCTCCGGAATTGAGCAGTACAGCGTATGCCGTCCGCCAGCTCGCGAACGCAGGCCAAGCAGCTGGTCAAGTTTGGTGGAAGGGTCAGCAAGCCGACGGGATGCGGAAGTGCAGAACCAAGTTTTGATATACGCAGGAATGTGCGGGTCGGTGGCTACGAAACCCAACAGGCACTGGAGATATTTCGCGGACTCGAATGGCTTCATGCGGTAACACCACAAAACCTTTCCGTGGATCCATTCATTTCAGAATTTATTTGCTCCATCAAGCAATCGATTCGATTGGCCTCCTCTGTGAATCCTGATGATTTTGGGGGGTGGTTAAGGTTGCCTGGTATCTCAAACCCAACAGAATCACCCTTTCCAGCAATACCCGTGTAATTCAAGAAAAGGAATTGCCCAAGTCGAATGGCTTGCGCCCCAGTCATGTGAATGTCTAAATCTGCTGATGCTGCGGCGATAAGGTACGGATCGAACAACACACGCGGCAGCCGAACACGAAACCAGTCCTCCAGGCAACCCCAAAACGGGTCAATGCTCCCGCTTGTTTCCGCCGGTCGTTTTGGCATCATCGTTTTTTCGCCGGTGTTGCCATCAACGCGGTTTTCTTTCGTCCTCACTGGGTCGAGGTTCTTTGCCCGCCATTTTTCAGCGGCCTCGATTGAGTGGGTTGGCATTCCTTCTTTTTTGAGTCTGTACCCCATCGATTCACTGATTTTCAGGGCATAGACAAGTTCTTTCATCTTCATTGACAATCCTCAACCAAAAGCTGAACCAACGATAAAAATTCTATATCTGGCCTAATAACAAGGTTCTAACTACCCGTGTGTGGAGGTCGCCGGGAGTACCTTTTTCATTCAAGCAGGCGGAGTTGGCGATCATCGGGCGGGCCAGAGCTGAGGCGAGAGTCAGGGAGAACTGCCTAGGCCACTCGCATTCGACTGTCTTGGTAGCCACATAGTTGAAGTCGAATATCGCTTCATAGGTAGCACTTGGCACAAAGATGATTACGGGCTTTACTACCGTCCCAGATGAAAGATGAAACCGTTGCCAGATACCCTCTGGGTAATTAAGGCTATTTCCATACCATC
This sequence comes from Propionivibrio sp., assembly GCF_049316945.1. Classification (GTDB taxonomy): domain Bacteria; phylum Pseudomonadota; class Gammaproteobacteria; order Burkholderiales; family Rhodocyclaceae; genus Propionivibrio. The sequence continues at coordinate 2,012 of NZ_JBMOJE010000230.1, read as the reverse complement.
CTCCCCCAGGTCTTCCTATCCTGTTGGTTAAATTGTTTGCGAGAACCACGCGCATAAGGCTGTCGACTAACGAAAAACTCGACTAACTCGACAAACCCGGTTAGTCGAGTTAGTCGAGTTTTTCGTTAGTCGGTGGCGCTCTGCGTGCAAGCCATTCATATGTATAAAGAAAAAGACTTTAAAAATGGTTTTATGGCGAATAACCGACTAAGTAGATAAACACTTTGGATTTACCCGATACCAAACGCTGGCGCGAGCACCCTTGTTTGCGCGCTTTTCCTCGCGTAAAACGTCCTGCTGAACCAGCCGGTCAGCCGCCTTAATCAGGCGCTCGACGGAACGGAACCGGCCCTCCATTGCTTTCTGGCAAGTACGTCTCTGGAAGGAAGCCTTGCCCTCGGCACGTATCCACATCAACATGGCTTTTGCATCAACGTCCGCCGCGTCGGAACCCAGCAGCCCGAATGCTTCCTGAGCGTGGGGAATCAGCGCACGCGCCAGCGCCACGCCACGCGCCGCCGCGCCTTCGCTGATGTGGTAAGCGCCCAGACCTACCTCAGCTAGCTCGATCAGACCAGCCATCCGCGCCGCCGCGCCGGGGAGCTTTGATGTCCAATCAGAGATGGATTCGAGCTTTCCGCCCTCGCCTTGGCTCCGCTCGATCTCTTCAGCAAAATCCAGCCATAGTTCTTTCGCCGCGTCCGAGAATGGGAGAAGCACAGGCGGCAATGGCTGCAAGGGTCGCTTGTCAAGCAGCCCGAAGATTCCGGCTTCGTAGGAGGAGCGAACGCCGGGAGGTATCGGCACGCGCCGCCGCACGTCACGCTTGCCGACATTGCTTACCGGCATGGCGTAAAGGAATCGCGCCAACAGTCCGCTATCACGGAACCGCCTACCGCTGGCTACATCAGAAAGAATGCCGGGTTGCAGTGCAAGGCCAAACGACAGCGCCGGGTGTTCGAGATAAGCCTCGCGCTCGGCACGATCTACTCGCACCGGAGAACCAGCATGGGCTTGTAGGAATACGTCAAGGCTCGCGTTGCCGCCAGAATACAATCCGGCCATAACCAGAAAGATGCCGCCCTCGTCGGTGAGTACCGCCATGCGCTCACCCTGCTTTACCAGCATGGATTGAAGCGTTTCCGCCGTGGTATCGCCAGTGAATAATTTTGGTGGGAAGATTTCGGCCGGCATGGTGTCCTCTTCGATTTCGATCTCTTCCTGGATTGATTTCCGTGCCTCATAGCCAGCGGCTTTTGCCGCGTCAATAACCAGCTTGTCGATACGTTTTTTAGCCACAGCACGCGCGGCATTGACGGTGATGATCTCGCGCCGCAGCCGGTCACGTTCGAGCTTCTCCCATTTCATCAGTGGGTCGGTTAGTGCGTTGATAACTGCCGTCTTGCGTGCACCGCTCGGCATGGCGGTCAACGTCCAAAGTGACAGCGGCTCGGTGTAGTCGTCGCCCTCGCCAAACGGAACCACTTCAAAGCGCCGCTGCAAAACGGTAGCCAGTACCGACAGCGCCAACGCTACCGCCATGGCTGGGGGTGTTTGCGTACTATCAGCGACGGACAGCGCCATGTCGCCAACCCATGACGGAAGCAGCGAAGCGGGAATCTCCGGCGTACTCTTGATGCCGGGGATCATCGGATCGGGCCACTCTTCCACAGTTGCTAACAGTTGATCCATGCGCATTGCATCGCTGCGATTAGCGGCGTTTTCATTCGCGGCTTTATGCGTTGATATGGCCGAAGTGATTAAAGTCGCCACAGCGCCGGGCCCAGCCTCTCTGGCCAGGTCGTTGAAGTCGGAAAGATCAGACATGGGCTACCTCGGCAAAGGTCGGCACGGCCAGCGCCGCATTGACGGATCGTGCCGCCGCCGTGGCTGCTGTTAGGCCAGGGTTGCCGGGTGCTTCAGCGTCGTTGTCAGCCGCAATGACCAGCGTAAGGAGCGGGAATTTTTGACGCAGCGCACGTGCAACAGGCTGAAGGTTGCCCGCGTCGAAG
>NZ_JBMOJE010000229.1:0-4491 GCF_049316945.1 Propionivibrio sp. | reverse complement strand
AATAGGCACTTCCACCTTGGCGAATGTCAGGCATTACCAACTCGGCGCTCTCAGTATGAGTTGCATCACAGCCCTCGTTCAGGCTCATACCTCATTGGACAAGGCGGTGGCCGAGGCGGGCCGCGAGTGCTAGCTAGGCATTCGCCAGGCGCGGGTTGCGCAGATTAAGTGAGCTTTTGGCCAGCATGCGTCCGATTCGGAAGAACCCCTCCGAACTACCCATGGTTGCTGAGTCACAGTAGAACTCGATGGCCACCAGGCCGGAGTTCTGTCTGATCCCGACTCCTAGCTCCGCTGCCTGTCCCTGCACCAACGTGGCGATAACACGCGGGGCATGAACGTAGCCCTGCGCTTATGCCCCAGTTGCTAGCCAGACCAAGAGCAGGAGTGCGTGGATGATCCAGCCGATGCCTGAAATGCATCCAGATGCTGGTAATTCGAAAACGGCTAAGAACCTCTTGAAATCGATTGGGGGAGACCACATATTTTTGTACGGGAAGAACCCGGTTTTTTAATCAGGAGGATGAAATGGCTAACATATTGCGCTATAACGCCGCCGATGATGCGGTTGATGATCTCTTTCGCGGCTTTTTTATGCGTCCTGTACGCTTTGAAGGGCAGCAGGAAATCCAGATCAAAATTGATGTCAGCGAAGACGACAAGGCTTACACCGTTCATGCCGAGATTCCTGGAGTAAAGAAAGAGGACATTCATGTAACGGTGGAAGGTAGCCAGGTTTATATCGACGCTGAAGTAAAGAACGAAAAGGAAGTGAAGGAAGGAGGCAAGGTGCTGCGCAGCGAACGTTACTACGGGAGGGTGTCGCGTTCGTTCGCTCTGGGTCAGGAGGTCGATGATGCTGCAGTTGTAGCGAAGTACACCAACGGGGTGCTTGAATTGAATTTACCCAAACGCGCAGCCGCGAAAACCAGGCAGATTGCCATTCAGTAATCAGTAATCAGCAAGCCGAAAAAACAGCAGCGCGGAGGAAACGGAAAGCAATGGATAGAAATGTCAGCTTCATTGTTTTCCAAGAACTCCGCGCTGGTTCCGGCTTCGAGTGCTTGAGATTTGGTTGAAATCCAGGCAGTGCGGCGCCTTTAGAGGCTGTGAAAATATCAATAATCCACCGCAGAGACGCAAAGGGGCAAAGAAAACGCAGAGAACCCACATTGTTTTTAGGGCTTTCTCTGCGAGACCTTGCGGCTCTGCATTTCCTTCGCTCACCTTTGCGGCGCTGGGGTGGGTGTTCAGGCATTTTTTCACAGCCTCTCAGTCGAGGGACAGGTGCCGTTTCTCCCTGACCATGCATTCAAAGTCTGCGGCCGCAACAGGCGGACTGAATAGGTAACCTTGCAATTGGTCACATCCCAAGTTGCGCAGGAAAGTCATTTGTTCCCGGGTTTCAACGCCTTCGGCGACGATCTCCTGACGCAGTTGTTTACCCATGGTAACGATGGCTTGGGCGATGGCGCAGTCGTTTTGGTCGTCCGGGACGCCTATTACGAAGGCGCGGTCGATCTTGAGCGTGGTAATCGGAAATTTCTTGAGATAGGCCAGGCTGGAGTAACCGGTGCCAAAGTCATCCAGCGATAGATTGAACCCCATGGACACCAGTTTGTTCATGATCGGAATGACTTTTTCAGGACCTCGAACGAGCAGACTCTCCGTGATTTCCAGTTTGAGGCACTCGCAAGGAACACCATGACGTTCGATTGCGGCTTGAAGTCGATCCGGAAGTAGATTGTCAAATTGTCTTGCCGAGAGGTTAACGGCGATCGGGACCGGTTCGAGCCCGCTATCCAGCCAACTCCGAATCTGGCGGCAAGCCTCTTCGATTACCCAGTTACCCAATTCAAGGATCAAGCCGGTTTCTTCGGCAATCGGTACAAATTTGCTCGGCGGGATCATGCCATGTTCTGGATGAGACCAGCGGATGAGTGCCTCGGCGCCGACAATTCGTCCGCTTCGCAAGCTGACTTTTGGCTGGTAGTGCAACAGGAGTTGGTAGCCGGTCAGCGCCTCGCGCAACTCGCCTTCAAGTTGCCATTGCTCTTTGGCGCGTACGTTCATTTCCGGGCTGTAGAACAGGTAGCCGGAGGACTCGTTGTTCTGCTTGACGCGTTGCATTGCGACATCCGCAAAGCGATGCAGCGCGGCTGTGCTGAGGCCGTCCTCAGGGTAGATCGCGATGCCGATGCTGGCGCTGATGTGCAAGGCGTGCGACTCGATAACGAAGGGCGTTTCAAGTGAGCTGAGCAGTTTTTCTGCGACAAGGCCGCTGTGCTCGCTTTTCTGGACGCTGATTAGTGCCACGACGAACTCATCGCCTCCGACTCTGGCCAGGATATCTTCCTTGCGCAGCGCTTCCCGGAAGCGTTGGCCGACCTGTCGCAATAACTCATCGCCTACTTCATGGCCAAGTGAATCGTTGACCGAGGTGAAACGGTTGAGGTCGATGACCAGCAAGGCACAGTGAGCGTTGTTACGACGTGCCGCAGTCAGTGACTGCTCTACAAGCTGGTGGAACAGCGTGCGATTTGGCAGGCCAGTCAGACTATCGTAATTGATGATCCGCTGCATGCGTTCTTCAGCGGCACGCAAAACACTGATATCGGAGAAAATCGAGAAAGCATGTGTGACGACACCTCCCGTATTGCGCACAACCCCGATAGAGACCGATTGCGGGAACAAATTGCCATTTTTCCGTTTGCCGACGATTTCACCATGCCATGCACCTGCTCCATGCATTGCACCGCGCACCTCCGACCTGAAATCGGCACTATGCACTCCTGAACGAAGAAGATCGGGGGTTTTGCCGATGGCTTCTCTGGCTGAATAGCCGGTAATTCGCGAGAACGCCGAGTTGACCGATACAATCAGTTCGTCGGAATCGGTAATCAGAATCCCCTCGTCGCTATCCTCAATGATCCGCGCATGCAGGCGTTGCTTCTCTTCTATGGATAGACGGTCGGCAATTTCACAAAGGTGGGCCGCCATTCCGATGGGTTCTTTGTTGTCGTCAAGAATATGTTTCAACGAGAGATTGGCGCGAAATGTCTCGCCCGATTTCTTGCGGCGCCGAACTTCCATCAAAGGATTGTCGTGGTCGAGAAATAATTCGTTAATCTCGCAATTGATGTCGTCAGGTTCATCAGCGTAAAGAAACAGAATGTGCTGACCAATCGCTTCCTCCGCTGTGTAGCCGAACAGTATCTGGGCACCCTTGTTCCAGCCGGTCAGGTAGCCGACCATATCCATGGTGATAACCGGCTCATTAGTCCAGCCATCAACTTCCGGGTCATGACGTGTCGTTTCCGATCCAGACTTGGTATTGTCGGTCGCCATCGACCGTAGCGACTGTTGTAATTCGATCAGAGCTCCAGAAAGCTCATCGCCACCCAGATCGCGTGCCCTGGTACAAAGTTCAAGACAGTATTCAAGCCGCGCATCAGGCATCAACTGTATCCTGTTTGTCTTGGATGACGCTCAGCATCCATTGATGTGCCTCAATGTTAAGCGAATTGAAATCAGCTGACGACAGGTTCAAGCTGTCAAGCAGGCTGATCAGTCCGGCTTCATCTGCTCGTTCAGCACATTCCACGGCCTGAAGCAGGTGCCCGAGTTTTCCTTTGTAAGCAAGTACCGCATCAGTCAGTGAATCGTTCAGTTTCAGAGGCTTCAGAATCTCGGTCAGTGGTTTGCCGAACAAAACTCCAAGCAGCGAGAACATTCCGGCCATGAATGCATGTTCCTGCTCTGATCGATCAAGCCCACCAGCTTTGGCAAGCAATTCCATGCTGTGAGCGCGAATAGCCACCCTTGCCTGCAACATGTTGGAACGGTAGTCGTCCCGGCAGGCCGCAAACAGCATCAGGTTAAGCCAGCGCTTTAGTTGTTGGCGCCCAAGGATGAGGATTGCCTGCGAAAAGCTGGATATATGCCGGCCTACGCCGACGCCCAGCGAATTGACGAGGCGTAACAGATGGTAAGCCAGAACCGGATCCTGTCGGAAAATAGCCTCGATCTCACAGGTATCGGCATCTGCAGCAACTCGTTGCAGCAGCTTGAGTGACAATGCTCGCGAGGCGGCCTGGTTTCCCGAAGTTCTGGCTGGCGGAGCAAGATACCAATTGCCGCTTAACCAGTGAGCAGAAGGCGGTAACACTGGCTTGGTTGGTTCGTTGGAGTGATGCTGCGCATCTTCTGGCAGCATCCGGCACCCCGCGTCCAGCAGTGCCTTCAGTAACTCCGGTGGTAATCGTCTGGTGAGGTCGTCACCTACAAAACAGGGGAACGCTGTAGCAAAAGCAGAAAGATTTTCATTCACAATCAGCGGCAACAGGGCAGTCATGTCGCCTTGGCCAACATCTAGTTTTACTGCGCCCGGGTTCAGCTTTCGGTCAGCCAGAAGATGAAGGAATAAATAGGGCGCTAAGCTGACAAATCTCGCCCCATTGGAGCCACCGAATCGCGGCCTAATGGTGCCAG
>NZ_JBMOJE010000228.1:0-4518 GCF_049316945.1 Propionivibrio sp. | reverse complement strand
TGGCTGGCAGAAAAGGGGAACCAGCAGCAGACCGGCCTGGGCTTCGATGGCGCGCAGTCCGACTTCGCGGATCAGCGATTGCGCGGGGAATAGTGCCATGTCCAGCCCCCTGACTTTCGAGCTCGCATCGCTCTGGTTGGAATACCGCCAATCAATGCATTGCAACAAATGGCGCGCGTTGCCTAGCGTCAACGCCCGGCGCTTCGCACCGGTCATCAGACCAGAACCCGAGCTGCCACCCAAGTTCGAAAGTCTGCGACCTTATGTGTCTACTTCAATTTCAGCAAACGACGCGCATTGCCTTCGTAGATGGCATATCGTTGCTCGGGCGTGAGGTCCATGGAATCGATGATTTCGATGGTCCAGCGCGTGTAGGCGGCTCCTTTTTCTGGATCAAACGGTGCATCGGAGGCAAACATCACCTTGTCGACACCAAAGAAATCGAGCCCGAGTTCTGTCGCCTTGCGTGCGCCAAATAGCGCGGTGTCGGCATAGAACATCTTGAAGTAGTCCAGAGGACGTTTCTTCAGTTGCTTCAGGAGCAATGAATAGTCCTGATCCGAGGTGCGAGTGCCCAGCAGATCCCAGCCCGGACCGACTCGCCCCTCAAAATAGGGAATCATGCCGCCCATGTGATGGGTGATGACCTTGAGATCCGGGTGCTTGTCAAACAGGCCTTCGAACACCATGTGGGCCATCGCTACGCTGGTTTCATAGGGCCACCCAAGTGTCCACCAAATTTCGTAATGACTTTTTGTTTCCTTTTTGTAGTCCGCAAAGTCGGCGCCGCGTGCCGGATGCAGCCAGATGGGGCAGTCCAGCTTGGCCATCAGGTCAAACAGTGGCAAGGTTTCCGGGGCGGTCAATGGTTTGCCGAGGACATTGGTAAAAACCTGCACGCCGACGGCACCCAGTTCAACGATGGCGCGTTCTGCTTCACGCAGCAAACCGGCTGGATCGTTCATCGGCAGGGAAGCAATGAATGCAGGGAAACGTCCTGGATGTTTCGCCACGAGTTCGGCCATTCCGTCGTTCGCCAGTCGTGCCATCTCAGTGGAACCCGGTGGTGGCCCAAAGACCTCGATCGGCGGTGAACCAAGGCAGATAACCTGCGCATAGTCGTCGAAACGGTCCATGATCCGAAAGCGCTCATCTAGATCAACGATGTAGGGAATATCGCGCACCCGTTTAAACATGTCCTTGCCGTTGGGCACGACTTCGAGCGCTCTTTTGTAAAAGGCTTGGGGAAAAATGTGATTGAAGATATCGAGCTTCATTTCAGTCTCCTTGTAAGTTGCGGGATCGACTGAGGTGAGATTGCCATATCTGCGCCCATAATGCCATTTCATTCTTTTCATTTGTTGATGAATTTAATTCATGAATGTCACGGTAAAACAGATCAGCGCCTTTCTGAGCGTCGCGCAGACCGGAAGCTTTACAGCAGCGGCAACGCGGCTGCATCTGACACAGTCCGCTGTCAGTGTGCTGGTTAGTGAGCTGGAGGGGCAGTTTGGGTTGCGCTTGTTTCATCGAACGACGCGTCTGGTGCAACTCACTGATGCCGGGCGCGAGTTTTGTCCGGTCGCCGAGAAAGTACTGGCCGACCTCACCAATGCCCTGGCGAGTTCCAAGGAGTTGGTGGCAAAGCGGCGCGGTCGGGTGACGGTGGCGGCGACACCGCTCATGGCATCCATCTGGCTGCCAAAGATCATTGGTGAATATGCTGCCATGTACCCCGGAATCAAGGTCATTCTTCAAGACACGTTGGCCAGTTTGATTCAGCCCAAAGTCCGTGATGCTGAGGTTGACTTCGGCATCGGAACATTCGAAAGATCGGGGCGTGAGTTGGTGGCCGAGCCATTCATGGCCGACACCCTGGTGCTGGCCTGCCCCGCAGGGCATCCCCTGGCCGGAAAAGCCAGCGTCGCCTGGCAGGATTTGGCAGGACATCCGTTCATTTCGCTGACTCCAGACAATTCCGTCGGCCAACTCATCAAGAAGTGCCGTATTGATGCCGGCCTCGAACTTCAGGACGCCTACGAAGTGGCCTATCTGTCAACAGTGGTTGGCATGGTGGACGCGGGTCTGGGTGTGGCCGTCTTGCCGTCATACGCTAGCCCGATGACTCGGGTTTACAAGATCGAAGTGAAGAAGATGGTGAAGCCCGCGATCCGCCGTGAAATATCCTTCATCACACGTCAAGGGAGAACGCTGTCACCGGCAGCGGAGAGTTTCAAGACCTTCATACGGGCTTGTGCCAAGGGCAAAAACTGAAAGACCGGCTCGCCCTGACCTCAGGCGTTAGCGCGCTGTGTGGTGTCCCAGGGTGGCAGCGGTTTGAGACTCTGTTCGAGCCAATCCAGCAATATGCGAACCCGCGGTAGTTCAATGCGGCTACTCGGAACCAGGGCTTTGAGCCAAAGCCCTGGTACTGCAAAGCCCGGAAGGACTTCAAGCAACTGACCGGACTTCAAGGGGGCACTGGCCAGATAGTCGGACAGCACCGCGATGCCGCTTCCAGCGAGTGCGGCCTGGCAGATCGCAGCGCCATGGTTGGTGCGCAATTTGGGCCGCACATCGATGCCGATCAAGCCCTGGTCGCTCTGAAATTCCCAACGGGCGCCCGAAGTCGTAAATACAAGGCAATCATGGTCAACCAGGTCGGCTGGGCGCAGCGGCGCGCCCCGGCGTTCCAGATAGCTCGGAGCGGCGCATAAAAAGCGTTTCATCAGGCACAAGGGCAAGTCCTGCACTTGCCCGTACAACTCCGGCAGTGCACCGATTGCGATATCAAAACCTTCTTCCAATGGGTTCACCGACCGGTCGGCCAGAACGATGTCCATGCTGATCATGGGTTGGCTTCGAAGGAAATTGTTGAGAATCTCGCTGAGATAAAGCACTCCCAGAGTGGTAGGTATCTTGACCCTGATATGCCCCTCGAGTTCACCACTGGCGCGGGCCATGCCGGCAAGCGTGTCATCCACCTGCCGGATTGCCTTTCGAACCGTAGGCAGATAGCGTTCTCCGACATCGGTCAAAGCCAGTTTGCGGGTGCTGCGGTTGAAAAGCGGCGCTCGGATGCGCCATTCGAGTTGATCAATTCGTTTGGAAATAACAGACGGCACAACACCCAGTTGACGCGCTGCGCCTGAAAGGCTCCCGGCATCGGCCGTTGCAACAAATGCTTTGAGGTTTGTGATTGTGTCCACGACTTATCTCGATTTGGAAAAGACTTGATCTTGAAGTGGCACATTGTCGTGGCTTTCCAAGCCAATTAGTATCGTCCAGACGAACAGTATCCACGTCGTCAGAGCCCGTGTCATGCGCGGGACCTGTAACAGTTGACGATCAAATGCTGCTCGCAATCGAGGCCGATGAACTCGCCAAGAGGAATAACATGACGGTGAAATTCTGAGAACGGAACACGGTTTCTTGAGTTAGACAATAAGAGGAGACAATCATGAAGATCCGCGTTACTTTGGCTGGATTATTGATGGCGCTTAGCACCTTTTCGCTGGCTCAGGTGTGGCCCGCTCAGACCATCAAGATCATTGTGCCGTTCACGCCGGGCACCGGCATGGACACCATTGCCCGCACGGTTGCACCCAAACTGAGTGAACGCCTGGGGCAGCCTGTTGTCGTGCAAAATGTCCCTGGCGCTAGCGGAAATATCGGTGCTGACAATGTCGCCAAAGCCAACCCCGATGGCTACACCATGTTGATGGGTGCCAACACGATGCTGATGGCAGCTCAGCTTTATAAAAACGTTGCTTTCAATCCGGTTGAGGACTTCGCGTCTGTGTCGATGACCGCCTACGGCACATTGATGCTGGTGGCCAGTCCGAAATCCGGGATCAAGTCGATGCAGGAGTTGATTGCGCTGGCAAAGGCCAAACCGGGCTTCGTCAATTACGGTTCACCTGGCATCGGCACGCCGCACCATATGGCGATGGAACTGTTCAAGAGCGAAACGCAACTCACCTTGCTGCATGTTCCGTACAAAGGGACCTCAGGTTTTGTGCAGGACATATTAGGCGGTGAACTGATGGTGGGTTTTCTGCCAGTTCATGTGGCACAGAACTTTGTGAGTTCCGGAAAATTGATCGCACTCGCTGTGGGTGGTGCCGCGCGCCACCCGGTCGCGCCCGGTGTGGCGACGATTCAGGAGTTGGGCGTCAGCGGTGTCAATGTGGATATCTGGTACGCGTTCTTTGTTCCCGCAAAGGTTCCGGCTCCGGTGATCAATCGGTTAAACACCGAAATTGCAGCGATCATCAAATTACCGGAAGTCAGGTCGCTGCTGACCAATGCCGGGCTTGACGCGATGTCATCGACGTCAATGGAGCTCAGCGCAACACTTCGCAAAGACTACGCTCGCTGGGGCTCCGTCATCAAGCGCAACGGCATTGAAATTGACTAGCCCTTTGACAGATTTCTGAAATCAAAGTGTGAGCGAACCCGGCATGAGCATGAACGCCGCCCAAACCCTGCTCGAAGCTGGCGCTTCACACGCGGTGG
>NZ_JBMOJE010000227.1:0-4536 GCF_049316945.1 Propionivibrio sp. | reverse complement strand
TCAGCGAGCTTCGGGCAGAGAGAGAAAAAGGCGAGATCGAAGGCATGATCAAAGGAGAATCCATGCTACTTGAACGTCTGATTGTTAAACGATTCGGCTCGGTCCCCGACGATGTTCGAGCGCGCCTCAGAACCGCTACGGTTGACCAGTTGGAAGCTTGGGCGGAGCGCATTCTTGATTCCTGCACTCTGGCCGAGATATTCAACGACCATTGATGAAATCAATTAGCAGGGCTATTAATAAGGAACACGGTTGATCACCAGTCTCCTCGCCCTCAAGGCACCGAGGGCTTCGCAAATCGAAAACCCCGCCTTTTCGCAAAAAGACGGGGTTTTTTCGTGTGCTTCCGGCAACAGCTCAATCACGTGATGGATAACAAGGGACACCTATTGTTTAGCGGTTTCCTTATTCCCATTGAAAACCGATGGTCGATGATGTCAGACTCCATCGATCAACGTAGTTGTACGTTGTTTAGTACCAAAATCATTCGAGTCTGACCCTATCGATAGTCGGTTTGTAGGGTGTGCAAATCTCATTTGCGCACGTGTGCCGATCGTTAAAATGGTGCGCGCCGGGCCTCCCGGGGTGACTGCGTGCGCAAATTAAAATTTGCACACCCTACAACGGCTATGCGGGGTCAGATGGTGCCGGTGGGCAGGAACAAAGTGGGTGTCTTTTTGTTTAGAAAGAAAGCAATCCCTGAAGTTGACGCTCTGCGTACCCTAGCGCCGTGGGCGTTCCAGGACATCGCGGCTCGGTGGCTGCAGCCGGACTACAGGCAGTGACGCGCACCTCAAACATCCAGGTTGAAATACCGTCCACATCTGCTGCCGGAAATGCATTGCATTCGACCGTGGCGAAAAAATCTCTCAACGTGCTGGTATTTGAAAAGCTCAAACTGTACGTGCTGGCACCCATCGTCGTGTTGACCGGGCAGGTCGGGCTACTCGGATTGGCAGCGATTCTGTAGCGCGCCCATTCCATACCCGCATTGGCAGCCTGCCATGCACGCTCTCCCCTTATATCCAGAGCCATCCCAACCTGCTGACTGCTTGAGACATTCAGGATGAAGGCACCCAATGCGGAAAGAATCACCAGCAGGAAAATTGCTGATGGCAGCAAAAACCCCCGGGCTGCTGTCTGTCGCTGTCTGCTCATGGTCGGTTCACGATGGTTACGCGCCGTAACATATTGACGGGCTCGTTGTCCCGGTCCCTCAGCGTTAGATTGATGGTGATGAGTTGTACCCTGGCTTTCGTGCTGTCGCAAGCCACTTGGCAGGCACTCAAATGGCTCGCGGCGACCACTGGGGTACCCACTCCAGCGACATTTCTTGTCAAGCCATCCGTTGTATTGCAAACGTAGTTGACCGGCGACGAGTCCACAATATAGACCCGACCAAACTCGCGGTCATTGATTTCATTGGCCGTGGTGGTTGAATTATTCTGAACGATTGGGGAAGCCATGTAGCATTCCGGAAGATAGGTGTAGGGGTCGATGACCACACCGCCCCCCCCGATGCTTGAAAGCGTACCAGCATTGCCCGTACCAGCATTGCCGCCAAAGGCGGCAAAGTCACTATGACAATTGGCCACGCCTGAACTAAGGTTGCCAACAATCACCCTGCTTGGCAACGCTGAAACGCTATTGCCGCGCGCATCCCTGGTTACTGAGGTTGCAGTGCCGCCAATCATATCGAAGCCAGTCGTTTCAGTACCAAACCGCAGTGGCGTGCCGGTTTGTGCCTCCCGAAACCGCCCGCCCGAGCGAATTGCCAGGAACTGCAACCCACCACTGCTGGTACAGGTAATGCTGTTTGGCAATGCCGACTGCAGGTCGCGCGCCACAAAGCGCAAGGCAGCATCGGCCTCTTCGGATAGTGCCGCGCGCCGAACGCTGCTGAAATAACCTTCCATAGGTGCATTTATGAAGACTGCGATCATTCCGGCGATGATCCCAGTTATGACGATGACCATGATCATCTCGACCAGGGTGAAACCAGCACTCGATTTGCGTCGAATCATTGTGGAGCCTGACGTGTCTTAAAGCCTTCAGCGATGGCTTGGATGCTGCCGGGGCCAGTTACCCGTACTCTGACAAGTAAGGCATCGCCACTAGCACTGGTGATGTCGCCTAATGCCTGGGGACCGATGGTAACAAAGGCGTTATAGCCTGCAGGAGCAGATATTGACGACTCATCCGGCAAGGCCGACAGCAGCGCTGTTTCAGTGTCGGCTGCTGTGGCATAGTGGATGACCGAGTCGCACGGGCGGCCTTCCGCGCAGGGTTGAGTTGAACGATAGGTGTCAGCTGCGCAAAGACCGTTGGTGTTGGTCCCATACTTCATATTCACATCAGCCCCATCGCAATAGGCAAAATACCCGGTCTGGATTTCCTCAAGCAGGCCTTCCGCCAGTGCCTGCGCCTGTTTCTGCACCAAGGGATCAGCGCTGTGCAAGACGGTAACGTTGAGCACGCTCAAGATGCCGGCAAGGCCAACGGAAACGACGACAATAAAGATGATCAGCTCGATCAAGGTCAGGCCGACTTGGCGGCGAAGGGAAGGTGCTGCCATCATTCGCATGGTGTCGCCAAACTGCAATGAACATAACCGGTTGATTCAACGTCGATCGTATAGGTGCCGTCCCCAGACACACTGAAGGACGGGGCCACCGTGGCCGCCGAGCCGTCGCCATGAAAGGTCGTGTCTATTGCTGATCCAAAGCTGATGCCAGAAGGTGTATTCCATCTTGCCGAAGGATTGGCGACAACATTCGATGGGCTACAGGTTTGCGACATTCCACGCGACAGTGCCATCGTCATGGTCAAAGTGTTGCCGCCTGAGCTTGCAACGACACGAACATTTCGCCCTGAAGCCACAGCCACTTTACGTGCGTATCCCAGCATTGCCACAGTCTGATCAACAAATCCGCGTGTCTCAAAGGTAGTTCGGCTGGCAAAACGCGGCATGGCTACGACGGCCAGAATTCCGACCATGATGATCACCATGATTAACTCCACCAACGTGAAACCGCTACATCGCAGCAAGGGTCGATTCACCATCTAGAAATTCTCCCGACGGTACAAATATCCCCAGTTACCACGGGAATTCGAGCTAGCTCCACCAAAAAAAACCGTTGCACTCGGATCCGTGTTGTAGGCTGGACCGCCGAGCAGGTAGCCGAGATTGGGAGGCGTAGTAACGGTGCAGTCATTCGCCGTCGTTGCCATGTCCATGCAAATCGTCGCCGTGCCGACGCTGGTCGGCCTAGTGAGCAAGATGCTGCCGTAGCCCTGACTTATCCCAGCTGCAGTACTAGCAGTCGTTCCAGTTGTCCCCGATACCGCAAAATTTCCCGATGCCAAAGTAGTGCAGCTGTCGGCCACATTGGTGCGCCAATACGTGCCATCCCAATACTGAACCTCAGTTTGCATCTTAAATGGAGCCAAATTCGAGCCTTGACCCGGAATCAGGCGTAGCCGGCCAAAGCGCTGTAGCAGCAGCGTGCTGCTAATCAGGGTTGGCGAAGGTGTCGTTGAAGGTGTCACAGGCAATGTCGTCACCCCGTCCGAATCGACCGGCAGGGCCGTGACGGTAATCGTGGTCGGCACTGCTGGCGCGCTCGTCGGGCGCACGATCATATGCCTTGCTGTCACCGTCGTGGTGCCAGCACTCCAGGTGTTGCTGTTGGTCGCAGTGGGTGTGGGTGCTGTGTCTGCTGTTGCACTGTTCGCCAAAACGGCTGCGGGTGTTCCTGCGGGTTGCGCAGGTGACCAGGTGCCCACGGCGAAGCCAAAACCCGGAGCCGGTGCGGCACCCCAGGCCGTTAGCGGCAGCTTGGCATAGCCGATGTTCCCATCGTAATTTTGGGTGGTGTTACCGCTCGCGTTTTGCGCGGTCAGCGTGAACTCCGTGGTGAAATCCTGGCCGAAGTAGGTGAATGGGTTTGTTGCACCAGGCGGGGCACAGGCTGGTTTTGTGGTGCCCGCCGTGACCAAGAAATGATCCGGAATGAAACGGCCGAAAAACAGCGACGATGCAGTCGCGCCACCCGACGTATTGCTGGAGGTGGGCGGCTTGGTGCCGCCAAAATAACAGCCGTACTTGCCGTTGCCATCCTTGACGTTCGGGTCGGCTGGAACAATGGCGCTGCCGAGCTTGCCATCGATAAAGCATTCGGGCGTGGCTTTGCCTCGATCCACATCGGCGAAGCTGCCATCGTCGTAAACCCCCCAGGGTAGAAACTGGAAATTGCCGACTTCGGAATAGGTGAACGCCATGCCCTTGGAAATTCCTGAGGCCGAAGTGGCTGGTGAGAAGACACCGTCAACGCTGCCGGCCTGCACCGCGCCAGGGTGCGCCGCGATTCTTCCGCTATTGATCTTCGCCGTGCCGGTGTAATTGGTTAGCGGGGTGGTATTGGTCTTTGAAGCCGCATCCAGCCCGAAGGGGGTGGTACCGGCCTTGAAAAACGGGGTGCCGCCAGTTGCGGTGTTGGTGGCATTGGGCGATATCACGCTGAAACTCGTCGGGCG
>NZ_JBMOJE010000226.1:0-4538 GCF_049316945.1 Propionivibrio sp. | reverse complement strand
TGATCGCCAGCGGCGTGCGAAACTCGTGCGACACCATGGCCACAAAATCTTGCTGTTGCTGCCACGCCAGTTGCTCCACCGCCAGCGCACGGCGCAAATCGACTTCAAGCGCCTCGCGCCGGCCAATCTCGTCCACCAGCAACACCGTGCGCTCCTGCACCTCCAACGAACTGTTCAGCGCCTCCTGGGCTGCGAGCTTTTCGCGCTTCATGGCGTTGTAACGCCCGGTGATGGCCAGGCTCATGATCAGCATGTTCATGATCGAGCTGACCTCGAAACTGTAATCGGTCAGAAAACTCGGATCCACCCAGCCAAGCAAGCGCAAGTAACGCAGCACGCCACCGGCAATCAGAATGCCGAAAGCCAGGACAAAAAACCGTGCCGGCGCATGTCCGCGCCACCACAACCATGTCGCCAACGCAATCAGCATCGTGGCCCAGCCCATCGCAACCAGGCGCGCTGGCAAAACGCCCGCGGCATAGCCCACCGTCAGGGTCAGGGTAACGAACAGCGCCGACAGCAACGCCGAACTGATGACCAAAGCGCGCCCTGTACGCGGCAGCACACGGTCAAACTCCATCTGCCTGACGGCCAACATGGTGGCAATCCAGCTCGAACTGCAGAGCATGGTGCCCAGCAGGGCGTCGGTCAGCGTGCCGCTCCAATGCGAATACTGCTGAAAATAACCCGCCCACAACAGCACAGTCAAGCCTTTGGATGCGACGAACAAGGCGTACCAACCGCTCACCGACTCACGCGTCCAGCGCCAGAAGAACAGGTGAAAAATCAGAATCGTGAGGTAAACGCCAAAGTACAAACCGTAGAACAGGCTCTCTGTGCGCACCGCCTCATGAAACGCATCAGCTTGCCACAGCAGCACCTGGGCCGACATGAAGTTGCGCGACTGCAGGCGCAGCCACAGGGTTTGTGGCGCTTCGGTATCGAGGTCCAGGTGAAACACGGCATGACGGTAATCCATCTCCCACCGATCGCGCGGCAGGTGGTCGCCAACGCGACGCTCGGTGAAGCTGCCGTCGGCCGCTTGCGTATACAGGCGCAGATCGTCATGCAGCGGGTTGGTGACCTCCAGCAACCAGTGATCGGGCGCGGACGGGTTGCGCGCCACTTCCACACGCAGCCAGATCGCCGCCGGGGTAAAGCCCAGGTTGAGTTCGCCGGGCAGGGGATTGAAGGCGCCCGGTGCGGCGACATCCGAAATGCCGAGTTGGCCGGCCTCGTCCTTGAGCCAGGCCATCTTGCCGACCAGATTAACTTGGGGCGTGGTGGCGCTCAGCGGCACCGTTTGTGCCTGCGCGCATGCCGTCAGCAACAAAAGAGAAACGGCTAGCGAAAGGGAAAGGCTCAGGCGGCGCCACATAGAAGCGCACGATAGCACGCACTTATTGGCCCGGCGCTTAGATTCGCTTAGATTCGCCGGCGCAACAGGGCGTAAGCTCACGCCCGTGACACACATCATCTTGCTTGAAGACGAGCGCCTCCTGCGCGAAGACCTGACAGAGTTTCTGGTCAACCAGGGCCACTCGGTCCAGGCGGTGGGCAGCATTGCCGAGTTCGAGAGCGGCTTTGTTCCTGGTCGCCACCTCATCGCCATCCTCGATCTGGGCCTGCCCGACGGCGACGGCATGGACGTCATTGGCCGCTTGCGCCGCGACAACCTGCGCCTGGGCATCATCGTGCTGACCGCGCGCATGGCTATCCGGGACAAAGTGGCGGGTTTGCAAAGTGGCGCCGACCACTACCTGACCAAAACGACAGACATGGACATCCTCGCCGCCACCGTCGATGCGCTGGCGCGCCGGCTCGACCTGGGCGGGGTCAGCGGCGACTGGGTGCTCGATGGCGACCAGAAACAACTGGTTGCGCCCGGCCTGCCGCCGATTGAACTCAGCGCCCAGGACTACACCGTGCTCAAGGCCATCTTCGACGGCCAGGGCCAAAGTGTCAGCAAGAAAACCATTGTGGCGGCCCTGGGTGAAGACTTCTTGTCCTACGACCTGCGCCGCCTGGACACCCAGATCAACCGTCTGCGGCGCAAGGTGGTGGATGCCACCGGCGCCGACCTGCCGCTCAAGACCCTGCGCAACGAGGGCTACCAGTTCTGCGGAGCGGTGGCACCGCGCTAAGCCAGTCCACCGAGATTTCTTCAGCTACGCAGTCTGCAAAAGACTGCAAATGATTCCCCGGCGCCCATCCGCCCAGTGAACTGGATCAGCTGAATCCGGTCTTTTCCATCCCCGGTGCGGACAAATCGACGCTGGCGCGAACCTTGGAGCAAGCGCTGATCGGCCGGAGCAGTCGAGCAAGCACCATAGTCGGCCTACTGGCCGGGGCCGGCCTTCAGTTAAATCAAATTCCGTCCACAGGAAATCCATTGGTGTGCTAAGGTGATACCTGACACTACCATCTAAGGCTCTCCGATGCCCACGACACCCAACACCACCCCCGTCTCGCTGAAGCTCGATCCTGTCGTCAAGGCCAAAATCGGGCGCTTGGCCGTTTCCCGCAAGCGCACGGCGCATTGGCTCATGCGCGAGGCCATCACGCAGTTTGTCGATCGCGAAGAAAAGCGCGAAACCTTCCGGCAAGAAACGCTTGCTGCGTTTCAAGAGTTCCAGGAAACCGGCTTGCACATCACCGGCGACGAAGCTTTTGCCTGGCTTGATTCCTGGGGAAATGGTGACAACGAGCTCGCAGCGCCCGAATGCCACGACTGATTCTTGCGCTCAACGCCCGGGCGGATCTGGTGCGCCTGCGCGAATTTTTGCAGCCCAAGAATCCGGTGGCCGCAAAGCGCGCCGCCGAGGCCATCAAACGGTAGTTGCAGATATTGATCCTGCAACCCGGCATCGGCCGGCCCGTTCTGGATCTGCCGCCCGAGTTCCGCGAACTGGTGATCGACTTCGGCGATAGCGGCTACATTGCCAGATACCACGTGAGCCCTGATCTTGTAACCGTGCTCGCGATCCGCCATCAGCGGGAAGTCGGGTACTGACGACAGGATTAAAGCGCAGCCGCACATCCTCATCTACGAGAACTTTGTCGATACTGCCATCATGAGCGAAATGGGAGTCAAGTATTTGCAGGTTTTTGATATGAGTAAATGCAAAGGTCTTTAGCTTGCCGCCATCGCGGGCTGCCCGGCGCTTAGATTTGCTTGGATTCGTCGGCGCCGCAGGGCGCAGACTCACCCCCGCGACACACATCATCTTGCTTGAAGACGAGCGCCTCCTGCGCGAAGACCTGACAGAGTTTCTGGTCAACCAGGGCCACTCGGTCCAGGCGGTGGGCAGCATTGCCGAGTTCGAGAGCGGCTTTGTTCCTGGTCGCCACCTCATCGCCATCCTCGATCTGGGCCTGCCCGACGGCGACGGCATGGACGTCATTGGCCGCTTGCGCCGCGACAACCTGCGCCTGGGCATCATCGTGCTGACCGCGCGCATGGCTATCCGGGACAAAGTGGCGGGTTTGCAAAGTGGCGCCGACCACTACCTGACCAAAACGACAGACATGGACATCCTCGCCGCCACCGTCGATGCGCTGGCGCGCCGGCTCGACCTGGGCGGGGTCAGCGGCGACTGGGTGCTCGATGGCGACCAGAAACAACTGGTTGCGCCCGGCCTGCCGCCGATTGAACTCAGCGCCCAGGACTACACCGTGCTCAAGGCCATCTTCGACGGCCAGGGCCAAAGTGTCAGCAAGAAAACCATTGTGGCGGCCCTGGGTGAAGACTTCTTGTCCTACGACCTGCGCCGCCTGGACACCCAGATCAACCGTCTGCGGCGCAAGGTGGTGGATGCCACCGGCGCCGACCTGCCGCTCAAGACCCTGCGCAACGAGGGCTACCAGTTCTGCGGAGCGGTGGCACCGCGCTAAGCCAGTCCACCGAGATTTCTTCAGCTACGCAGTCTGCAAAAGACTGCAAATGATTCCCCGGCGCCCATCCGCCCCCTGAGCTGAATCCGGTCTTTTCCATCCCCGCGCTTAGATTTGCTTAGATTCGCGCGCGAATTTGCGCCCACACTTGGACCGATTGCCGTGTTTCATCTGAAGAAGAGTGCAGCCGACAGTTCGCCCTTCGAGCAAGGTACTACTTAAAGCAAACTTTCAGGAGTCGCAGCATGTTAACTGGCGCAACTCACACAACCTTTCTGATTAACGGCAAAACCGCCGAACCGCTCAAAACTGGCAAGCCCAATGTCTTCAAGGTGAAGGTTGGTGAGCACTACCGTGTCATTCAGGGCAAGGCCGAAGAAGACCAACTGGCCGACAACGTCATAGTAAGAAAAACCGGCGATGATCTGCAGCTCCAGTTCGCCGATGGCACCCAGGTCACCCTGGAAAAATACTACGACGAATGTAAGGCGGCATCTTCCTGTGACCTCACCCTGCCGGGTCAGGACGGCGGCAGCTACAAGATTGGCGTAGATAGTGCCTCGGGCGCCGCGCTCGGCGACGGCTCCATACTGGTCTACGCGCACGGCACACATGACATGCTGATGAGCATGGCGCAAGGCAAC
>NZ_JBMOJE010000225.1:0-4564 GCF_049316945.1 Propionivibrio sp. | reverse complement strand
AAAGAATACCACCTCAACACGTCATATGATACGTTTATTTATTTACGCCGCCTTATTCTCTCTGTGCCATCAAATTCAATTTGAACGTGTCCTCTGATAACCCGTTCTTAACTCTGAATCAGTTGCGCGATAGTTGGTACAAGGTCCAGCCCAGAAGCCGAATTGTCGGCCAGAATGAAGGGGATTTGAAGAAATGGTGGTCTGCTGTCGAGGCGCTCAGACCTGACATTGAACTTAAAGCTCGAGATATTCTCGCTGATTATTTGCAGCTATCGTTGCTTTGGGGAGGTCGCCGAGGCGAAATTCTCTCCTTGGAGTGGAAAGACGTAAGCCTTCAAGACGAGACAATATGTTTTGTGGAAACCAAAAACGGGATCGAGCACATCTTCCCGATGACAAGGTACGTCAGGCAATTGCTCGAAAAAAGAAAGAGAATTAATGAAAGTAATGATCAACCATCGCTCTTTGTCTTTCCATCGCCAAGGGCGAACAAGGCTGGGGTTAGGTCTCATCTTGTTGAACCGAAGCGGGCCATCGCTGATGTAAAAAAGGGAAGTGGCTGCGATTTTTCATCACATGACTTGCGCAGAACTTTTGGCACACTTTTTAACGAAACGGGCGTTAGCGATTACACGGTGAAACGTGCTTTAAATCATGCGGCTCATGACACCGCGTCGCGGCATTATTTGCAATCTCGCATTGCTCCACTCCGATCTCTTTACCAAGCATACGAAACAAAGGTTTTAGTAGAAGCCGGAGTGATCTCAGAACCAGAACCTGAAATCTCTGTTGGCGCGGCAGATTACGCGAATTTTCTCGAATGGAAGAGTGCTCAGTCCCAATCGACAGTTCCAGATTAAAACGGGAAGTGATGGTCTATTGCAAGGCACCCGCCTACATTGGCCACCAAGAGGCACAGGATCAAGGAAACTGGCTCAGCCAAAGCCGGTTAATATCCGTTGAGAATGGTAATCGACCAATCATTGGCCATCAGGCACCAGAGGCTTGAGCAAATATTTATCGCTGCTGCCATAATCAAAAATTGCAATGGTACTTTCCGGAGGACTGGATAATGAATACCGTGATGCTTGAATTGCCCTACGACGCTTTGGCATTGCCCGGAGTCTCGCCTGAATCCCTAGCCAGTGAGGCTAAATTCTTGCTTGCCTTGAAATTGTTCGAGATCGGCCGCCTGACTTCCGGTAAGGCCGGGATGCTTTGCGATATGGGTCGAGTGGAATTCCTCCTTGCAGCAAGCCGTGCTGGTGTGCCGGTGGTGACTTTGGATGGTGATGAGTTGAGTACAGAGTTTGGCCAGAATGCTTGACCGAGCAGTAGTCAATTCTGGACCTCTGGTTGCTTTGTCACTGCTCGGACAGCTTGATTTGTTGCCTACGTTGTTTGCCGAGTGCTGGGTACCAGAGACGGTCTTCAACGAGGTGGCTGTGGCCGGCATTGGCAAGCCCGGTGCGAAATCTCTCCAAGCGGCGGAGTGGTTGAGTCGTGTAAGGGTGAGTCCGCCCCCAGACCCTCTATTGGTAATGGAACTTGATGCCGGGGAAGCAGAGGTAATTAGCTTGGCACGTCACCTTTCGCCCTGCATTGCGATCATCGATGAACGTCGTGGTCGACGTATCGCGCAGCAAGTTTATGGACTCCCAGTTAAGGGAACGGCCGGAATCTTGGTTGAGGCGAAACGGCGGGGACTCATTGTTGGTGTTCGCCCCCTATTGATCGACCTACGCGCATCGGGGTATTTCATTGCCGAGAGCGTGATCACTGCCGCATGCCAGGCCGTGGGTGAATAGGCACGCGAATGCCCGAACTCTCTTAACCTTGGAAATCCGGCATGACAGCTACAAGGTAACGTCTAACGGGGGGTAGCAAATAGCCGAAAACCGTAGCTACCGGTGGATTGGAAAGCGATCAGTCAATTTGGTCATGCTGTTTCTGTTCTGCGGATCATGACTTTCGCCAGGCTTCAAGGGTGGCATGAACCAAGGGTTCGACCTGCAACCGTGCTTCTCGCCGGTCACACCCGCTGGCGAGTAATTCGTCGTAGGGAGTCTCGGCATGGCGAATCCGAGCGATGACCGCCAAACGTACTGCCTTTTCATCGAGCGCCTTCGCCGCCGCACTGCGACCAACCCGACCCGAGTAACGCTGACATGCATGTTCAGCAATGCTTTGATCCGTACCTTCTGGATAACCCGGAAATAGCTCCCGTATTCGCTCAGCGAATCTCTCAACGTATTCACGATCAATATCTGAACGTCGTTCCGCCTCTCGGATACGACGGCGTGCCCGCACTTCTTCATCATTCAGGCAGGAGGATTCGGCGGCAGGGGGCGTCAAGTGACTAAAAATACTCTGCACCAGATGCCCAACAATCCGGTCCAGCGGACCGTCAAAAGGCTGCGCTTTGTGCCGTCCGCTGACCTTCGTCGTTGAACGTCCGCTTTTTCAACTGAGCTACTTCCGCTTTGGGTCGGTGGCTGTCATCAAACTCTGATGGAGTCGAAAGGCAGGAATCAGAGTACAGCGGCCGTTGGGCATGCAAAAATCATCAGGCCGCTTACAGTCTTTAAGCTGCCCTTGGCTGCGGCGCTGAGCATTTCTTGCGCGAACGGCAGGTTACCGCTGGTAAGCGGTCACTCAGTTTTCAGGGGTGGCTGACTTCATCCGACCCATTGCAGACGGTCGAGGTTTTGAAGAGCGGCCATTCGCCGGGAACACTGAAAACGCGAAAGCAGCCATTTTTTATGCTTTTATTATATTTTTGCCTGACCGTCTGCTTTGCATCAGAAAGCTGACGCTCGTTGGCCAAACTTGCCTAGCAGATCCCTGCCATTAGCGACCGTAGCCTCAACTCCTCCAAACCGGCCGTTGACCAGGTGAAGCTTACAGTAAGCGGCCATAGGATCTGGCACACTCAATTTTCTTGGCTCACGGGCTGCTGTGCAGCGATGGCGTTGTTGAACGCGCTTGAAGAACGCGGGTTTGAGCGGCCGCTGACAGCGTCAAGCCGCCATTCAAACAGGTAGAATATGATGCAGTTGGCCGCCTCCATCCGGCCACAAGCGACCGCCCGACAACAGTGCTCCACAGCAGCCGCTGGTTCCATCCGGATGATCGACAATCAATGAGGAGACCGGGTTCTGGTAATCTCCATCGCATTGAACACCTCAGAGGTGGTCCGATCGTGTTCAGATGATTGGCGATGACGCGGACGTTTCTGCGTATGAATAACTGCTGGGCGTTAATATCCGGATAGGCAGACGTCATGGTTACTCGAAGAGAATTTATTGTTTCCACATCGGCGAACATCGGCGCTCTGGCCACCGTGGCATCCTGCTCATCGGAAACCTCCGCCGATGGCTACGAGAATGCGGTAAGCAACACGTGGCATCACGGCAAGGTGGGCACTGGCGACAAGTCGGCGCTCCTGCGCGAACTGGTGCGCTGCGCGACCCTGGCGCCATCCAGTCACAATACCCAATGCTGGAAGTTCCGGCTTGAAGACCGCTCAATATCGATCCTGCCGGATTTTTCGCGACGCTGTCCCGCGGTAGACCCTGATGATCATCACCTGTTCGTTTCCATCGGTTGTGCAGCCGAGAACTTGGCTCAGGCGGCACTTGCCAACGGGCTTTACGGAAATGTCGTGTTCGACGATTCCGCGGGCAAGGCGCTGCGGGTTGCGCTGGAGCCGACCAAAGCGGTTGTGACCAGCCTGTTCAACGCCATACCCGAACGTCAGAGCACACGCGCCGAGTACGACGGCAAGCCGATTTCAGCGAGCGAGCTTGCGCTAATGGAGAAAGCGGGCCAGGGCAACGGCGTTCGGATCATTCTTCTCACCGAGCGCGAGGCAATGGAAAAGGTCCTCGAGTATGTCGTGCAGGGAAATACGGCGCAGATGAATGACCGGGCTTTCGTCGAGGAACTGAAAGCGTGGATTCGTTTCAGTGCCGACGACGCAGTCCGGGCGGGCGACGGGCTGTATGCCGCGTCGTCGGGGAATCCCTCCATGCCTTCCTGGCTGGGCAGCCTGCTCTTCGGCCTGTTCTTCACGCCAAAAGGCGAGAACGACAAATACGCGAAGCATGTGCGCAGCTCGGCAGGAATCGCCGTTTTCGTTTCCGAGGCGGAGAATCCCGCCCAATGGATCGAGGTGGGGCGCTGCTACGAGCGCTTTGCGCTGCAGTCGGCGGCCCTGGGTATCCGCAACGCGATGCTCAATCAGCCGGTGGAAGTGTCAGTGCTGAGGCCGCAGCTTGCGACCTTCCTCGGTGTTGGCGGACGCAGGCCCGACCTTGTTGTTCGCTTCGGCCGCGGGCCGAAGTTGCCGCCATCGCTGCGCAGGCCGGTAGACGTGGTGCTGACTTGACTACGCAATCGATTAAGGCCGGGCTTGCCTACTTCGCGCTGGTGTTTGGGACCGGCTTCGTGCTGGGGGCGGTACGCGTTACCTTGCTCGTGCCGCGCTTTGGAGAGCGCATTGCGGAACTAAGGCGGCGTAAATAAATAAACATATCAAGTTTGCGCTATTACGTTCGGTCTG
>NZ_JBMOJE010000224.1:0-4585 GCF_049316945.1 Propionivibrio sp. | reverse complement strand
CAAACTAATTTCCTATAAATACTGAATAAATACGGACTGGATCAGGAAGTCTGATATTGAAGAGGATCACGTGCTTTATGCCTGGCGCGAGCTCTACAAAGCGCTCGCCACACGCAACATCATTGCGCCGATGCCGTCCAGCGAACGTCACTGGGTAAAAATCAGGGATTGGGTTGAGCAGCAATTAACGGCGCCGGAACAAAAGATAAAATCGTGCTACTTGTTGATCGACGAAGCAGATACCCTGATGGGACGCGAACTGGCAATGAAGAGCGGGGTTGTGGGCTTTGTACGCAGCCTTCAGCAAATGGTCGAAAACGTCCAAACGAAGATCGTCATTCGCTATGTCATTGCCGGTCTGCACAACCTGACGCGCATGACCACCGAAAGCAATTCGGCCCTCGGCAAGGCAGAAACTATCGCGCTGGAACCGTTTAACTCCGGTGACGACATCCTGCGCGGCATCCAACTGGTTACTACCCCGCTGGCCGCACTGGGGTTCCTGTTTAACCAGGCGAACGCCGATCTGCCCTTGCGAATACTTTCCGTCTGCAGCTTCTATCCCGCCTTTATCCAACTGTACTGTAAGAAGTTGCTGGACCACATGTATAACAAGCGGCGCACGGATCAGGCGGTCGCGTACGTGGAATCGATCGATTTGGATGTGGTCGAGCAGGACCACGATTTACTGTCCGACTTGCAGAAGAAGTTTGAATACACACTGGATCTCGACAAGCGTTACAAAGCCATCGCGCTTATCCTCGCCAATGTTTATTACAACGAAATTGAGGTCGGAAAGCACGACGGGCTGACCATTGGGCAGATCCGTGAATACTGCGAGATTGCCGCAGAAGATCACTTCCGCGGAATGAGCGCTGGTGCCTACGAAGGTTTGGCCGACGAAATGCGCAAGCTCAACGTCCTCGACCGAAATGGCTCCCGCTATATCTTGCGGAACCCGAGCATCGCCATGCTGATCGGCGATCGCGCCCGTATCGACGAGCAACTGAAGGTGCTGGCCCGCGAACGCCCCGAAGAAAACCGAAATCACGGCGATCGGCGTCATGTCATGGAGGTTAACGGGTCGCGACTCCTGTTCCCGCTCCCAATCGCCTGGACCCATTCGCGAATGGACGTCATTGATGGCGGATTGGTTATTCTTGCGGGAAATAATCTGAGTGGCCTGGTGGATATGTGCAACTCGTCCGGCGATTGGCCGCTCACGCAAAACGACAAATACAAAGCCATGAGCATGTCGCCGACCTCCGCCGGCGCCGTCATTGAGAAACAGCGCCGTAATGTCTCCGGGCAGGGTTCAAAGCGCAACGGTAACAAGTTCTTGCTCGCATCGACTCCGGGGTCGTGGCGTGTTACCGATATCGACAATTTCTCGGGGTTGGCCGTCAAGGCGGCGGCGCAGAATACTCGCCTCGTGCTGATTGCTTTGCCCGATCGTATGTTTGACATCGCCCAAGGCATTAAAAGCGGGCTACTTTCAAAAGACCGTAAATCGCAGTGGGACGTGGTTCCGGTGCCATCGTGGAGTCTGGATGCCGTGCATTTCCACCTGCGGGAAAACATTGCAATTGCGGAGAACTCCGACGCGTGTGGAGCCATCATTGAGGCCACGTGCGGCTTTGGCGCACAAATCCAGACGATTTGCTCTGGCAATATGAGTATCAACCAGGCGATGGGCAGTCCCGAAGTGGCAAAAACGGTGTTGGCGCCGGATTTGAAGACGTTCTACGAGAAAATCGGCTGGCCGCGCGCGATTAGCGATGAGTTGCGTGAAAACATGGAACTGTTCATGGCCCATGCCGACGGAGAGGAGCGTAACGGCGTTAAGGTCGATGAGTATCTCGCCTTCTTCAGCCTGGTCGACGCGGACCTTCAGTTCCTGAACTGGATGGGACTCATCCAGGAAGTCGACAACAATACGTGGCATGTACCTGACCTCTACGCAAGGCTGATCTCCAAATGACAGAAATTAACTCCAGCTTGTATTGGTCAATGCCCGGCCCGGCGGAATTCATCGGCCGCATTACCGATGCAAGTCGCAACGCCCGCGCCATCATTCTGAGTTTCACGGATTACCCCCCGAACGGGGTGTGGCACGCTGTAAAGACAGCGCTGCACAATGCCAACATCAACGAACCTGTGGAACTCGACATCAGCGAAGGGACCAACATCCCCGTTGAAATTGGCATGCATTTTTCAAACGGCGTCATGCCCGCAGAATTGCTAGCCCATCATAAACACGGTTACCAACACGCCGTAATTCTCAAGGCGAACGGCAAGAAGGCGCAGAAAAGTTGCGAGAAATATGCAGCCGCCTTCGTGAGCGCCATTGATCATTCGCAAGGCGATGTCCGTTTAATCGTTGGTGTTCATGACGGGGAAAATCAGAAGGATGGGTTCAACAGGACCTTTCACGTCATCGCCTTTGATGGTGCTCTCTCCGACGCAGAGATCGAGGCCTACGTCACGCAGCGCATGGTGACACGCGGCGGCCCGGGAAGCACCCGTCTTGCACGTCATCTGGTCACTGAGTATGCCGGATTTGATCCAGCGTTGGCCGAGCAATTGATTTCATTCGACACAAGTCGGATTCTTGCGTTACCCGAGAGCCTGACCCCCTTATTGGGAACCAACCTCCTTAGATGGTCGAAGGACTCATGGTTGGCAGGGACACGAGCGGAGGGAATGGTCGAAGCCCATCCATTGCTTGAATGGCATCGCGCCACGCACACAGGGAATGACCAGGCGGCATTTCAACGCGCGGCCGATGCGCGCTACTGGCGCGCATGCTTGAAAGCGCTCATCCCCTGGCTCGAGGAGCGTCGATCAAAGATACTGAAGATTCTCGACACCCCGTTGTGTCGCGTAGAGAAAGCACACGGCGGCACCGGCAAAATCACCAAAAAGAAAGGTGATCGGATGGTCGGCGTCCCCCGCGAAGAACTTGAGTACAACGATCTTGCCTACTTTGCCAGCACCAAAGAATTTAGCGGGTTATCAAACCAAGAGTTTGCGGCGGTTTCAGTGTGCAAAAAGGCTAAATTTGTTCGCGACGACCTAGCTCATTTGCGCCGCCCGCCGGCCACATCCATTGAGTCATTGATTGCTGACATGGATAGGCTCGTGAGCTGATTGACAGAGTGCAGGGCAGAACGATTCGGTTATAGTTCCAGAAGGTGAGTAGCCATTCCGGTTAACGGCCCTGATTTTTGTTTGAAATCTTCAAAGGCCGCAAAGCGACGAGGTGCGGTCGTCCAAGGAGCAAGCCCTAAATGGCCCCTCAGGCCGAGGATGAGACCACCAGTCCACCGTTTCGACTGGCGGCTTCATGATCACAAAGCCGCCATAGCCCTTGCAAACGTCATCAGGCCGTTGAGGGTCGGTGGCTGTCATCAAACTCTGATGGAGTCGAAAGGCAGGAATCAGAGTACAGCGGCCGTTGGGCATGCAAAAATCATCAGGCCGCTTACAGTCTTTAAGCTGCCCTTGGTTACGGCGCTGAGCATTTCTTGCGTGAACGGCAGGTTACCGCTGAGAAGCAGCCACTCAGTTTTCAGGGGTGGCTGACTCCATCCGACCCATAGCCGTCATTGGGGGAAAATGAAAGCGGACCTTCGCGGCAAACTTGGAAAATTTACAAGCAGCCGTTCGAAATGCGGTATGTGCTGCTTTGGCATAAACAGCAGTAGAGCAGCGATACCCATGCTGTCATGCGCCCTATCGCCTTGCTCGTAGGCGACCAGATCGTAGCAAGGATTGATCAGGGCGAGAGCTTTCTCATGTGAGGCAGTGAATTAGGTAAACCACCACGATACCTGCGGTTATGCGTGCTCCCGGATTTGAACCTCAGCATCTGGTTCCTTGTCGAAACAATGGCGCATGGGACCGTTAAGATTTCTACCAACTTAGCCATTATCGCCTGAACTTCGAGCCTGTGCCATCCGTTAGCTTATGCCCTTATGCACAACTCAATATGCATGAATACCAGTGCAGAAACGATCCGTCCTATGATGTGTGATCAACGCGCCTCGCTATATTCTCTTGAGGGCATGGCATGATTTCTTACGAAACCTGGTGCCAGATTAGGGATTGCCGCGTTCGTCAGCACATGACGCTAGCCAAAATTGCAGAAAGGCTGCATTTACATTTTCGGACCGTGGCGACTTGGGCCGTCTTGTCGCGCTACGAAGCTAGAAAAAGTGTGAAGCGCACAAGTAAGCTTGACCCATTTAAAGGGCTGATGGGTCGACTGATAGATACCCATCAGCACGACACCCATCCGTTCACTGCAATGAAAATATTTCAGCGGCTTTGCAAAGAAGGTTATTTGGGCGGTTACACGACAGTACAAAATTATGTACGACTGATAAGACCGAAGAAGCATCAGATTCGTCTCAAGTTGGCCTTCTCTACAGAGGAGGCCACGGAGTCTCCATTAAACGAGGTGCCTAATCGTCGAGAGAGACCTTTAAAAACTTATTCGTTGCGAATAGAGTATGCGATCAAGCAGACGTTAGGCGGCGTAAATAAATAAACGTATCATATGACGTGTTGAGGTGGTATTCTT
>NZ_JBMOJE010000223.1:0-4681 GCF_049316945.1 Propionivibrio sp. | reverse complement strand
CGCCGCTCCCTTCAGGAAAAACCTCAATCCGGGGTGCTTCCCAAATACATATTTTCTAAGGGGGGCCAAAACCGGCTCAGGGACCGGGCTCGTCCAACAAACGGTTCAGATCGTGGCTTCGCACGATCTAACCTTATTCGTTAGGGTGGGGATGGGGGAAAGCCTGTAACGGTGCAACCACCCCATCCCCATCCCGGCCTTCCCCTTGAAGGGGAAGGAGAAAAACGGCAGCACCTGAGTAGTTACAGTTTTAGTTATTATGGTCACAGAGCTTACGGGAGTGAAACCATGAATGCCAGCTTGTTGAGCCGAATCACCATTGAGCCAGGAAAGTGCGGTGGCAAGCCGTGTATCCGCAGCATGCGCATCCGTGTCAGCGACATTCTCGAACTGCTTGGCGAGGGAATCAGCTTCGAAGAGGTGTTGGCCGATTTTCCCGACCTTGAGCGCGAAGACATACTAGCCTGCCTCCAGTTTGCGGCCAGACGGACTGACATCGTTCGCATTGCAGCATGAAATTCTGTGTAGACGCTCAGTTACCACTCCTGCTCTGGCAACATGGCTCGCCGAACGCTTCAATGTTGACGCCTTGTCTTTACGCGATATCGGTTTGAGGGACGCCCCCGATATGGAAATATTCCGTGCCGCACAACAGGCAGGAATCGTTGTCATCAGCAAGGATAGTGATTTTGTCGAACTGGTTAGCCGCTACGGTACGCCTCCACAGCTTGTCTGGATCACTTGCGGCAACGTGAGCAACCGAAGTTTGAAGAATGTTTTCGAGGCGTCGTTTTCTGAAACGAAGCGGCTATTGGAGTCAGGGGATTCCGTTGTCGAATTGGGTTAGAGTTTTATCTGCGGGACTATCATGAAGAATGCGACTCTGACCCCTTTGATTCTTTGAGTGGCTTAAACCATGAAAGTCTCCTGCTTAACCGAGGGATGGCTGCTCGAAGAATCTGTCCCCGCAATTCCGTGAAGCTCAGCCATTTTGAATGCCAACTGTCGAATTTTTTTACAGTCTAAAGATGTGCGCTAGGCCCCCGAAGACGCAAGTGATTGATTTTGTTTACTTTCTGATTCGTGGCGTAGTATTTGCTTAAGAATGATCGGGTTAGGCAATGTAACTGACCTAAGGTACTCGCGTTAAGGGGTTGATATTTTTTTATCAATGGAGATAAAAATGAAACTAGGAAAAATTGTATTTGCGCAACGTACAATCAGCGCCGCCGTGATGTCGCTGGGTCTGGTGGTGAGCGGGGGAGCCTTGGCGGGCTCTTTCACTTTTTCGACAACAGCCGAATGGGCCACCGGAGTGCTGACCAACACCAATGGCCTACCACCGCCAGCCACCGGCAACGGTCATGTGCGGTTGGACGAGGTTGTGCTTACACCGTTCAACCACATCTGGGTGGCGATGTCGGGTCGCGGCACGGCGGTACGCATCAACACGGATCACCAGGACGCCGACAAACGCGTCACGCTGGCTGAGTCAGCGGCCGGCAACGGCGCTGTCTATGGCGAGTACCGCACAGCACCTCAGGGCCAGGCAACTGACCCCTCTCGCACCACGGTCGACAAGAATGGTGACGTCTGGGTCGGAAACCGCGCGCAGGCGAATGCACAACAGGGTGGGTCGGTGGTCAAGCTGTCGGCTACACCCACCGGAACGACATCCACGGGCGTATGGAACGGCAGCAACTTCAACGTGCTGGACTGGAACAACGCCGGTGGAGCCGATACGCTCGGCGGCAAGAGCACGGCTGCAGATTCGGCGGTTTCACTCTATGTCCGTACGCCCGGCACCGCGAATCGGACCCTTGCCGTCGATGCCAATAATGATGTCTGGGTCGGTGGCTACAACAACAAACTGCACCAGAAACTTGATGGCACGACGGGTGTTGCGATCGGTGCGCCGGTGGACCTGGGCGCGAATAGCGGCTATGGCGGCCTGATCGACGGCAACGGCGTACTGTGGTCGGCCGGTTGGGCAAACGGCAGCCTGTCGCGTTACGACCCGGCCACGGGCATCAGCACCGACCACAACGTAGGCGGCGGCTCCTATGGTCTGGCGGTGGACTCCAAGGGCAACGTCTACAACGGGCACTTGAACAATGCAGTTTCGAAACTTGATTCGGCAGGCAACTTGCTATGGACCAAGACCTACGCCGGCGGCAACCAAAACCGCGGCATCGCAGTAACGCCCGACGACAACGTCTGGATCGCCAATAGCGGCACGAACACAGTTTCGCGTCTAAACAGCGACGGCATTCTGCTCCAAACGATCACCGTCGAAATGAACCCGATGGGCATCTCGGTCGACAGCAAGGGCAAGGTCTGGGCCGTCAACTACGGTTCGGGCAG
Organism: Propionivibrio sp.; assembly: GCF_049316945.1. Taxonomy (GTDB): domain Bacteria; phylum Pseudomonadota; class Gammaproteobacteria; order Burkholderiales; family Rhodocyclaceae; genus Propionivibrio. The sequence goes on along the minus strand of NZ_JBMOJE010000223.1, from coordinate 2,317 downwards.
CGCGAGCCGCATCGACCCGGCTACCAACTTGGTCGACCTGACCGTCGAGCTCGGTGGTGGAAATCCCTATAACTACAGCGACATGACCGGCACGGTCGTCAGTGGCACCACCAGCCCCAGTGGCACCTGGCGCAAAGTGATGAACGGTGGCGTTGCGGGGGCTGACTGGGATGAGATCTTCTATAACGAGGAGACTGAGGGTGCTGTTCCAGGGACGACCGGCCTGCTGATTGAGGTTCGAGCTGCTGATCTCTTGGGTGATCTGACCAGTGAGGCTTGGACTACCGTCATTAGTGGCAACGACGTCAACCTGACAGGCAAGTTTCTCGAGGTGCGCGCGACGCTGACTCGTCCGGGCAACAGCAACCTCACCCCGGTACTGTCCGATCTTCGCATTAACTTTGCAGGGGATAACGTCGTGCCCGAGCCCGGCACGCTGGCACTACTGGCAGCGGCCCTCATCTCGGCCGCCGGCCTGCGTCGTCGCCAGCGCTGAGCAACGACTGACCAGGAACGACAGGGCCGCCGCAAGGCGGTCTTGTCGTTTTCAAGCGGCAGAATTAAATGCCATGCTAAGATTTATGACCGTTCTCTTTTCTCAGAGCAGATATATGTCCTTTTACATACGCACTTTCGCCATGGTCATGGCTCTCGCGGTTGCCGGCGTGCAGGCGGTACCGGTCACTACCGCACCCGGCAGCAAGTCGGGAAGTTTATTGGCCGAACCAGGTGCCACATTGCAGTTCAGCTTGCCCGCGGACATGCACGCCAATCCGTCCGAGCAAGTTCCGCCCGAAGTACTGGCAAAACTGCGCGGTAGCGGTAACGCGCAAGCACTGCGCAAGATGGGCCTGGAACTTAAGCAGCGCCTCGACCAGAATCCGGGCGACCCCTATCTGATGCATGCGCTGGCCACCGTCATGTTCCATGACGGAAGTGAAAAGGAAGCGCGCGCGCTTTGGGCGGCAGCGAGCAAGCGGGAGCCCAACTTGGCTTTGGCGGAATTGATGGCTGCGGTGCATGGTGTATACGCGCTGCAGGGGAAGGGTGAGCAAGCGGAAGCGAAGAAGCAGCTTGCCGCCGTCGAAAAGAAGTATGCCGCTGATCCGCATTTTCTATTGATGCGTGGCGAACAGGCGATGCGCGCGAAAAACGTCAAGGCGGCCGAGATTGCCTATCGCCGCGCATACGAATTGGCGCCCACACTCTACGTCACCAGCCTCAATCTGGCACGGTTTGTCGATGCTGCCAGAAACGACGTCACGTCCGCGACGCGCCTGTACAGCGAAGCGAGTCGACTGGCGCCGAAACGGCCCGAAGTCTGGAACAACTACGGGTTATTCCTCCTTCGCCACAACCAGGCCGATCTGGCACTCGATGCCTTCCGCAAGGTAAAGTCGCTGGACGCCAGCGCTCCCTTACCTGAAAGGAGGATGGGTGACCTTAGCGTATCGCTTGGCCGGTACGAGGAAGCCCGGCGATGGTACCTTGCCGCACTCGCGCTGAAACTTTCCGAAGCCGAAACGCAAACCATCCGGGTTGCCTTGGGGGATGTTCTCCTGCGACTCAAACGCTATGACGAAGCGCGCCAGGAAATGGAGGCCGTACTGCGAACCCAGGAACTGCCACCGGTGGTTTTTGCGCTCGGCACGATCGACGAGGCGCAGGGGAAGCTGCAAGCAGCCGAGGCGCGTTATCGCCAGACATTGAAACTGACGCCGGGTAATCCGCTGGCAGCCAACAATCTGGCGATGTTGCTGCTGAAATCCGACAAGGGTGCCGCCGAGGCGCTGAAACTGGCTGACGAAGCTCGCCGAGCCATCCCGAACAACGCCATCATCGAGGGCACCTGGGGATGTGCGCTGGGGGCAAACGGGCGTCCCGGCGAAGCCGTCAAGGTGCTTGAGGGCGTAGTGAAGGCGGCTCCCGACGATCCTTGGGTACACTATTGCCTGGGCAAGGGATTGATTGCACAGCGACGGGGCAAGGAGGCTACCCCGCACCTCAAGCAGGCACTGCAACTCGACGAGCACTTTCCCCGGCGCGACGAAGTCAACAAACTGATCGCTCCGCTGCGCCAGGTCCGGTGAAGTTGTCTTCCCAAGCGGGTGCACAGCCAAAGTAGGGAACAACAGGTGACAGACCGTTCGCCGTGATCGGCGATATATCCGGCATTATGTAGCGGCTACAAAATCACCTTTTTGCCAATGTTCGGGCACCTCGTCAGCTTCTGGGGAATTGGCCTTTTCGGTGGCTGGTGGCTGAGGATAGGCATTTCAAAGACCCAATCCCAAGTATTCTCGTCCGCAGCATACCA
>NZ_JBMOJE010000222.1:0-4682 GCF_049316945.1 Propionivibrio sp. | reverse complement strand
CTGCCTTGTAAACACATTTACTTCGTTTTTTTATCAAAATTACTTCGGATCACGAAAGCCAGACAAACCACATCAAAATCCGACAAAATGCGCATCGACATCGAATGCTTTGTGGCCGCAACCAGACAATGCGGAGCAAAAATATGTCATCGGGGTTTGCCGAGGTGTTCATGCGTCAATGCTGGCACACCAACACCTATGTTGCCCAATGTTAATTACAGACGCTGAAACCATATGGCGGGTTGGGTATTCCTACCAATGTAATGGCGATCGGTGACGACCACCAGGCGGAGGGAATGTAGTTTTACAGCAAGAAATATTTGCAGAGGAAAATTAAATAGTCTATTCTTTCAGGAGAAAGGATAGACAACATGACTTCCATCGCCAAACCAGCTGCCAACAGTGCTAATGCAGCAACCGTACTTACCAAAGCCGTTGCCCGTGCTGCCGAGCGGCTGGATATTTCTCGCTCTTTGCTGGCCAAGGTGCTGGGCGTGAGTCCTTCGACCATCACCCGTTTGTACTCGGGAGAGTACAAGCTTGAACAGAATCGCAAGGAGTGGGAGTTCGCGCTGTTGTTCGTTCGTGCTTTCCGATCACTTGACTCCATCGTCGGCGACGGCGCCACCGCCATCAAGTGGCTCAACAGCGAGAACCGGGGACTCAATGGTCGCCCAATCAATCTCATCTGCCATACGGAAGGATTGGTTCGTGTCGTTCACTACCTGGACGCCTCTCGCGGTCTCGTCTGAGGCTCGCCCTTGGGCATCCCAGGCATGGCTGGTCGTCGAGGCCCAGCACATCGCATCCACGATGAAGATCGTGGACGATGCCGCAGAGCAAGACCTTCTGGAGTCCTTGCTCGAAGCCAGCAAGCCGCCTCAACCTGAATCAACGGCAGATCTTGACTATCTGCTGGCCACGCCGTTTCGCTATGATCCACTCCGGAGCGGCTCGCGCTTTCGTGCCGTGACCGATCCAGGCGTGTTCTACGGCGCTCAAGATGTATGTACTGCTTGCGCCGAACTAGGTTATTGGCGCTGGAAATTCCTCAAGGATGCGGTTGATCTGGATCGACTGGAGCCGGTTGCACACACCGCATTCCGTGCAGACATCTCAACCTCTGTCGTAGATTTGCGCGTTCCGCCATTCAATGTGGATGCGGCGCGCTGGATGCATCCGACCGACTACAGCGCGACTCAGGCTTTTGCCGGGACGGCCAGGGTGGCCAGGGTCGGCGGTATCGTTTACCAATCGGTGCGCTATCCGGAACCGAGTTGGTGTGTGGCAGTGCTGACTCCTCAGGCCTTCTTTAGTCGGAAACCCGATCCGCTGACACAGACTTGGTGGATCGCCGTACAGCAAGATACGGTCGTGTGGCGTCGTGAGAACGAATCGTTCATCTTCTCGGCAATTGACTGGTTATACTGATCCGGCTAGAAACGGCCTCTTCCGGCGCTGATGTGCGTGAAGTGATCGTCTAGTTCGCCTGAACGGCGAACTGCCTCAGAACAAGGGTTTGGACGGGGCTGCACCCACCCCGCCCAAACCCGGCACCTCCCTGAAGGGAGGGGCTTCAACCGGAAGTTAGTTTTTTGGTGATCAGGCACGTATTGGCGATCTCTTGTTGCTTGGGGTAAATTAACAGGAGGCCTATCCATAGGCCGCAGAAGGTGGCCAAACGCGCAATTCCATCTGCTCGTAGCGTTCTTCCGCCGGCTCCTGGTTGCGGATAAGGGGGTAACTATCGCCTTCAACGAGGAGCACAGAGATGTCAGACCAGCATTCGATCATTGAGCACTACGGCACCATTGAAATGATCGATCGCGTCGAGGAAGCATTTCGCTTAGCCGGTCATGGCGATGGAGTCATCCCTTGGGAGGCGCTCGCACCCCTCGACCAGTTTCATTTCAGGGGCTATGCGGCGACATCTGAGTTGGGCAAGCGCCTTTCCGTTAAGCCAGGAGACCATGTACTTGACGTGGGATGTGGGTTAGGCGGCCCAGCCCGGCATCTGGCATCGGTCTACGAATGCTTTGTTACTGGAATTGATCTCAGCCAGCCGTTTATCGGTCTCGCGACGATGCTCAGTCGTCGAACCGGATTGTCCGACCGAGTGCGCCACCTATGCGCTGACGCCTTGCAACTTCCCTTTGGCGCGGCCAGCTTTGATCTTGCCGTGACTCAGCACGTATCAATGAATATTGCCGACAAGTCGAGATTTTATGCTGGCATTCATCGCGTCCTTCGACCGGGGGGGCTGCTGGCAATTTACGATATCGTTTCTGGCGAGGGTGGATCGTTGCACTTTCCAGTGCCCTGGGCACGACACCCTGAAAATAGCTTTCTCACTGACCATAAAGCCATGAAAACGGCCATTGAAACGGCCGGTTTTGTGGTGAGGGACTGGATTGACCAAACCGAAGTCGCTGTCGCCTGGTGGGAGGCTCAAGCTGCAAGGCGGGTGAGCGGCGCAGTGCCTGCCGGTCTTGCGCTTCCTCTGATAATGGGCCCGGAATTCCCAGTCATGGCAGCTAACCTTGGCCGAAATCTCGTTGAAAGACGAGCGCGCTTGATTCAGGCGATTGTTGAGCGTCCTGCCTGAGATGGGCGGCGATAACTCGATATTGCACCAAGCCTTATGCCATAGAAACTCCAGATCCCCCTGATCAGCAAGACAAAATTTCAGAGCCGGGAGGCAAGAATGTGCGTGAGTTCCGCGTCGGTAAGCACGATCGGATTGGTCTTCATGCTCGAACCTCGACTGGCAGCGACGATGCGCGCCAGATCGCCCTCGCCGATGCAGTAGCCCGAGAGGCGCGGCAGACCGAGTTCCATTTCCCAAGTGCGTAGGATTTCGACAAGAAACCGACGTGCGTCTGGGCCGTCAAGCCCCTTTTTCATGGCGAAGCGGCGGCCGATCTCGGCATATTTCGGCAGGGCCGGGTTGTCCGGGTCGCGCGCTTCCAGCGCGGCGATGTTGCTTTCAGTGGCGTTGGCCACCAATGTTCCACAGACGACGCCATGCGGAATCGGGAAGAAGGCGCCGAGCGGCGAAGCCAGGCCATGCACTGAACCAAGCCCCGCCTGGGCCAGGCAGATGCCCGAAGCCAGCGAGGCGTAGGCCATTTGCGCGCGCGCTGCGGCGGACTGCTGGCGATAGAGCGCAGGCAGTGCATCGCGAGCGGCCATCATCCCCGAGCGGGCAAGTGCATCGGTCATCGGGTTGGCCCGCGTCGAGACGAAGGACTCAAGGAGTTGCGTAAAGGCGTCCAGTCCGTCGGCAGCGATGAGCGTCGGCGGGCAGGTGGCGAGCAGATCCGGATCGACGATCGCCCATTCGGCGACCAGCTTGTCGTCGCGGAACGACTTCTTGAAGCCGCCAGGGACAGAAAGCACCGCATTTTTTGTCGCCTCTGATCCGGTGCCGGCGGTAGTCGGCACGGCGATAAACGGTGTTGCCGGTCCGCAGTAGGGCAGTTCCGGGCCGATTCCCTCAAGATGCTCCAGTACCGAGTTGCCTGGCTGGAGCAGCCCGGCGATGGCTTTGGCCGCATCCAGGGCGCTGCCCCCGCCGATGCCGACAACGGCGTCGAATTTCGTTCCACGCAAGGCGGCCACCGTTTCATCGACGAACTCCGGAGACGGCTCGCCGTAGACCCTGACCAGTTCCCAGGACAGGCTGCGCCCGTGAAGATTAGCGAACAGGCGCGCTCCAGCTTCGGATTCGGCAAACGAACGCGCGCCAGTGACGAGCAGCAGATGCCTGCCGTAGCCGGCGGCGATGTCGGGCAATTTTTCCAGCGTGCCGCTGCCGAATTCGATGCGCGGCAGGCGGGCGATCGAAAAAGTGGGGAAGGGAGAGAAATTGTCGCTCATGCTGGAAAGATTCCGTTCATCGGCTCGCAGCGACGCGGCTCGGCCATCATGCCAGCGACAGCTTCGCGCCAAGCGAGATAGTGCACGGTTTCCTTGTGGGCGGTGGCATCGGCGGCCGATGCGTAGGCCTCGTACAGTATGAAACGCGCCGGGTCGTCGGGGGCCTGGAGTACGTCAAAGCGGCGGTTGCCCGGCTCGGTGACCGAGGACTCGTGATTCGCTAGCGTTGCGGCGATGAAGGCATCGACAGCCTCAAACCTGACGCGAACATGGACGAGCGTGACATGCATGGTGGCCTCCCTTAAATTCATTCGGGAGAATTTTACACTCGGCACGTTGCGTTCATGTGGTCAATGAACGCCTGCCCTGTTGTTTGCGCGAGTCAGATTGATCATCATGCGCGTTGTTGTTTGACCAGACTAAAGCATCTTCAAACCCTGAGTCAGCCTGAAAAACGCATGAAAACGGCTGGTCAGTGTAATTGGCGCATGATGGTCAATCTTCATCGCGCAGCAACAAATCATGCTCAATCTGTCTCATTCGTTGCTCCGTGTGATTGGGTTGCGAATTGGAAGGATGATTTCTCGGAAATGCTCGTTTTTCATTCTTGTAGCGTCGTCAGGCCATGCAGCTTCGGGGTTGTAAAAGTCAGAAGCGAATATCCAAGGTTGAGAAAAATGGCTTCTTGATGTCGGCAGTGTGGACGATTGGGCTGCCGCTTATCACTTTCCCGCAGGCCTAAATTCCCATGGTCAGACTTCCTGATCCAGTCCGTATTTATTCAGTATTTATAGGAAATTAGT
>NZ_JBMOJE010000221.1:0-4752 GCF_049316945.1 Propionivibrio sp. | reverse complement strand
GCTCGCACAGCGCGGCAAAGACCTCGCCCGTCATGAAGGTGTGGAAATGCTCGATGTAGCTTTGTGCTTCATCATGCTGCCTTCGTACCTGTACCCATTTGGAATGACTGCCAGGCAAGCCGATCAGGATTTCGGACGGAGTGTTGCCAGCATCAAGCATGCTGAGCGCGCCTATCACCTGGGTTTCTTCACCACGCATGACATTGGGCAGTGCCGAGTGCTCGATCAGGCCGGGGACGATGTGGACGATCTGGCCGCCTCGGGTCTGCACGGTGCTCAGGGTGCCTCCGATCCGGTCGACCGCAATCGGTACCGACAGATAGGGTGCTTCGTGCCAGCCCTGGCGGCTGCCTACCATCCCGGCCGCGATCACCGGGGCGTGCGGTGCGGCGCGCAGCCAGCCGCCGCAAGCCTCTGCAAAAGCAAATTCAAAGTTTGACTTTGCATCGCCGCCGGAAGATTCGGGTAGCACGAGCTGTGGCAGCTTCATCACGCCCCAAGGCAAGGAGCGCAACTCCAACACCCGACCGGCAGCACCGAGACGATAAGCCCGCAACGAGGAGGTGCCCCAGTCGAGTGCGATGAGCTGTGTTTGACTCTGTGCCTGATTCATCGTTTGGCGTTTGATCGAAACCCCTGGGCATCAATCCACTGGATGGTCCTGGCGCACAGCACGGACGGCGCCATCGCACCATCCAGCTCAAGCGCGTATTCCTCTCCGCGAGGATCCTCCAGGGTCGCAAATTGGCTTGCAACCAGGCTACTTGGGAATGGATGCCCTCCGAATCGAGCTTGTACCCGCGCATTCGCTAGTTCCTGCGTGACGCTGAGATGCACGAAGCAGAGCCGCGGAACCACTTGGCGAAGGCGCACCCGATAGGCACGTTTGAGCGCAGAACACGCCAGAACCGCCCCGTCGGGATGACTTAGCAATTCAAGACCAAGACGATCCAGCCACGCCTCCCGATCCGTGTCGTCCAGGGCTACTCCCTGGCTCATTTTCTGGATATTTTCTGGGGGATGAAACTGATCACCCTCGATGAAAGGCAGCTTCAGCGCGTCGGCGACAAGCTCGGCGAGTGTGGACTTGCCGCACCCGGCGACCCCCATGACGATGATCCATAGACCCTCCCGACGATGATCGGCTGATGGGGATGGCGCGGATGTCTGAACCTGAATCATTGAGGGTTCTCAAAATTGATAGCGCTATCTTAGCGATCAATTGGTGTAAGTCTAACCTGACCTGCCTGCGCGCTCGCGCTCGTAACGCAAGGGTTCGTGTGTGCCAATGTGAATGTGCATTCCACTTATGATTGCTTCAACCGGTTGCGCAAAGAGAGCCGATCGGCCGTTGCGAACTATTCAATCGATTGGAAGTAAATGGTATGCCCTCTCAAATAGGACTCATAGGTGTGGGATTGATGGGTGAAAACCTGGTCCTCAATATGGCAGGCAAAGGGTTCGCCGTTTCAGTCTTTGATGCTTCAAAGGCAAAAGTTGAAAAATTCGTCGCTGGCAGAGGACAAGGAAAGAAAATTCGCGGATGTTCTTCAATTCAGGATCTGATCGAGTCTCTTGAGTTGCCGAGAAGGGTCATGTTGATGATCCCGGCCGGAAAGCCGGTTGATGAAATCATTGAGGCGCTCATCGCTTTTCTTGATGAGGGAGACATCATCATTGACGGAGGAAACTCCCATTTTTCAGATACTTCACGACGAACCAGGATGCTTGAAAGCAAGGGGCTGCTGTATGTGGGAGCGGGCGTGTCTGGCGGTGAAGAAGGTGCTTTGTTGGGCCCTTCGATCATGCCCGGAGGCTCTGCTGCGGCATGGCAAAGTGTCAGACCGATCTTTCAAGCCATCGCCTCGAAGGTCGACGACGGTGTTCCATGTTGCGACTGGATCGGAGAAGAGGGATCAGGCCATTTCGTCAAAATGGTTCACAACGGAATTGAATATGGCGACATGCAATTGATATGCGAGGTCTATGACGTCATGCGAACTCTATTGGGCATGACGGCGGACGAGATGTACGCTGTGTTCAAGCAGTGGAGCGAAGGGGAGCTGAAAAGCTATTTGATTGAGATCACCAGGGATATTTTCGCAGTTAGAGATGATGACGGACTGCCCTTGCTCGACAAAATCCTGGACAAGGCGGGCCAGAAGGGGACAGGGAAATGGGCAGTAGCTACCGCACTTGACCTTGCCGCGCCGCTCACGCTGATAACTGAGGCGGTGTTTGCCCGCGTACTCTCCGCCATGAAAGAGGAGAGAGTGTCGGCGTCAAGAGCATTGAAGGGCCCCGAGGTTCACTTTTCAGGCAACAGGAAAGACTTGATTGATGAACTTGGGAAAGCCTTGTATGCGGCAAAAATCATTTCGTATGCACAAGGGTATCAATTGATGCGAGCGGCGGCGATCGATTTCGGCTGGAAATTGAACTACGGCGGCATCGCACTCATGTGGCGCGGCGGCTGCATTATTCGTTCGGTGTTGCTGGCCAAGATCAAGGACGCCTTTGATTTGAATCCCAAACTGGCGAATCTTCTGATGGATCCGTTTTTTACAGAAACGGTTGCTGTGTCTCAGCTTTCATTGAGAAGGGTGCTTGGTGAAGCCATAGCGAACGGAATCCCGGTACCTGCCATGTCCTCCGCACTGGCCTACTACGATGGATACCGAAGTGCAAATCTACCGGCAAATCTCTTGCAGGCGCAGAGGGACTATTTCGGCGCGCACCAGTATGAGCGCGTAGACATGCCGAGTGGCTCGTATTTCCATTCCAACTGGACCGGCCGAGGCGGTGAGACGGCGTCTACGGTTTATTCTGCATAAGTGACAAATTTTCGGCTGGACAGGCGCATGCTTGCCGTCGATTCCTGCCATCGTATTTGAGTTTTCTATCGGTATCCGGTAGCATCCACTGAAAACGGTTTCAATCAATTTTGACGAGTTGCTTCGATTTCAAATGCCAACCAGGACTCCTGTTCGAACCGCACCCACAGCGCGCGCCACCATTGCCGATGTAGCGCGGCAAGCCGGTGTCTCCAAGGCCACGGTTTCCAGATTCCTGAACCACCGTGACAAATTGCTCACCAAGGGCATCGCAACACGGGTGGAGGTCGCCATCGCGGCCCTCTCCTACAGCCCGAACCCGATGGCGCAGGCGCTCAAGCGTGGTCGCTCGCGGCTGATCGGGCTGGTGGTCGCTGACGTAAGCAACCCGTTTTCTGTGGCGGTGTTGCGTGGCGCTGAAAAAGCATGCCAGCAGGCTGGCTATCTGCTCATGCTTTTCAACCTTGGAAATGACAGTGGGCGTGAGCGCGAAGCAATTGAAACACTCACAGCGTATCAAGTAGAAGGTTTTATTCTCAACACGCTGGGCCAGGATGGCGGCGCCGCAGTGGAAGCGGTCCGTCACGGCAAGCCGGTGGTGCTGGTCGACCGGCGCCACCATGATATGCGCGCCGACTTTGTATCGCTGGACAACGCTGACGCGGTTCGCATGGGGGCCCGCCATTTGGTGGAGGCGGGCTACCGCGAGTTGTTGTTTGTCTCGGAGCCAGTCAAGGACGTCAGTCCGCGTGAAGAACGTAAATCTGCTTTCTGCCGCTATATCAGCGAGTCAGAGAACAGCATCACCAACCTGCATGGCAGCACGTTCGAAAGTATGGCGGACGACCCGGAGACCGAACTCAGCAACGCGCTCCAGTGTCTGCGCCAGAGCGCAGGCGAACGTCTGCCAGGCATACTCTCGAGCAACGCGGTAGTGACTTTGCGGGTCGTGGCCGCGATGACGCGTCTTGGGTTGCGCCTGGGCACTGATATCGGCCTGGTTGGCTTCGACGAAACCGAGTGGTCGCCTTACGTCGGGCCGGGTCTGAGCACCATTGCTCAACCAACCGATGATTTGGGCAGAATCGCCGCGGACTGCCTGATCGAACGCCTCAAAGGTCTGGAACTGCCACCACGCCAGATATTGTTATCTGGCCGATTGATGCCCCGAGGCTCCTCCGTTCCTGCACCAGCATAAGAGGAGTCAGGGTTTACCCTGATGTTTGCTCAGAAAGAAGTGCTTCTATAATTCCTGAAACCGGTTTCAGTTATGGTTCCAGTTCATGAAGTACACATTTCAGTTTGATGCTGTTTTTGCTGCCTGGCCCCTGTTGCTCAAAGGGACCTGGAGCACCATTGAACTGTCGATATTGGCCATGCTGGCCGGGCTGGTGGTTGCCATCTTGTGCGCGTGGGGAAAAACCTCAGGGCCGCGCCCCTTGCGTTGGCTCATTAACGCCTACATAGAACTGATCCGCAATACACCGTTTCTGGTGCAGCTTTTCTTCTTCTTTTTTGCCTTGCCTGCCATCGGCTTGCGCTGGTCCGCGCATACCGCGGCCCTGACGGCCATGGTGGTCAATCTGGGCGCTTACGCCACCGAGATTATCCGCGCCGGTATCGAGTCCATACCCCGAGGCCAGATTGAAGCCGGTCTGGCACTCGACCTCAAACGCCACCAGATATTTCGTTTCGTCATTTTGAAACCTGCACTGCGCGCTGTGTATCCGGCACTGACCAGTCAGTTCATTTTGCTAATGCTCAGTTCCAGCGTGGTGTCGGCCATATCGGCCGACGACCTGACCTCTGTCGCGGCCAACCTGCAGTCGCAAACCTTTCGCAGCTTTGAGATCTACATCGTCGTGGCTGTCATCTATCTGGTGCTTGCGCTTTTGTTTTCCGCACTGTTCCGAACCAT
>NZ_JBMOJE010000220.1:0-4781 GCF_049316945.1 Propionivibrio sp. | reverse complement strand
ACTTTTCTGTTCGCCCGGTGAAGCTGGCGAATGGCCGTCTGGCGTTTCCGAATGTTCTGGTTGGTGGCCCAGAGCATCACGCTGTTGCGGTAAGCGACCGTGCCGCACTGAATGCCAAACAAGAAGCTGCCGAGATTCAAGCTGTGCTCGCTGGCGAGGTGGCCTAAATGAACGCCGCCAAACTATCCAAATTCGCCCGTGGTGTTGGTGCAGAATTCGCCGCCAATGTTGCCGCCAGTCTTACTCAGTGCCACATGCCGGAAGAAAAAGCAGCCGTGATTTATGACGCTCTGAACGGCATGGCGATATTCAAAGGAAAGTTTCGCCGCGATGTTCATGACGGTTTCAGCGCCTCGATTCTCGAAGCACTTGACGCAGCAAGCCCGTTCGGAATTGGTGGCTAAAATGGCAAAGAAAAACGCCCCCAACAAAAAGTCTGCTGAGAGCGCCGCTGCGAAGCGCACCCATTCTAACCCGCCAGCAGACCTTTTCCCAGAAAGCCTGCCGCACGTTCTCGCTGCGATTCATCCGACCGCTGGCACCCGCGCCGGTGAAGCCCTGCAAGCATTGAAATCAGGCCCGCAGAATCAAGCCGATTATTGGCACGGCTGGCGACTCGCTGCCTACGTCCGAGAACTGATTGAGCTTGGTTGGGTGTTCATCAAGCGCGACATTTCCAAGCCGGGATGCCGCCGCTCAATAACGGAATACTCGCTTGACCATGTGGCAGAGAGTAACCGCCTTGCATTGGCGTCGCGCCAGAAAGGGAGCATTTCTATAGACCTGTCATGGGGCATGTTCACGTGGCTATCTGCTGTCTGGCTGGGTTTTAATATCCATGCGACATGGTGGCCGCTATGACTTCCGCCAATCGCTTGTGGCTTTCCCGCATGAACGCTGAAGAATCAAGGCAGAAATGCTCCGCCCGTGGTTTCTTATTTCGCGCCGCGTGGTGGACTTTCGTTCTGGCTGCGCTGCGCGATGCCGCGAGGTTCGCCCGATGATTAACGAAATAGAACGGGCGTCTTCTGCAATGTGGAGCCTCGACCCCGGCACCGACCGGGAAACATGGGTACGGCACGCGATGGGTATCAAGGCCGCTGGACTGGACTTTGACGAATTCCACAATTGGAGCGCCGGGGCAGGTAACTACAAGGATGAGGCCGAATGCCGCTCTGTCTGGAACAGCATCAAGGACGGAGGTGTTACCGCTGCTTCTCTGTTTCGTGCTGCGCTGGCTTCTGGATGGACTGACGGAAAGGAGCCGCGCAAGGAACGCGCACAATCGCCCCAGAAGGAACCGCAGCAAGCCGAGCCGAGCAAGCCCCCATTGCACGACCCGTTAACACTCTGGAACGCCTGTAAACCTGTTGCCGCTTCGCATGAGTACATCGGTCGAAAGTTGGGGCTGTCCGATGGCTTGCGGGTATATCACGGCCCCCTGACCATTGCCGGTCAAGCCTGCGAAGGTGCGCTGGTGTTGCCGTGCTACTCGCTTTCCGGCGTGCTAGCGAGCCTGCAATTTATCCCGCCCGGTTCGGATGCGAAAAAGGTATTTCTACCCGGCTGCAAGTTGCCTGCTGACGGATGCCTGATTATCGGTGGCCCGGTTCGCGATGGCCGGCCGGTTTATCTCTGCGAGGGAATTGGGCAAGCATGGAGCGCCCACCAAGCGATGGCCGCGCCCGCTGTGTGCTGTTTCGGAGTCGGCAGAATGGCAGGAGTAGCCAAGGCACTGCGCGAACGCCACAAGGCCGCCCGGTTGGTTCTTGTGGCTGACGGTGGCAAGGAATCGCAAATGTCCGCCATTGCCAAGGACGTTCGGGGCGCATGGGTTGAAATGCCGGAAGGGAGCGCCAGCAATTTCGACCTGAACGACTACCACAAGGCGCACGGACTAAAAGCAGTTGCCGCCCTTCTGGAACGTCCGAAGGAACAGGCGCAACGCTTCAAACTGCTGACACCCGGCGAGCTTTCCTTGTTGCCGCCCGTTCAATGGCGAATCAAGGGCGTACTTCCTACCGAGGGCATAGCCGCAGAGTTTGGCCCTTCTGGTTCGGGTAAGTCGTTTCTGGTTATCGACAAGCTGGCGGCTGTTGCTGGTGGTCTGGACTGGTTCGGATGCCGGGTAACTCAATGCCCGGTGCTGTACGTGGCGCTGGAAGGTGAAGCCGGTATCTCGCAGCGAGTGAAAGCATGGCAGGCAAAGCGAGGCCGGATGCCGGAGGGTTTCAGGTTCCTGCTGCAATCATTGGATATTCGCAAGGCTGCCGACCGTGCCGACCTGGTACAGGCCGCCATCGCCGCCGGTTTATCCGGCGGCATTCTGGCTATCGATACACTGAACCGAGCGGCACCCGGCATGGATGAAAACGACTCCAAGAGCATGAGCGAGGTTATCAGTGCAGCGAAAGCGCTACAGGACGAATTGGGGGGCCTGGTGCTGTTGGTACATCACTCTGGCAAGGACGCGACCAAGGGGCTACGCGGTCACTCAAGCCTACATGCTGCGCTTGATGCTGCTATCGAGGTATCACGCGACTGCGACCGCCGTGAATGGCGCATGGCAAAGAGCAAGGATGGCGAGGATGGCGAGGCGCACCCGTTCAGGCTTGAGGTGGTTGAAGTTGGCATTGATGAGGATGGCGAGGCAATCACAAGTTGCGTTATCGCTCCAGAGGAAGATGCGAGCGAAGCATTCCGCCGCGTGTTGCCGCCGAAGTCTGGCAATCAGAAAATCATCTGGGATGCACTTGGCCCGCTGCTGAAATCATCAAGCAATTACGGTAAGGGGGGAGCCGCGCCTGGACGCCCATGTGTGACCCTTGAGGATGCCGTCGACAAAACCCGAAGCCGCCTTGTGTGTGACCCGAAGCGCCAGACAGAACGCACTCAATCCGCCATTTCTGGACTGGTTGCAAGGGGGTTGCTTGAGTTTAAGGAGGGTTGGCTATGGGTTGCCTAATCTTCCCGTTTTTCTTCCCGTTTCGTTCCCGCCCTCTTATAAGGGGCGCGGGAATCGCGGGAAAGTACTGGATGTTCCTGTTTCGGGACATTTCGGGAATCGCGGGAAAGAAAAGACATCTCTTTTCTGGAACGAAGGGGGGTAAATCGTGAGATTAGCGACCTGCCCGACTTGCGGCACCCGATACCAAAAAGACCAGACTTGGAAGCGCACCTGTTTGAAGTGTTGGCAGAAAAAGAAGCGCCTTGAAGAAGGTTCTTCACCTGGTGCGAGTAGCGAACTGCCAAGCCACAAGGCATCGAGCCTGACATGCTGAACCGGCTGATTCGATTGTGTCACCCAGACCGGCACGGCAACAGCGAAGGAAGCACCAAGGCGACTGCATGGCTTCTGGAGCAACGAGCGTGAGCGCCCCTGAGACTGACCTGTTCGGGCAGGAGATAACGCCGACACCGCGCAAGAACCGCAAGCCCGAAGCCGCTGCCCTGGCTGAAGTTTTGAAGGTGCTGAAGAATCACCCGAAAGTAGCCTTTGTTGAACGACAAAACACAGGAGTCGCGAAAGTAGGTAAATCGTTTATCAAGTTCGGATGGCGTGGCTGTAGTGACTTAATCGGGATGCTGAAGGATGGCCGGTGGCTTGCTGTCGAAGTCAAAGCGCCAAAGGGGAGAGTCAGGCCAGAACAGGCCGCGTTCCTTGAAACGGTACTCAAGGCCGGTGGCGTGGCGTTCGTTGCCCGTGACTGCCGCGATGTGGCGAGGGTTCTTGACCAAGCGCCTACCCGTTAGAAACAAACCGCTCTGGCGAGCACGGCGCAACGCCCTGAGCCGGAATTCTGGGGCACTGAAACTTACCGCGAAACTTACTGGCAAACTTACTCAAGTAAAAAAGCTGCTGCCGGTAACTTTGAAAGTTAGCGCGAAAGTTACCGGGATAGTTACCAGCGAAAACCTGAAAGTTGCAGGGCTGGTTGCAGGATGAAACCTAAAAAGCGTGACGTCACGAAACCAGGCCGCCTTGATTGGGGGGTTTCTTTGCTGGCGACCATGCGGAGACGCCCCTAAAATTCGGGCGGTCTCCTTAAATCTCGGGAGACATACCGCCTGGGTGAAATATCCCTGACGGTCTCACCCCTCAAAAGTGCGCTGCACAATGACGCTGACAACGGGAAGCAAGAATTGCCGCAACGACCGCTATTCATGGCGTGGAGTCGGCACGGCACGGAAGCTGCTACGGGATTCTTTCTGGTGCAATGCAGCAAGGCGACTGCGCGGTTTGTTTGCCGTGGGCTGAGTGGTTTCAGGCCGGTGCGGTTGAATTCAGCTTGGCGCGATTGTGCAAGCCGTGGGGCAGGCTGTGCCAGTTGCCTAGGGCGATGCTTGGAAAATGGCTGGCTTTCTTGAGTCCATAGGGCGGGGCATGGTTTCTCAAGCTTGGAAATGGTCAGAGTTTTCCGAGTCGGTACGCCCATACCCGGCAAGGTTTCGCATGGTTTCTGAAGCTTGGAAAACGGCATGGTTTTCGGAGCCGGTTCGCCGGTGTTTGCATGGTGCAGAATAGCTGCCTCCATTGGTGGAAGTTGCTGATGGGGTAGCCGTCCGCTATGCTACCGACTCCGAGGGCTGAGACCATCTCTAAGCCGCCGAATGGATAGTGCAACGCGCACTATTGGGAGCCGGTTCGCGCCCGGCCACCCTTGGACATCAGCGCAATTCTGCGCTCAGCAGCCTGCCAATTCTGCAAAACCCAAAAGTGGGGAGACCTGCGCCGATTCCCGCACATCTTTTAGTGACTGTCACAGAATTAGCTGGCAATC
>NZ_JBMOJE010000219.1:0-4815 GCF_049316945.1 Propionivibrio sp. | reverse complement strand
AATACCACCTCAACACGTCATATGATACGTTTATTTATTTACGCCGCCTAAGCGATATTCCCGTACGTCTCGGCGGCGACGAGTTTGCGTTATTGCTACCCGGGATGGACAGCGTAGCAGCGCAAGTTTATGTCAGCGACTTGCAGCGCCAACTGATGGCTGCAATGGGTGATCATCATTGGCCGGTGACATTCAGCATCGGAGTAGCGAGTTACGCTCAGGCGCCTCCTGACCTTGACCGCCTGTTGGCCAATTCGGACAGCCTCATGTACGAAGTCAAACGCGGCGGCAGGAGTCGCATCCTGCAAAAGAACTACACACCCTGACCACAACACAGGCAATTGGGGTGTCAAATTATGATATCGTAGTCGTCGTTGCCCAGTTTGAAATACTTATTTTTCCGAAAATGGGAGTGTTGCAATGAGAAGCTATCCTGTTGACAGCAAAGATTCCATGGCCCGTGTCGTTGTGATGGCACTGATGGCTGAAGGTGCCATTGATCCAAGTGAACTCAAGTTGTTGGAGCGTCCAGAGATCATTGCTCGGATGGGTTTTGATCACGCATGCCTAACCAAAGTTACACAGGAGTTTTGCCAAGATTTGGAGATTTCCGCAGCTAACTTCCGGTCCAGCGATTTAGGTTTGGATCCGCAGACAATTGACCTTTTGCTTGCGGAAATCCGAAGTCCCGCGTTACAAGCGAACCTCCTAAGGGCAATGCTTGATATCGTATATGCGGACGGACATATCACCGGCGGCGAGGCGGTAGTCATTGCGCAGGCCATGAAGCGATGGGGCCTGGACTTGTACGAGGAGCGAGACGAGCCCCAAGAGCGTCGTTGGGTTTTTTCCGCTCGGCGCGATGCCAAGGCACCATTCAAATAGCGCAGGATATTGGCTGACAGCCGCATCACGATTCTTCTGCCAGGAATTGATCGCTGTTTGATACTGCCCTGTGAAGTCTGGATGATGATCCAGCGGCCTGCTTGACCAATGGGTCTTGAAAACAGGAGATAACCAGACCCGTGTCTTGTCTGTGATGAACCAGAAAATATTCAAACACAATCGGGCTGGATCCATAGTTCTCCAAAGCCTTGGATTTCAAGCTCCGTTGGGCCTCGATTTTCTCAGCCCCCCTCACTTCAGGTGATCACCCGATCCCAAGCCCCGTAGTGTTCGCGCACCGGCCCGCGACGGATTGAAAGCACCATCAGCGCAAAACCAGCAACCACGCTACAAACCAGTGTGGACATGTTGCCCACGAACATGAAAGGCGACGCCATCAACCCTGCGCCCAGCAGCGCGTTCAGCCAGCGCGCTGGGCGCGCGACTTCGGCCGCGGCGATCGACACCACGGTAAGCACCAGCGATCCGATCACGTGGTGGGCGTGCGCCAGGTTACCGTCTGCACCCGGCCACAGTCGCGTAAACAGCAACGCCAGCCCGATGAGTGCGGCGAGTCCGAGGTTCCATGGCAGGTTCACGCCGCCAGCCATCATGCTGTGCAGAACGGCGCCTGGCCGCTGGGCGAACTCGTCGACTTCGGCACCACGACCTTCGGAGCCGAACGGCATCGTGTCGGTATCGCCGCGGAAGAACACCGCGAGCCCATTGCGACCCGCCTGCACACGGCGGCGCAAGAACTGCAGCGTCGCGAGCAACTCGTCCAGTGAGTACGGAATCTGGATCAGGATTGCCACCGCGCCGATCAGTGCCACGGTGCTCCAGGTGCCAATCACGATGGGCTGGATGATGACGAAGAAGATCGACGTGATGCCCAGCGGAGCGATCATCAGCCCGAACAACACTACCAGCCACGGCATGGTGCGCCAGCGCGCTTTGGCGCCGGCCAGTCCGGTAAGAATCTCCAGCAGGTAGGTGTAGCCACCGAGGGCTGCATCCGAGACCGGAAATGCCTTGGATAGCGCAGAGGTGATGATCTCCTCGGTCCCGTTCTGCGGATCGGTCGCCGAGCCGTCAAAGAACGGATCCCACACATTCGGAATATGACCCAGTTGATAGGCGGCCAGATAGCGCGCCACAAACAGGCCGATCAGCGCGGTGGCGATAATCGGCAGGCGTTGCGTCCAGGCCGAAGGGTTGTAGCTCCAGCCTGGCGGAATGTCCGGGCCGGTCAGCGCAGCCAGTGCCGAAGGCCCTGGCTCGGGCTTGGTGCAAACAGCAAAGCCGAAAATCAGCGCGCCGACCAGCGTGTCCGAGAGGTAGGCCGCAGCGTTGCCGGTGTGGAAAAGAAACGGAATGGCCATGACCACCGCGCCGATACCGGCGCACACCCAGCGCGCTGCGGTGCCACGCTGCGACAAGGCCGCCGTGGCAAACACCATCAGCAAGGCGCCCAGCGCCATCTCGCTCCAGCGCAGCAGGGGCTCCTGCACGGCAATCAGTAGCGGCTGGGTGAACAGCCAACTGCCCAAAGCGATGTTGACGAAGTGCGGCCAGCGGTTGTCGCCCAACTCAGCGTTAAACTGTTGCCTGTACCGCTGACGCAAGGTCTCCGGGTCCTCGCCGGCCTCGCTGGCGGCAGTCACCCAGTGCGGTGGCGTGACACCGTTGCGGCGATACCAGCCAGTCGGATCGTCCTTCAAGGATTGCACCAGGCGCGGCAATTCGTGCTTGAAACTGTGGTGCGGCTCCCAGCCCAGCAGCTCGCGGGCGCGGCGCGTGTCCAGTGCATAGTGGTCGTCAGCCATTTCGGCCATGAAAGGCCGCACAAACGGGGCTTCGCCCTTGTCGATGGCATCTGGAATGAGCGGCTCCAGCTTGGTTTGGGCCCACAGCCCGGCCGCAGCAATGGATTTGGGCACTTGCAGGGTCGTCCAGTCGTCTATCCCGTGCATCAAGGCCCCCAGGCGGTCTTGCAGTGCGTCGTAACCGATGGCATCGGCTTCGCCGATAAGGATGGCTGTTTCGCCCGGCAGTGCGTGGCGGCGGTCGATGGTGCGCCGAAAGGCATCGAGCATGTCGTCCCGGTGCAGCATCGCCTGGCCGACCAGGGTGCTGCCAGAGTAGAAGTAGCTTTGCAGGTCGCGCTCGTAGATGCGCGCGAACTGCTGGGCCATCGTCGGCACCAGCGACTGCTCGTCATAGACACCGGCTAAGCGCAGGTTGACGCAGGGGATTGCGCCGTGCTCCTGGCGCACCACCTCTTCAGCCGCCGCCTTCGACCTGGGGTAGGCCCAGCGTGGACCGATCGGGTGGCATTCGTCGATGCGCTCGCCCGGTCGGCATGGCGCATGGACCAGCATCGTACTGGCATAGATAAACTGCTCAACCTCGAAAGTCTGCAGCGCGCGCAGCAGATGCCGCGTGCCCTCCACATTGACGCTTTTGTAGCGTGGATCATCGGCATTGCTGAAATCAAAATAGGCCACCAGATGCACCACGCTGGCGATTCGCGCACCGAACGACTCACGCAGTTTGTGCAGCGCCAACTCGATGGACGAAGCTGAAGAAAAATCTGCCTGCAGGATCGGGAAAGGACTTTCCTGAGCCATGCGGTCCAATCCGACCACACGGTAGGTGTCGCTCAGTGATCGTCCCAGCGTCTGCCCGAGGTTGCCGGCGGCACCAGTAATGAGAACCAGTGGACGTAGATCTGGCGTATTCATGTGCTTGGTCTCATGTCGAATTATTGTGTTCCCGTTCTCGGTCTTTACCCTGGCGCTGCGAATCAACTAGCCGCATCTGACATCGAACTGATCGAGATGGATCAATCTCCGCAGCAAAAACATCACAAGCACCAGGATGAAAGAATTCAAGGTCAAAAGGACCCCCTCATTTCCAGACATTCAGCGCAGCAATTCGTTCTTCAATCGGCGGGTGACTAGCAAAGAGTGCCATCCAGCCCGGTCGACCGGTGATCCCTGCCGTCGCCACGCTTTGCGGGAGTTCTCCTGCACTCAATCCGCCCAGCCGACGCAGCGCCCCAACCATCGGCCGAGCGGAGCCCATCAGTCTGGCCGCTCCGGCGTCAGCCCGGAACTCGCGCTGGCGTGAGAACCACGCAACAATAATGCTGGCAACCACGCCGAACACGATGTCGCAAACGACCGTCGTGATCATGTAGACAATGCCAGGGCCGCTTGATTCTTCGTCATTGCGACGCAGGAAGGAATCCACCAGATAGCCAACCACTCGTGAAATGAACACCACAAACGTATTGACCACGCCTTGAATGAGCGTCAGCGTAACCATGTCGCCATTGGCGATATGCGCCACCTCGTGCGCCAGTACCGCTTCAGCCTCTTCTCGCGACATGCTTTGCAGGAGGCCGGTGGAAACGGCCACCAATGAACTGTTCTTGGTGGCACCCGTTGCGAACGCGTTGGGCTCTCCCTCATAGATTGCCACCTCCGGCATGCCGATGCCAGCCGCCTTGGATAGCCGCGCGACGGAGTCGACGAGCCAAAGCTCGGTGGAATTGCTCGGATGCTCGATGACCTGTGCGCCGGTACTCCACTTGGCAATCGGTTTGGATATCAACAGTGAAATGAAAGCACCACCGAATCCCATTACGGCTGCGAAGCCAAGCAACGCGCTTATATTGAGGCCGCTGCCGGTCAGAAAACGATTGACGCCGAGAAGGTTGGCGACGATACCAAGTACGACCACCACCGCGAGATTGGTGGCCAAAAAAAGCAGGATACGTTTCATCAGGGTTCTCCTTTGATCACACACAAGGCTTCGGAACCTGCGGATAGAAGCGTCGGTCCGCAGCAAACATCAAACACAGACGATTCCAGACTCAGATTTCTTCTGTTAGGACCCAATTGGTTTGGCACTTTTCACACCAGC
>NZ_JBMOJE010000218.1:0-4817 GCF_049316945.1 Propionivibrio sp. | reverse complement strand
ACGACGATAGCAAGCTGGTTAAGAAAAATCATGCACTCTTGCCGGAAGGACACGCAATTGAGGAAGCCAAAGCCGGGCAGGACGAGGGCGGCATTCCGATCGGCTCCGTTTTGGTTCATGACGGAAAAATTGTCGGTCGAGGCCACAATCGTCGTGTCCAGAAAGGTAGCGCCATACTGCATGGCGAAATGGATGCCCTGGAGAATGCCGGACGCCTGCCTGCACAGGTTTATCGTGAATCAATTCTCTACACGACCCTGTCGCCGTGTGCAATGTGCTCCGGTGCTATCCTCCTGTATGGCATTCCTAAAGTGGTTATTGGTGAAAACCTTACTTTCACGGGTCAAGAAGACTGGCTACGCGCTCACGGTGTCACCTTGGACATCCGGCAAGACGAAGCCTGCATTGCGCTGATGCAAAGATTTATTGCGAATCAGCCCAAGCTTTGGAACGAAGACATTGGCGAGATTTCGGCAGCCAACGACGCCTCGAATCCATGAATTCCTCCACGGGCATCGGCGGTTTTAAGGATGCTCGGTATGGCTCAGTAAAGAACCCCGACCAGACACCCGCATGACAGGGTCGCCAGGGTTCCAGCAACCAGGGTCCGTGGTCCCAGTTCCAGGATGTCCTGGCGCCGTTCGGGAACCATCGTGGTCAACCCGCCGATCAGGATGCCGAGGCTGCCCATATTGGCAAAACCGCACAGGGCGTAGGTCATGATCAAACGGCTGCGCGGGGCTAAGGCGTCGCTGGGCAGAGCAGCCATATCCAGATAGGCGAGCAGTTCGTTGAGGACCGTTTTGGTGCCCAGAAGAGCGCCGGCGGTAGGTGCTTCGTTCCACGGGATTCCGGCCATCCAGGCCAGTGGCGCCATCAGGATGCCGAGCAGACGCTGCAGCGACCAAGGATTGCTGTCATGCGGCAGCCAGGCTAATCCCTGATTGACCAGTGCCACCAATGCGATCAGCACGATCATTATGGCGACGATATTGAGCAGCAACTGCATGCCTTCGGCAGTACCTCGGGTAATTGCATCCATGCTGCTACCGTCCATCCGGGGCAAGCTGAGATCACTGCCGGTCGGGCTGCCCGTGGGCGGAACCATCACGACCGAGAAGAGGATGGCCGCCGGTGCGCTGATAAAGGAGGCAGCAAGGATATGCCCCAGCGCATCCGGTACGCGCGGGCCGACAATGCCTGCGTACAAGCCCATGACCGTCCCGGCGACGCCGGCCATGCCTGCCGACAGGATGATGAACAACTCGCCTCGTGATACCCGACTGAGATAAGGCTTCACCAGCAGGGGGGCCTCCACCATGCCGACAAAGACATTCGCTGCGGTTGATATGCCAACCGCACCACCAACCCCCAGTGCCCGCTCCAGCAGCCAGGACATCCGGCGAACCAGCCAGGGCAGAATTCGCCAGTGGAACAGCAGTGCCGACAGAGCGCTCATGACAAGCACGATCGGCAGCGCCTGAAAAGCCAATACAAAACTCGCGCCTGGTGTCAATTCCGCATAGGGAAGAGGACCTCCACCCAAATGGCCGAAGACCATCGAAGCCCCCGCACGAGTCGCCCGTTCGAGTGCCAGCAGCGCATCGTTGAACGTCGCGAATGTCGATCGGATCCCTGGTACCTTGAAAAAACAAGCCGCCAGAACGATCTGCAACAGCACCCCGCCGAACACGGTACGCCATGGAACCGCTCGGCGGTTTTCGGATAGCGACCAGGCGATCGCGATAAAACCGATATAGCCAATCAATGCTTGAAGGAGGTCTATCATGGCGCCACGCTATCGGTTGGCATTGACGGCAATCAAGCGATGCCATCTGGCTTGCCTGAGCCAGCAGTCGATTATAGCCAGCGAGTTAGCGAGGGGCGGTACTCTCTGCCTGAACCAACCAAGGTGATTCGCTGGCTTTGCCGGGAAGACAGTAGACGGTTGATTTTTTCGGGTGTCCATCAATGAAACTTCTGGAATGAACTGCCAAGCATACCCGCAGAAAGGAGTTTGACGATGGGCGAATTTGAAACCTGAGCCGTCGCCGGAAGGAAGGTCAATGCCATGGACTGTTTATTACGGCGTGGCGAAGGAGAAAGCGGTGCGCGCCCCTGAGAAACGAGTAGTTCGTTCCGCGAAAACCATTGCCGTTTGCGGTAAACTTGTCGAACCGCAGTGTCCTGTTTTTTCTGGCCTTCGCCAAGCTCAGACCGAACAGCAGATCAACAGCCCTTATCCCCGCAATATTCAATCAATAATCCGCACCCATTCTCGGCTCTGTCGCGTTGATGGCCACAATTGAATCACTACCGACCATGCAGTCTGCGGACTCTCCTTTGGCACCGTCGCGCCAACTGATCCTGGTCACAGCCAACGCTTGGGAAAGTAGCGTGGCCGAGCTGCGGCGTTTCGAGCGTGAAGGCCCCGGTTCGGATTGGAGACTCATCGGCAAGGCCATGAATGTCAGTCTCGGGATTTCCGGTCTGGCTTGGGGGCGAGGACTGCATAGGGAAAGCAATGCAGCAGGGCCATCGAAGCAAGAGGGAGACGGATGTGCTCCGGCAGGGATCTTCGCGATTACGGCATTATTCGGCTGTGCGGGCCAGGATAGCCCTTTTGCGCGATCCGCCAAGCTTCCCTATCTTGGCGCCACACGCGACCTTAAGTGCATCGACGACCCATCGTCGCGTTATTACAACCAGATTGTCGATCAACGCTTTCTGACCGAGATTGACTGGACATCTCATGAAGAAATGCTGCGCAATGATGAGCGATATACCGTCGGTGCGGTCATCGCCCACAATAGCCATTTGCCGACGCCCTGTGCAGGTTCCTGCATCTTCATTCATGTATGGAAAAACGAAGGTGTCCCGACGTCAGGTTGCACAGCAGGTTCTTTGGCCGATATTTCAGAAATATGCCTCTGGCTGGATGGCGCCGCTTCTCCGGTTCTTGTTCAACTGCCGCAATCGGCCTATGCACGCTTCAAGGACGCCTGGACCCTGCCAGCGTTCGCCGGGTGGCCCCCTCCTGCCAGCAACGAATTGAACCGTGACTGTTTTCGCTGACAGTCGTTTTCGACATCGATATACTCCCCATCTTTCAACAACCCTGTCGGCTCCTTGCGTAGTTGAACCGAGCCACACCGACGACTTTGCTCAATCTTGTTTGGGTCTCCTTCATCCTCGTCGGCTTTTTGGCGGCGCTGGTTCAATTGTTGCACGGCGACCTGGAGATATTTTCTCGGGTCTTGACCGGGCTATTCGAATCAGCCAAAACCGGGTTTGACATCTCTCTGGGTCTGGTTGGTCTCATGAGCCTGTGGCTGGGCGTCATGAAAGTGGGTGAGCGAGGAGGGATCATCCAACTGTTTGGCCGTGCCCTCGGTCCATTTTTTCGTCGTGTTTTTCCGGATATTCCCCCTGGGCATCCGGCCAGTGGCAGCATGATCATGAATTTCAGCGCCAATATCCTTGGTCTGGACAACGCCGCGACCCCGCTTGGTCTCAAGGCCATGCGTGAATTGCAGGAACTCAACCCCCGAAAAGACACAGCCAGCAACCCGATGATCATGTTCCTGGTGCTGAACACCGCTGGTATCACATTGATCCCGACTTCGGTGATCGCCATCCGCCAGAGCCTGGCCGTCAAGCAGGGGCTGATCGGTTTCAACGCGGCAGACATTTTTCTGCCAACACTCTTGGCGACCTTTGTTTCCTTTTGTGCCGGCCTGATCGCGGTCGCCATGTGGCAGCGCATCAACCTGTTCTGCCGACCTGTCCTCCTGTTTCTAGGCGGTTTCATTGGGCTGATGGGGTGTCTCTACGCCTGGCTCAGCGCACTGCCAATAGAACAGATGAGTCAGATGATCGGGCTGCTGGGTAGCGGGCTGATCGTGTCGATCATCGTCGTGTTCGTTGGGGTGGCGGCGTGGAAACGGATCGACGTCTATGAAACGTTCGTCGAGGGCGCCAAAGAGGGTTTTGGCGTCGCGGTGCAAATCATTCCTTATCTGATCGCCATGCTGGTTGCGATCTCGGTCTTTCGCACTACAGGCTGCATGGCTTATTTGATTGAAGGAATACGAAGTGCCGTATTGGCCATCGGGCTTAACGATGATTTTGTCCCGGCCTTGCCGGTCGGATTGATGAAAACGCTAAGTGGTAGCGGCGCACGCGGTTTGATGGTCGATGTCATGACCACCTATGGCGTTGACTCGTTTCAGGGGAAACTCGCCGCCATCATCCAAGGTTCAACCGAAACCACCTTCTATGTATTGGCGGTTTATTTTGGTAGCGTCAACATAAGCAAGACTCGCTATGCCTTAGCCTGCGGTTTGATCGCCGATGCCGTCGGTCTGGTCGGTGCGATTCTTATCGCTTACCTGTTTTATTACTGAACGACCCGGCTCAACGCCTGATCCCTGCTTACAGGCTATAGCGTGGGAATCGAGTGCCGAGGGTGACGGCAGGGATGCCCAAGCGCCAGAAATAGTGATGAGTGACCTGCGTCGAACGCCTGCGCATGCTGTGTCCCAATGGTCATCCATGGAAGAACAGCCCGAAGAACATCATCTTCATCATCTTCCGGTGGCGAGACCTGAAGGCCCGTCCCGCCCAACGTGCCGTCAGGTAGGTCAAGATCGCATGATGAAACTGATCGTGAAATCCCTGCCTGGTGCATTGTTGTAGTCGGCGCCGACGAGCAACACCCCATGCCGGTGACAAGGGTCACCCATTTCCACGGCCTAAGACAGTCGAGCATCAACGTCAATTCTCATCCTTAACGGCAACATGATCCACCCATTCGA
>NZ_JBMOJE010000217.1:0-4824 GCF_049316945.1 Propionivibrio sp. | reverse complement strand
CCGGCTACTACGTCACCTGGAGCGGCCAGTTCGAGAACATGGAACATGCCATCGAAAAAATGAAGGTGGTCATTCCGTTCACGCTTGGGAAGCGGTCAAGGTAAAGTGCCTGGAATTGGAGCGCAAGCCAGATGTCGGCGACCTCTACGCCGCCGTGATGGAAGGCGCCGTCGAGCGCGTGCGCCCGAAAATGATGACCGTGGTAGCGATCATGGCCGGCCTGCTGCCGATCATGTGGGGCACCGGTACCGGCTCGGAAGTCATGAGCCGCATCGCCGCGCCGATGGTCGGCGGGATGATTTCCTCGACACTACTGACCCTGGCGGTGATTCCGGCGATCTACGCGCTGGTCAAGCAATGGCGCATTGAGCATGGGATGGAAAATTGAGCACTGTGCGGCAAGTATGGCTGCAAGCCTCATGGAATGGCGATCTGCAAGCAACACTACTGAAGAATGGCGTATTCATTGCATTTCAAGCCAGCCTCACTGTAGAACGCCATTTGACGGTCCTTGCAGAGCGTGTGCTTGGCTCAACTCGGGCAAATCGTAGGGCGCCGTTCAGCCATCGATGGTCATCAAGCCGAGCATGCGCGGAATCTGATAGTGAGCGGGAAGACGGATCGGCTAAGCCGGGAATGGCTGGGGCATGAGCAGAAATAGACTTCATCCTTGCAGATCGTCCATTGAGACTCCATAATTGCATGGATGATCAAACGTAATCTCACCCCTCTACTCACCGACGCCATCGCCCATTCGCCAGCGGTGGCCTTGCTCGGACCGCGTCAGGTCGGCAAGACCACATTGGCGCTCGAAATCGGCTCGCTCAGGATCGGTGGACGTGAAGCACTGTATCTTGACCTCGAATCAGAACAGGATCGCGCCAAACTCGCGCAACCCGAACTCTATCTTGCCGACCACCAGGACAAACTCGTCATCCTCGACGAAGTGCATCGCGCCCCAGCGCTTTTTCCCGTACTGCGCGGACTCATCGACCGGGGCCGTCGCGCCGGGCAAACGGCGGGGCAATATCTGCTGCTCGGATCCGCTTCGCTCGACCTGCTCAAACAAGCCGGTGAAACGCTGGCCGGACGTATCGCCTATCTCGAACTGACGCCTTTTACCGTGAGCGAAACGTCCGCCATCGCGGGAGACGAACTGTGGCTGCGCGGTGGCTTTCCCGAAAGTTTCCTGGCGCCGAGCGCATCCCGCAGCCTGCGCTGGCGACAGGATTTCATCCGCAGCTATCTCGAGCGCGACATTCCCCAGTTTGGTCCGCGCATTGCCGCCGAAACCCTGCGCCGATTCTGGACCATGCTCGCCCACCATCAAGGCGGTCTGCTCAACACCGCGCAGTTCGCCCGCAATCTTGGTGTCGACGCCAAAACCGCCGCCAGTTACCTTGACCTGCTGGTCGATCTGCTGCTGGTGCGCCGCTTGCCGCCATGGCATGTCAATATCGGCAAGCGGCTGATCAGATCGCCCAAGGTCTATGTGCGCGACAGCGGCCTGATCCATGCGCTGCTCGGCATTACCGACAAGGAAAACCTTCTGTCCCACCCGGTGGTCGGTCAAAGCTGGGAATGCTTCGTCATCGAAAACCTGCTCGCTTCAGCACCGGATAGTGTTCAAGGCTATTTTTACCGCAGCAGCGGCGGTGCCGAAATCGACCTGTTGCTCACCTGGCCGGATGGCAAACAATGGGCCGTGGAGATAAAACGCAGCCTGACGCCAAAACTCGAACGCGGATTTTACGCCGCCTGCGCCGACCTCAAGCCACAGCGAAAATTCGTCGTCTATCCGGGGATAGAACGCTACCGACTGGCCGAGGACATCGAGGTGATTTCTCTCGCGCAACTGGCCAGCGATCTCGCCGGACTGAATCTGCGGCTGGAATAATGCCGGGAACCATGGCAGAAGCTTCGCAGGAAACCGTGTCCCCGAGTTTTCCTTGCCGGATTAATCCCTGCGCCACTCAATATCTGCAGCCAGTCGCATATATGATCCGGACATTCCGGCGACGTGTTAGTATCTGCCCTCCTCGTGGCGCCATTCATCAGTCTTGGCGCCCGTCCGATCAGGCTTGGCATTCTCGTTTCGCCTGACCCACATATCCCTGAGTGTTTGCCCAGACTGGTTCGTGCATTGCCGGTTACCCCGCGCACGCATGGCAAACGCCTGGAGTTCTCACGCATGAAATTTACCGAACTGGGTCTCGTACCCGAGATCCTTCTTTCCATTGCCGATCAAGGCTATGAAACCCCTACCCCGATCCAGGCGCAGGCGATTCCCGTCGTGCTTGCCGGGCGCGACCTGATGGCCTGCGCGCAGACAGGCACCGGCAAGACCGCCGGCTTCACCCTGCCGATTCTCAATCGTCTGGCCACCTCCAGGGTGACCGGGCCGCGCAAGATCCGGGTGCTGATTCTGACGCCGACGCGCGAGTTGGCGGCGCAGGTTGAAGAAAGCGTTCGTACCTACGGCGCCCGCTTGCCGTTCAAATCCCTCGTTATGTTTGGCGGCGTCGGTATGAATCCGCAGATTTCAGCGCTCAGAAGCGGCATCGACATTCTCGTTGCCACGCCCGGCCGTCTGCTCGATCACGCGCAACAGCGCAACGTCGATCTTTCGGGCGTCGAGGTGCTGGTGCTCGACGAAGCCGACCGCATGCTCGACA
Source organism: Propionivibrio sp. (assembly GCF_049316945.1). Classification (GTDB taxonomy): domain Bacteria; phylum Pseudomonadota; class Gammaproteobacteria; order Burkholderiales; family Rhodocyclaceae; genus Propionivibrio. The sequence goes on along the minus strand of NZ_JBMOJE010000217.1, from coordinate 2,149 downwards.
TGGGATTCATTCACGACATCAAACGTATCATCAAGCTGGTGCCGAAGAAGCGCCAGAATCTGTTGTTCTCGGCAACTTTCTCGGATGAAATCCGCGCCCTGGCCAGTGGTTTCCTGATCGACCCTGAATATGTCGAGTCAGAGCGGCGCAATACCGCACCCGATCTGGTCAAGCAGTACGTTTACAAAGTCGACCGCGAGCGCAAGCGCGATTTGCTGGTCGAGTTGATTCGTGACAAGGGCTGGTATCAGGTACTGGTATTCACGCGCACCAAATGGGGCGCCAACGGGCTGGCCGACAAACTGCTCAAGGCCGGTATCGAGGCCGACGCCATTCACGGCAACAAGAGCCAGAACGCCCGCACCCGGGCACTGGCCAACTTCAAGAGCGGCAAGCTGCATGTGCTGGTCGCCACCGACATTGCGGCGCGCGGTATCGACATCAACGAATTGCCGCATGTGGTCAATTTCGAGTTGCCGAACGTCGCCGAGGATTACGTGCATCGCATCGGTCGTACCGGCCGCGCCGGCACCGAGGGTGCGGCCGTCTCGCTGGTCTGCGTCGATGAACTCAAACTGTTGCACGACATCGAGCGCCTGCTCAAGAAGCAGATTGACGTGGTGGACTATCCGGATTACGCACCCGATCCGAGCATTCGTGCCGAGCCGATCCTGATGCGCTCGGCCGGAGCTCGTGGCGGTCAGCGTTCGCCAGGCGGCCGTCCGGCCGGAGGTGGTGGCGCACGCCCAGGCGCAGCAGGTGGAAACCGCGCCGGAACTGGCAAGCCGCCAGCAGGCGGTGCGCACCGCAGTGGCAGCAGGCACCGCTGAAAGGGCGTCAATACGCCATCGCAGCGTGGCATGCTCCAGGATCCGCATCAACACTGGCTGATGCGGAATGTGTGCTGAAGATGCCCGTATCCATTGCTTTGCAGGCCGTTTCTGGATCGTTTCATGCACCAGCCTTTTCTCTCAGTCATCATTCCCGTTCTCAATGAAGCGGCGGGAATTCGTACGCAACTTGAAGCGCTGCGCATCTTGCGTAGCAAAGGTGCTTCGCTGATTATTGTCGACGGTGGCAGCGAAGACGACACGGTGATGCTGGCAAGACCTCTGGTTGATCAAATTGCCATTTCTCCACGCGGCCGCGCGCTGCAGATGAACGCTGGCGCACGAAGCAGCAGCAGCGAGGTGCTGCTTTTCCTGCATGCCGACACCACCCTTCCCGCTTCCGCCTTTGATCGTGTGCATGAAGCCATCAAGGACGGTACGTCATGGGGACGATTCGACGTGCGCATCGATGGTGCTCACCCCTTGTTGCGCATCGTCGAGCGCATGATGAACTGGCGCTCAAGGCTGACCGGCATCGCTACCGGCGATCAGGCGATTTTTGTTCGCCGCGAGGTATTCGAGCAGATTGGCGGTTTTCCCGAATTGCCCTTGATGGAGGACATTGCCCTGTCGACGAGCCTGAAACGGATGGCCCCCCCAGCATGCCTGCGCGACCGCGTTGTCACCTCGGGACGGCGCTGGGAAAAACACGGCGTTTTGACCACCATCCTCCTCATGTGGCTTTTGCGTGCCGAGTTTTTTTTCGGTGCAGACCCCATCAAACTGGCCGTTCGCTATGGCTACCAGCCCGGTCAGCGGTGATTCGGTGGACATCGCCATTTTTGCCAAGGCACCGCAGCCAGGCGCCGCCAAGACAAGGCTGATTCCCGCGCTGGGTGTCGCTGGTGCGGCACGTCTGCAACGTCGACTGACTTTGAATGCCCTGCAACTCGCCACCTGCTTCGAGTCTGAAAAGGTGACCTTGTGGTGCGCCCCGGACACGCATCACCGTTTTTTCCGCGCACTGAATGTTCATCGTGGAGTAAATATCTGCCGCCAATCTGGGATGGACCTTGGCGCACGCATGGCGCATGCCTTTGCGGCTCATGGCGGCCCGCTGTTGCTGATCGGAACCGACTGCCCGGCGCTGCAAACCGCCCATCTCGCTGCTGCAGCCAAATTGCTGCGTGATGGTCACGATGCGGTCTTCATTCCGGCAGAAGATGGCGGTTATGTACTGGTCGGACTGCGCTGCCCGCAACCGAATTTCAGATTTCTTCTGTTAGGACCCAATTGGTTTGGCACTTTTCACACCAGCG
>NZ_JBMOJE010000216.1:0-4839 GCF_049316945.1 Propionivibrio sp. | reverse complement strand
TGCGGAGCTAAAATATGTCATCGGGGTTTGCCGAGGTTTCATGCGTCAATGCTGGAATCCGGAGCCCTTGGCGCCGAAGAAAAGAAAGCGTCCGCACTCGCCAGCCTTGGCGCCTCGGTCACAAAACTTGATTCCTTTGGGCAAACCCTGAAGTCAATAACCGGCGTACTTGGTACCATAAAAGAAGCTATCGGAAAGTTTGTCGCGCTGACGGCTCAAATCGCCCGTGCGGTTATCTCGGCCGTAAAAGGAATTGTAGGTGTCGTCAAAGGGGTTGTTGGCGAACTGATCGGAATCGCTCAGAACATCATGCGCGCCGGCATGAACATCGCCCTGACTATTGCTGCGATTATGACCTTGCCGCAGCAGATAAAAGCGGAGTTTCAGAATCTGGCGAGCGCTTACACCAGCATGATGTGTGTTCTGACAAACATATTCAAAAAACGTCGGTTCCTCCCTGATTACAACATCAACGGCACCGGCAACTGTGCCAGCACATCGGGCGGCAGTGGTGTTTCATCTTATGTGTCGTCAAATACCTTTGCCGCGATCCTGACTGAAGATAAGTCGGCCACTTCGGTTACGACTGCTGGTGCAGAGGCGATCACTTACGGGGTCAATATGGACCCAACAACGGAAACAATGGCCGGCGCTGGGAACTGCGCAGGCGCGATATGCGGCGGCGTGACGGTCGATTCGACGGCGGTTTCTTCGTACAAGTCCAAATCAAACAATCTTGAGTACCCTACGGCGGATCAGTATGCCGCCTCATGGCCGGGCAAGGATTGGGGCGCGCCCATGCCTGAAGGCTGGACGGGCTAATCATGGCTGAAATCACTGTCCGCTACGTCGAGACGAACTACGGCGACACGCTGCAGGCCATTGCCCTGCGCGAGCTTGGAAATTCAGACCGCTGGCTTGATCTGGTCTGGCTCAATGACCTTTTGCCGCCGTTCATTACTGATGATCCAACACTGGCCGGGCCGCGCGTCCTGCTCTCGGGCGCAAAAATCGCCTTGCCGATGGCTGAGTCCGGAATCAGCCCGGATGAGCTTGAAACTTTCGGCATTGATGTAGCCCTCGACAAAACCGGCGCGCTCGCCGTGGCGGATGGCGACTGGCAGCTTGAGTCCGGATTTCAGAACCTGAAATACGCTCTTGGCCGCCGGATTGTTACCGAGAAGCGTATCCGTGGCTTTACCCCGGAATATGGGTGCTGGGTAAGCCTGTTACGCGGCGATAAGCTGGGCTCGGCACAACTGGCGCTGGCCGCCTTTTACGTCAAGTCGGCGCTGCTTGAAGACGACCGGGTAAAAGACGTTCTTTCCTGCATTGCCGTAGCGGATGGCGATGCGATCAAAATCAGCGCGACCGTCCAGCCGATTGATGGCAAGGATTTGAGCTTGGAGGTTTCAATTTAATGGCTTTTCAGACGAAGAACTTTGTAACAATTCTGCTTGGCCTAATAAATCGCGCCAAAGCGACACAATCGAAAATCACTGACTTTCGCATTGGCTCTGTTGCGCGCACGCTGTTTGAATCGCCAGCAGCAGAAATTGACGAGCTTTACCAGCAAATGTTCATCGGCCTGAAAGAGTCGATTCCGGTTGCCATCTACAACTCATTCAGTTTTGACCGGCTGGCCGCAACATCGTCAACCGGTTATATCCGGGTCAGCATCACTACCTCCGCGAGCGTGACGCTTATCAGCGCCGGAACCGTGTTCAAATCAGTCTTTGTCGGCGGAACATTTACCACTTCGGCCGACTTGATCATTGCGGCAGGCTCGTCCTATATTGACTGCCTTGTCACCGCCAGCGTTCCGGGGATTGTTGGTAACGTAGTTGCTGGCGAGAATTTCAAGCTACAGCCTTCTCTTCCCGGAATGATTGGCGCAGTTTCCCTGTCGGAATTTACATCTGGGAAAGATATTGAGACGGATAGCCAGCGAAAATCACGCTTCGCAAATTACATAATGACTATCAATCGAGGGACAGTAGCAGCGCTGCACTACGGGCTTAGTATGGCCTCGGTAACTGATTCTAAGGGATCAGTAATAGAGAAAGCGCTCTACACGAAGATTATTGAGCCGTGGCTTACCGACGCGCAGCAACCAGTTGGGCATGCAAATGCCTATATCCATAATGGCGTTACCGGCGCCTCGGCAAGTCTTCTTGAGGATGCGCAAAAGCGTATTGATGGATATTACGACACGGCAGGAATTGCGGTGCCGGGATGGAAGGCGGCAGGAGTAAGGGTAGTCGTTATCGCAGCAAGCAATATAACGGTCAACGTAACTGGAACAGTAACGGTAACAGCAGGGTTTGCATCGACTTCGGTTATGGCGGAAGTTCAATCGGCGGTAGGTAACTATATTGGCGCGCTGAATATTGGTTCCGATGCGCTGGTAGCCGAAATAATTTCGTCAGTCATGTCGGTATCTGGAGTGGAAAATGTCGCCATTGCCTTTCCGACTGTTGACGTTTTAATTACCAATACGCAAAAAGCCTCAGTTGGAACATTCGCATTGAGCGCTGTCTGATGACCCTATTTGAAAAACTGCTGGGCTATATTCACTACCCGGTCTTTGACAAAGACCCCCGCAGCATTCTTGCCCTGCGCATTCGCCACCGGTCTGATTCTTTCCGCTGGTCAATAGCTTCACGGGTATTAACCGGATTCGACGCTGACAACCTGTTGTTCTCAGTAGCGCTTGATGACTACACGCTGCGCACGCTGGCCGATCACCTACTGACGATTGATGGTGTAGCAGTAAGTGACGTGGCGGAATCGGAGAGCCTTTTAGCCTCTGCCGCAACGTTAATATCCGGATCAGGGTATCAATCCAAAAGCGATGGGGACGCCGTTTATGCTTACACCTCTATGCTATGGATGTACTTAGACGCTCTAGCGTGTGAGCTTTCCGAAGCCAAATCGGCGATCTTGGCGATGGTCGGTCAGATGTCAATCAAATCGTCTGAAGATTACTGGCTGGATGAGTGGGGTGGATATTTCGGGGTTGCTCGCCAAAATGGCGAATCGGACTCTTTGTATTCCGAGAGAATTATATTCGAGACAATTCGATCTCGCGGAAATAACAAATCAATTGAAATAGCACTGAAGTCCGCATTCAAATATCCAGCGCAAATTATTGACGCACCAATGGCGACCATTACAACCTATTGGCTCGCGGACGGAAGCGTTGAGGCAGACGGCCAAAAAATGGCCGGTCCTGCCCAGATGAAATATTACGGCGAATTTGACGCAAAAGTCGGCTTTGATCTGATGTCCGCAGATTCAATTTCTGAACTAATGGACAAAATACGAGGGGTTATCAATAACTTTCGTGATGCAGGGACAAGGCTGCGCCATGTAGCTATTGAGGGAGGGGTTGAGGATTCCGCCATTTCTGGAAGTGACGCTTCGGCAATTTCCCCGGCCATAGATTTCGGCATTGATTTGTTCCCACCGATCAGGCTGCTTGCGGACGGGTCTGTAGTCGCAGCAGGTGTCGTGAGAAATTACTGCGATGGGTCAATAGTTGCCAATGGATCAACAAGCGCCTCCGGGCTTGGAATCAACGTAACGGCGAACCGTGCGGACATAGGGGTTGACCCGATGGGCATGTCGGCAAGATTTGACATGATGGACAAGATTGAATCCCCTATTTTTGCAGACGGATTTGTTTTAGCAGACGGGGTGTTTTTTGCTACAGGTGTTCGAGACGCTGGGATTGATGACGCCTTCATTACGGTCCGATCATCAGCGACAGCTAATGGTCGGCATACAGTCGGCGAAGGATTCCCGATTGCGTCCGGTGGATGGAAGGCAAATGGTTACACGACTTGCGGGAGCGCAGGAATTTACGCAGGGAAAGCATCCGAGAATAATTTCAGGCTCATTTAGTCGTGACCGTATTCTGGACAACATCCGCAGGCATGAAGGCTACCTATGAAAATAAGTGATAAATCAAATCCGCCAAGGGGCGTATTCACCCTCTTGACGTACCGTGGCAAGGAGTTGGTTGACGAGTACGTTGACGACAATCTGATCGTTAGCAGGGGGAGGACGAATGTTGTCAGGCTCCTTGGTGGTGACGGCTCCGGATTGAACGTGGCGAATATTGGTTTTGGAACCAATGGCTATGCAGCCTCGCCCGGAAACACGGCCCTTTCCAATGCTTTTGTAAAGAGTCTCGATGGTCACAGCTATCCAGACGAATTTTCCGTTCTCTTTACTTTTTCGCTTGGCTCCGGTGAGGCGAACGGGATGCAGATTTCAGAATTCGGTCTTCTCACTTCGTCTGGGTTATTGCACGCAAGGAAAGTCCGTGGCGGTGTTCTTGTTAAGGATTCCGACCTGTCCCTGACGGGAACTTGGAAACTAATCTATTAAGGAGTGGTATGTCGAATATTACTGAATCAGCCGTCTGGGAAGCCGGCGTATATAAAATTGAAACTGGCGATTATTTGCTGGGCGGAACAGGCGGAACGCTGAATGTTCAACCATCGCAGCTTGCTAACCGAACCGCCTATCTGAAGTCCAGAGCCGATCAAGTTGATAACGCCGCGTCTGGATTCGGATCGCTTGATGCGCGACTTGATGGAATTGAGGCAACAGCAGCATCGCTCGGCCCGGACATGCAAAACATGAGCGTGGCATCGATCATGTTCGCGCTCGACCAATCCGCTCTAGCCAACCGGAGTATCAATGTGCTGCGCAAGCAAGCGCAACAGGAAGGCGAATTTACCGTCCTGAACAAAGGCATAAAATCCGGCTGTGCCGCGACAAAATCAACAACTGCCGCGCGTAACTTGAGCTTGTCTGCCGGGGCGTGTT
>NZ_JBMOJE010000215.1:0-4982 GCF_049316945.1 Propionivibrio sp. | reverse complement strand
GTGGCTCCATTAAGCCGCGATTCAAATGGCTCCATAGGGGCGCGAGATAACACCGTTTCCAATTCCTGAAACGTGGCATGGCAAACACAGACTTCGAATTGCAACAACGCCTTTTCAAGTGTCAGCAGCACATTGCGCCGAATGTTCGCGAATCCGGTGCAATGCTCTTCGCTTATTGACACCCTACGCGGACTTTCCCTGCCGGGTGACAAATTCCTTTCTTTGCGCACGCGGAATTCCCCTCACGCATCGACGTGCTTGATCCGCCTGAAGGTGCGCAACGCTTCGCGTTTCACACCCTACAAAATCGCACGTGGGCATAGGGTGCGAGCCCGGTAGCCGATCTGATGGAAACCGAGAGCCCCTCGACTGTGGTGATGTCTTGATGGCTGTTTGCTGTGCAGGAAGACTGGCCGGGCGCGTGAAGTGTTTTCGTCTTGTCGCCTCTTTGGCTTTACGCCAAGCTACAATTGTGGCAGTTAACTACAAAGGTGGCAAAATGAGCATTTCCATTCGTATTGACGACGCGCTTTATCAAACGGCCAAAGTTCGTGCCAATGCCGAGATGCGTTCGATTCCGCAGCAGGTTTCCTATTGGGCCAAGGTTGGACGCGCAGCGCTTGATAACCCGGATTTGCCTATCGAATTCGTGCGGGATGTGCTGGTTGCCATGGAAGAGGAATCCGAGCCCTTCGATTTGTCAGGCGCATGAGTATTTCCCTTCAACAAAAGCCTGCGTTCAAGCGGGCTTACAAGAAACTGCATGCGAATCAACGTGAGGCAATCCAGGCAGCTATTCGGGTAGTTCTTGCTGACCCAGGGGTGGGTCAGGAAAAGAAAGGCGATCTTGCGAGTGTCTACGTTTATGAATTCGATTGCGTCAATCAACTATTTCTGCTGGCTTACCAGTGGGATGAAAGCAAGCGGGTGCTTCTGGCGGTTGGGCCGCATGCGAATTTTTATCGTGATTTGAAGCGGTAGCCCGGAATATAGGGGCCAGTGCGTAGGGTGCAAAAACCAACGGGCATTGCGCCGATTGTTCGCGGATCCGGTGCCGGTGCAATGCGCTTCGCTTATTGACACCCTACGCGGGCTTTCCCAGCCCGGCAGGGTGCGCAAATTCTTTTCTTTGCGCGGGTCAAAGGGGCCGGGTCGATTTTTCGTTGGATCACGGAAGACTTTGTCTCTTTGGCGAACAAACCTTGTCGGACTAAAGTCCGATCCACAAAGAACCGTGCTGGCCGAACGTGTGAAAACCGTGGCCGGGTTTTTGTAGGAGCGAGCTCTGCACTTCCTTCGGTCGGATATTCTGCGCAATGGGTTGATTCGGCGCGGGTCGTCAGTCTCGTCTCAGGGTAAATTTGTTCTAGCCATCCGCCGTCATTCCGGCGAAAGCCGGAATCCAGATTCGTCTATCTGATCAAGATGTTATGTTTGATAAGCGAACTGGATTCCGGGTCAAGCCCGGAATGACGGGAAATCAATGGGTTAGCGGCAGAACAAATTTACCGTGAGTCTCGTCTTGTCCGGCGCGTTGGCTTGATTCATCTGGAGTAAAAAATACGGCAAATTTTACCGCAGGCAAAACATCAACAGAGCCTGATAGCTGCGCCAACCGGGGTAGCCTGAGCGCGTAGGGCGCAATAACCATCGGGCATTGCGCCGAATGTACGCGGTTCCGGTGCAATGCGCTTCGCTTATTGACACCCTACGTGTGCTTTCCCTGCCGGGTGCGCAAATTCTTTTCTTTGCGCACGTAGAATCCTTCGTACCTCGATGTGCTTGGCCCGCTTGGTGGTGCGCAACGCGCTGCCTTGCACACCGGGCTTTAATCAAGCGTTCAGAGGACTGTGATTCCCGCCGCTTTTGAAGCCTCTCGCAGTTTGCCATCCTGGCAGGCAATCGGCAGGCCATGACGCATGGCAAGTTCGAGATAGGCGGCATCGTAGCTACTCAGGTTGTAGCGGACTGCGAGTTCGAACAACTGCCGAGGACCAGGCGTGCCATGATCAATTTCGATAGGTAGGGCGCAAATGTTGTCCGCGATCTGCCTTGCGGCATCAATGGCCAGTTTGCCCCGAGTACAGGCCGTTTTCAGCACATTGGCGAATTCCAGTTCCCAAAGTGCAGGAACAATTGCGCGGTCTGTTTCCAGTTTGGTCGCTATGGTTTCGCTGTAGTCGGTGGCCTGATCTTCAATACACCAGCCTGTGACAACTGAGTTATCCAGTACGAACGGCATCAGTCGCGCCCATCTTCGATTGCTTCGGAAAGCGTTGTGCCCAGAGTGACGCCTTGGCGCAGATTGCGCAGATTCGCCATGGTGCGGGAGACGCGTTCCCGCTGGCCTTGTTCGCCTTGGCTGGCAGTGCTGATAGAGACGATTCGAGCAACAGGGCTACCATGCCGGGTAATGGTGATTTCTTCGCCATGTTCTACTGCATTTAGCAACTCGGAAAACCGATTTTTGGCCTCAAAAATAGCAACGGTTCGCATGAGACACCTCAAAATTATGGATAGCCAGATTATAGGCGCTAACCATAGGCAGAACGACAAGGGACATACCATGGTTTTCTGCTGTTTCGGCTCTGAAAATCGTGGCCCGGTTTTTTTTGATGGGCAGGAGACTTGGGGTGAATAATAGTGCCCCCTTTTATTCCAGGAATCCAATCGCCAAGCGGTTGCCCGCCCATCGGTCAAGTGCAGTGTCGACAAGCATCTTCAATGGCTCGATCAGGAGATTGCAGCGATCTCGAAAGCCATCCGAGATCATATCGACAACGATCATTCGCTGCGCGATAAGCGTCGTTTGCTCGATAGCATTCCCGATGTTGGAGAGCGAACCATCGCCGTGTTGCTGGCGTTCATGGCGGATACTCAGCCCTTCGGAAATGCCCGTCAGGCCGTCGCCTTCGCGGGACTCGATCCGTGACTCATTGACGCAGCTCCAATTTTGTACAGCATCCGCTTGTTTTATGAGATTGAAATGAAAGGATTCTGGATCAGGATCCCGGCAATACATTGGCCGTGCTGAAAATCCTCACTATAGAGCAGCGCGGCTCCAGATTTTTCAGCGGAGGCGATTACCAGGCTGTCCCAGAAACTGCAACTGGCGAGTTCCATGATCTCGCTAGCGCACACGACTGGATCAGGGCCAGTGTCGTGCACAACCCAGGAGCGATAGCTTCGGACAATTTCACGTGCCTGCCACGCAGTGGTAGCCCTGTCTCGCTGCAGTCCCGGCTACTTTTTCATGGCGCCACGAGTGGAACCAGTTCATCTGCCGGCCGTTCCTGTAAGGGTTTTCTAAAGTTTTAAATCATTTAGCAACACAATCGCGCCTTTGCTGGCAGCTTTTTCGTAATAGCGCCGATCTGCCGTCACCAGAGTAGTTTCCGGTGTGCTGAGCGCGACGGCGTGGTAGAGGGTGTCGAAGAGGTGATGGTTCAGGGAGACAGACAGTGCGCAAGCGATTTGCCAGATTGCCGGGGTGTCTGCGACGGTGATCTGGAGCGACTGGATATCCGTCATGTCGTCCTGAACGGTGACGGGGCTGATGCGCGCCAGCACTGCGGCGACTTCTGCCAGCCAGTGAACAGGCTGCAATATAACCAACTCGCCGCGTTTGTAGGCGAATAGCAACTCCAAAGCAAAAGCGACATTTTCTTCACCATCGCGCTGGGGTTGCAGCCATTTGATAACAACGCTGGCATCGATTACCCAGCGTTTCATGGGCGTCCTTTTTCGCGCGCGGTACGGATTTCTTCTTCAGTAATGGACGGCTTGGTGTCGCGGCGCGCCAATATCCGGTCAATCGCATCGGTTCTTCGTAGCGCCTGGTTTTCACGTTCCACCGCCTCCAGCATCAATTCGGCGATGATGGCGCTTTTGTTCTTGTGTGCGAAGGTGGCGTTGAACAAGTCCTTGACCTTGTCCGGGACACTGAAATTGACTGTTGACATGTTGTTTCCCAATGATTGTTGTTGAATATTTCAACAACAATTTTGATCTGGAGTAGAGCGTATGTCAATGCAGCAGCGATGGTGCCGCAGGGTAAATTTGTTCTACCGCCAACCCATTGATTTACTTTCATTCCGGGCTTGACCCGGAATCCAGCGCGGCAGGGTGCGCAAATTCTTTTCTTTGCGCACGCGAAATCCACCTCATTCATCGACGTGCCTGATCCGCCTGAAGGTGCGCTACAAAACCGTGAATCAAAGGAGCCAGTCTTCTTCCGTTCCGGACTTGATCGTGAGATTGGTCATTTGCTGTCCTTCAGGGCAATCCAGTCTTGCTCCCTTGACATGAGCCGTTGATCGGTGTTCCCTGTTGTCTTGTGTTTTCATCATTCTTCGTGTTCATGGAGAAAGGAGTTGGTTCTGATGCAAATCGAAGAAGGTAGCCTGATCCGCAAGATGGTCGATACGATCATTCGCGAGGCTGATCCGGATGTGGTGATCCTGTTCGGTTCGCGTGCTCGCGGCGATTCTCACCCGGATTCCGACGTTGACCTGTTGATCATAGAGCGTGAACCTTTCAGCCCACAGCGCAGTCGCCGCCAGGAAACTGCTCGCTTGTATCTCGCTCTGCGCAAGCTGGCAATGCCCAAAGATTTGTTGCTCTACAGTCGCGAGGAATTCGAGCAACTCAAGGATTCTCCGTATCATATTGTCGGTCGTGCCCAACTGGAAGGAAGAGTCCTGCATGAGCGCACTTGAGCACGCTCGGGGATTACTGGTCATGGCCCGCAAGGATTTCGATGCTTTGCGCGGCATGGTCGACAATCCGCTGTTTGCCGAAGAGATTTTCGGCTTTCATGCTCAGCAAGCCATCGAGAAATCGCTCAAGGCATGGCTCGCTGCCCGGTCACTTGACTTCCCGCTGACGCATGATCTTTCCCGGTTGCTTGATTTAGACAATAGGTATAGACAATAGGGGACAGACTCCAATTAATCGACCAAGCCCGGTAGGGTGCGCAAATT
>NZ_JBMOJE010000214.1:0-4986 GCF_049316945.1 Propionivibrio sp. | reverse complement strand
TTTCCACCGCCCATGCGTGCGGCTTCAGCACTGCCCACGCTCAGGCCAAGCGCCAGAACCAGCGCAAAAACTGCCATGAAAGTCTTTTTCATTTGCTTCTCCGTAAAAAGTTGAAACTGCGATGCCAAGCAAAACCCTTTGGCCTCTGTTTTAACGCAGGCGGGATGGTAATCCGTACAAATACATCTAACAAGTCGAATATAATGATCATACACATCGATTAAATTGATTGGTAGAACATCATGGCTACGCTCAACTTCAAGCATTTGCGCTATTTCTGGATGGTGGCCAAGACTGGCAGCATCGCCCGCGCCGCCGAGCAACTGCACCTTACGCCGCAGTCGATCAGTGGGCAACTGACTGAATTTAGCGCCACGCTGGATGTCGAGCTTTTTCGCCGCGCCGGGCGCAACCTTGAACTAACTGAAGCCGGGCGGCGCATCCTGAGCTACGCCGAGGAAATTTTCACCATCGGTGATGAACTGCTCGAAGTGCTGCGTGATCAAAAGGTGAAAAAGACCTTGCCATTCCGCGTCGGGATCGCCGATAACGTGTCCAAGCTGATCGCGTACCGGCTTGTCGAGCCGGCGCTCAAACTTGGCGAGCAGGTGCGGCTGGTTTGTCGGGAGGGGCGTTTGGCATCGCTGCTGGCCGAACTGTCCATTCATCGACTCGACATGATCATTGCCGACCGGCAGATGCCGGCCAATCTGAACGTGCGCGGCTACAGTCACTTGCTTGGCGAGAGCGGACTATCGGTGTTCGGCACCAGCGGCCTGGCGAAGGAACTGTCAGGCAGTTTTCCGGCACTGCTCGATAACGCCCCGTTTCTCCTGCCGGGCGAAGATGTCGCCATCCGGCCGAAGCTGATTGAATGGCTGGAAACCAGCAATCTGAGGCCGCGCATCGTCGGCGAGTTTGACGACAGCGCCCTGATGAAGGCCTTCGGACAAGCCGGTGCCGGACTGTTCGTCGCCCCAACCGCCATCGTTGATCATGTTTGCGAGCAGTACAAAGTGTCCGTCATCGGCCGCATCGATGCCGTGGTCGAGCACTTGTATGCGATCACCACCGAACGCCGCTTGACCCATCCCGCGATCGTCGCCATCAGCAAGGCGGCGCGTGAAGATATTTTTGGAGTAGGGAAAGATTGATTCTTGCCTGCCTTGCAGAGCTTATGGGCAGGCGATCTACAAGCCATTGCCATGAAGAGCGTTGTATTCATTGGCTCTCCAGCATGTACCGTTGTAGATCGCCTACAGATGCGGCTTGCAGCGGTTGTTGCCATTTTCAGTATTAATTCAGCCCGCGCGCAGGGCGAACCAGAGGCTTTCCCCGACGATGGGCAGCGCATTCATGATCAGGCTGGCCTGCCAAGTAACCAGCTTCGTTTCCGGTAATGAATAAAGTTCCGTCCGATCAGGAAAAAACATGACTTCCCGGCCGCTGTCGGGTAAGCTTCTCCTGTTACAAACCTCGTTAGGATTAATGGCATCGATCGCAAGGTTGGTGCCATATTTTTTTTGCCGTTCTGATTCTCAGAACCTCGCTCGGCGCCAACCAGAACTAGCCTCGGTCGCAGACTGATGCGACCATGCTTTGTCATTCACGGACGAGAATTCGGAAGCTCGCATGCACGCCAAACAGGGAATCAACATCGAGGCGCTTCTCTCCCACGTGCCGCTTTTCAACGGGCTCGAGGCAGTTGAAATTGCCCGTATCGCGCGTGGTACGCGCGAGGTCAATGCGCTGCGCGGTGAGATCCTGTTTCACAAAGGCGATCCCTCGAACGGTTTCCACCTGATCGTTTACGGACAAGTCAAACTTGCCTTCACTTCATCGCAAGGCGGTGAGAAGGTGGTGGATATCCTCAGTCAGGGTCAGTCCTTTGGCGAAGCGGTGATGTTCATGGAAAAACCGTACATGGTTTACGCGCAGGCGCTGAGCGATTCACTGCTGTTGCACATCTCGAAAGCCGTCATCCTCGACGAACTGGATAAAGATCCCAAACTCGGCCGCAAGATGATCGCCGGGCTTTCGATACGGCTGCATCACCTGATCACCGATGTCGAATCGTATTCGCTGCACTCGGGTCGCCAGCGCATCATTGGCTACTTGCTGCGCGACACCGTCGAAAGCGACGCCAATTCGAACTCGCTGACCGTCATGCTCACCACCAACAAGGGGGTGATTGCATCGCGCCTCAACCTGACGCAGGAACACTTCTCGCGCATCCTGCACGAACTCTCCGAAAAAGGCTTGATCGTTGTTGAAGGGCGAAAGATAAGCATTCCCGATGTCGAGAAGCTGCGCGGCTACACTATCCTCGCACTGGCTTAATTCGCCCCATATCGCACCGTATCACTACCCTACGCAACGCCTGTTCTAGCAAGGGTTTGTAGATAATCTAATCATTTCTTGTCGTCTCACACCATAGCGAGTAATATCATTATCTTTGATGGGGCGGGTGATGGGGGCAAATGATGACTAGGAAAGCAAAGGAACTAGGTGCGTTAGAGGTCGGCAGGCTTGATACGCCTGGCTTTCATGCTGTCGGCGGCGTCTCAGGTCTGGCGCTTAAAGTCTCTGATACTGGCGCACGATATTGGATATTGCGGGTAATGATCGGCGGCAAGCGGCGCGACATGGGCTTGGGTGGTTTCCCTGACGTTACCCTTGCAGGGGCGCGTGATGCGGCGCGTGAGGCTCGCGCTAAGATTAAGGCAGGCATTGACCCGATAGACGATGCGAAAGCCAAGCGTAGCGCACTGGCAGCAAGCAGGGCGGCATCCGTTACATTCAGCGAAGCGACGATGAAGTACATCGCGGCCAAGGAGTCGGAGTGGTCTAATAAATCTCATGCTTCCCAGTGGCTTGCCTCTCTGACTGCCTACGCGTTCCCCATGATCGGCAAGGTCTTTGTGCGCGACATTGGGCAGGCTCAGGTGATGAGTGTTATCGAACCGCTATGGCTAACCAAGAACGTAACAGCTACTCGAGTTCGTGCTCGGATTGAAAAAGTTCTGGACTGGGCAACGGTGCGCGGTTATCGAACTGGCGAAAATCCGGCGCGGTGGCGTGGTCACTTGGAGTCTTTGCTGGCGAAGCCAAACAAGGTGCAATCTGTTGAGCACTTTCCAGCACTGCCGTTTGATGAGATCGGCGCATTCATGGTGAAGCTACGCCAACAAGAAAGCATTCCGTTACGTGCTGTTGAGTTCGCTATTCTGACGGCGGTTCGATTAAATGAAGTTACCGGCGCGGCATGGTCGGAGATTAACCTCGCGGAATCGACGTGGACTATCCCCAAGGAACGCATGAAGATGGACAAAGAACATCGCGTGGCGCTGAGTGATGAGGCCGTGGCTGTGCTTAATGTCATGCCGAGAACTAGCGATCTGATCTTCCCCAGCAGAAAGGGCGCGGAACTGGCAGGCCAAGTAATGCGGGATGCTTTGAGTCGCGTCCACGGCGGCATAACCATTCACGGCTTCCGTTCAACTTTCAGAGATTGGGCTTCCGAACGTACCAGCTACCCTAAGGACGTGGCGGAAATGGCGCTGGCGCATTCCATTGGGAGCAAGGTCGAGGAAGCATACAGGCGCGGTGATCTGTTTGAAAAGCGGCGCTTGATGATGCGCGACTGGGCGAAGTTCTGCGATACCGTGGCTCTGCCTGCCAGTGTCACACCGATTCGAAGCAAAGCAGCAGTTTAAAGTTTTTGTCGCGCCTAGCTGTCGGCTGATCCCCGATGGCGAAAACCGGATTCCCCTTGTCCGGCTGGCGTGGCTCCTGAATTCAAGGGGAAGTGAAAGGGTATTTATGAAATCTTGGTACAACAAAAACGACTGTGAACACCTCAGTGCATATCACGCCTATTACCCCGTTCCCGCGGCGGCAATGCTTTGGTGTGGGGTTCCACACGATGATGCGCAAGAGGAGTTGGATAAAATTATCGAGCATCCGAGTATTCGTGGGGTTTTCACGCATCCGTACATTCCTTGTTTTGAGGTGCGATGCAGGATCATTCACGATGCAATCGAAAGCAAGGCGCTACCGTCAGCGCGTGAAAACGGTAAAACAGTAACAACGGAAGACCATGTGCGGCCAGAACGTCGGCACGTTTCGAGGGCAAATTTGAAGGCATGGATATCCAAGGAGCACCCTTCCGACATGCCAGATTTTCTCTTTGATGAAATCGAGCGCAACACTCATGCTGCATTCGGCAAAGATACATTTCTCGTGCTACAGGCTGACAGAGACGCACTGAAGGCCAGACTCGAAAAGGCGAGCGAGGCTTATCAGACGCTGAAAAAAAATATGGATGACATTGTTGGCGAGCGCGAATCACTACGGGCGATGGTGGAGAAGGCAAATACACCGGGCGAGCGATCTGAAACAACCTATCTAAACATTATCGGGGCAATGCTGGCGCTGATGCTTGGAAAATCGCCAACGGGTAACGCGCAATCAGTTTTTGATAATCAATCCGCAATCATTTCCGCGTTACTCGGATACTACGATGGCAAGCCCGGAATAGCGGGGCGAACGCTTGAAGAAAAGTTTGCTGCGGGTAAGCGAAGCCTGAACGCTACCTGACGAGTTACCGCAACTGCGGCAACCTGTGCCGCAACTGCGGTGATTCCAAGTTACTGAATATCTACGCTTGCGTCTTTCCAATCAGAAAGGCGCACACCATGACTTCCTGCCACACACCGAGCGCAATATCTTCCGCGCTTAAAACGACTGCACCCAAAGCACAGAGCGCACTCCCTGACGCGCTTGTTAATTTCGACTCACAACCCGATTCTGCCTATGTTCGCCAGCCAGTAGTCCAAGGGCTGTTTGCCTGTTCGTCGGCAACCGTCTGGCGCATGGTCAAACGCGGCACCCTGCCTGCACCTCGCAAACTGTCCGAGCGTGTAACCGCTTGGAACGTCGGCGCACTCCGTCAAGCACTCGCAGCGGCGGTGATCTAATGGACAG
>NZ_JBMOJE010000213.1:0-5126 GCF_049316945.1 Propionivibrio sp. | reverse complement strand
TTCGAACTGCACTTGATCTAATCCTGCTCAACACGCATCAACGGTGCGCAGGCCGTCATGATGGCGGCAGGGCCTGCTATCGCCTCGAGGCCGCCCATGATCCAGGTTGCAGATCAATCGCTCAGCAAAGCCAGACAAACCACATCAAAATCCGACAAAATGCGCATCGACATCGAATGCTTTGTGGCCGCAACCAGACAATGCGGAGCAAAAATATGTCATCAGGGTTTGCCGAGGTGTTCATGCGTCAATGCTGTCAAGACCATCGTCAAATTGAAGGCCGTGGTACAGATCGCCCAACGTGATCGAAACTCCAATAATCGCCATCTCTATGCGCGAATCCATCCCGATGATGGCCCGGCTTTGCCATACCCTGATCTCGTCGCGATAGTAGAAGCGCACACGAGGCCCATCTGCTGCAACAAGAAGGATATATTCCATCGACGGAACCGATTTGTACTCTTCAAGCTTGTCCACGTCATCAAAGTGTTGGGTGCTTTTCGACGCCACTTCAACGACGAGCGTTGGCTTGTCGGATGATTTGTCGCTGCTGCCTGGCGTCCCGCAATCCACGCTTAGGTCGGGATAGCGAATGTTTCCAGCAGGAATTTTGATGGCGATATCTGCCGAGCGAGGCCGGCAATGCGTATTCAGTAATTGGTTGCCAAACACCCTGCTTCCGTTCATAACGATAGTGTCGTGAGCAATGTTAGCCCCTGCCATCAACAACGGCTTTCCATCAACAAGCTCATATCGCTTGTCCTGTTTTTCAAGCCATTTAAAGAATTCGTCAGCCCCCATTGGGTGCTGAACAGTCTGATGTTGTGCCATTGCTGACCTCGATTCGATAACTAACCAAAAAAGCCTAGGCCCATGCAAATCGCTGTCAAGCAACTTGGGCGCCCAGTTTTTGGAGTGATTGTTAGATCAAAATTTTAACTATATATCTCCAGGCTCTGTTGATGTTCTGCCGGTTCTTACGTCTCTCTCCCGGAGATATACAAGGGGGTTTGCACCCTTCTCCCTGCGGGAGAAGGGCCGGGGATGAGGGCTTCCGACATTGGCATCACATCCAACTGAGTTTTCTCGGTTCATCAATACCCCGTTAGAAAATCAATGAATCCTTGTAGGTCGGGCCCTTGGGGTGCAGCCGACCTACAGAACCTTCTGACTCTGCTACGTTTTCTTGTTAATCGTCGTTGGTTTTAAAACGAAACCAACCTCAAGCCCAAAGATAGTGCCGATCTTCTGAAGCGTTGCGATTGTCGGATTTCCGTCGCCGGCTTCTATCTGTTTCAACGCTCCGAAACTAACGCCTCGGTGCTTGGCGAACTCTGGTTGCGTGAGGCGGCTTAACCGGCGCATTTCCCTGACGGCTTCCGGGACAGGCAGTTTTCCGGCCTTGATGTCCTCGTAAAATCGGATGCGAAGCTCCCGCTCGATCTCCGGATCAATATGTTTACGGCGTCGATCCATGTCATTTCACTCCCTGCAGCCGCTCAAATTGAGCATCGATATGGGGCTTGCAATACTCGATCACCGCCTGATCCACCCCGCAATCCTGCATAATTTCGGACAAACGGGATAGCGGGCCTGAAAAATCCCGCAAACCAATCGTTACCTCACGCTTTTCTGATTCCGACAGACACAAGGTCTCGACAATCTCGGCCAGATCAGCGATATCGTGCTTTTCTGGCGTACGCCATCGACAACCGCGAATAATCATTTCACGGTCGAGATACATGGGAGCGAAATCATAGACCGGCGTGAGTTGTACCGTACCATCCGGCAGACGCTGGACAGATGTATTTCTGGCATGGTTGTCGGTATTCTTCATCGCCAGATTCAGCACATCGCGGCGGATGAATTCAACGATTTCCTGCACCGGGTTGGTTACATACTGGCGGAAGCTCTCAACAAGCGCGAACATCGATACCGGCATCCCGAATCCCCGCACGCCGGCCAATGATGCCAGCGTCTCCTGCGCATGCCTGTGCAGCCCGTCCGCCCGGACAGAGCGATCGAAGCGGGGAACAAACAGCATATCTCCCGCATGCATCGGCTCTCCCCCGGTACGCAAGCCGCAACGGGCCGCAACACGCAGGTAAGCCGCTTCGTTTCGCAGCACGGCGTAATCAGTCTCATGCGCTCCACGGGGTAGCTTTACAAGCCAGTGCTTTGCGGCATCGACATCTGGCAGCGCGGCGTCCGCGAACCAGAGCCCCTCACCATTCTGAGTCAACAAGAACTTTGGTGCCGCCCCCTGAATTCCGGTCGTCCCTGCCGCAAACATGGCGTGCGTCCAGATGTGCTCAAGAAACTCTTCCTTGCCGGTGATGATGTCCGCGAAATAAAAACCATCTTTCCTGGTTTTCGGGTTGCGCTTCTGCCAGTCCGAGTAGAACCCGACTGCGCTATCGAGGCGAAGATTGCCAACTGGATTGAATGCTCCGTACTGCGCCAACAACAAATCATGATCCTCGCTGTCGTTCAACCCAAGCTCCTGCACCAGCAGCTTCCGTCCGCGCCCCTGCGGCACAAGATCCAGCAGGAACGCCGGGCAGTCTGGAGCGCCGCTTTCCCCGTCGACGCCAAGCCGCGCCATACTGACCGGCAGCGA
The DNA here is from genome assembly GCF_049316945.1 of Propionivibrio sp. Lineage (GTDB taxonomy): Bacteria > Pseudomonadota > Gammaproteobacteria > Burkholderiales > Rhodocyclaceae > Propionivibrio. Next base: position 2,506 of record NZ_JBMOJE010000213.1, on the reverse strand, counting down.
GAGTGATACCGGTAAGGGGTTTTCCGCGAATACGTAACCGATCAGATATTCGAATGTCGACTTATAGCGACCGTTCGGTGTGAATTCCGCTGCTGGAACCCATTGTCCGTCAATAAAAATCTCGACAATCGAACGCATGCAGACCTTAATAATAAGATTATCTTAATAGGCTTATTATAATTGGATTGACAAAAAATAAACTATTTTAATAGCAGAATTTATAGTCGTTGAAGGGTGTGCAAATTTAAATTTGCGCACGAGGTCTACTGGCACTTGTCCTCCCAGCGCATTCACAACCAAAGCCCACCTTCGACTCAATAAGGCTTTTGAATGCAACGAACTGGCAGATTAGTGGTGACAAAATGACACCACATAACTACACTCGGGACACCGACGTATTGCCTAACAAGGAGGTTGCCATGCTCGCCCGCACAGGGAAACGCCTTACCACGAGAATTACTGACCATGTGCAGGAAAAACTGCAAATGGCGGCAGATATCGTGGGCGCAACGCTGAACCAGTTTGTCGTGCAAGCGGCTCTGGAAAAAGCGGAAAAAGTCATTGAAAGCGAATCGACAATTGTCCTGACTCGCAGGGAATCGTTGGCACTGCTCGAACTGATTGAGAATCCGCCGCCGCGAAATGAGCAGTTCCTTCAAGCGCAGGCCCGTTATCAAGGGATAAAGAACGATGCTAGTTCTACCGCTGAACGACAGGCATAACAGGAAGGGCTTTGATTGTGGTGACGCAGACCTGAACGGTTGGCTGACGCAGACCGCCAGGCAACACAAAGAGAAGGGGGTTTCATCGACCTTTGTGGCGGTAGCCGATGAGAAAAGCACAGAAGTGCTTGGCTTTTACGCTATTAGCCTGGCCGAACTGGTCAACGCTGACCTTCCCGCGCAGTACAGAAAGCGGTTACCGAACAAGGTTCCCGTGTTTCGCCTTGGGCGGCTGGCAACAGCCATGCAACATCGGCGCAAAGGCATCGGTGAACATTTGCTCTTCGACGCCATTGACCGAGTGACGCGCATCGCAAAAGAGGTTGGAGGTATTGGCCTAGTGGTCAATGCGAAGCTCTCCGCAGTCGATTTCTATCAAAAATATGGCTTTGAGCTGATGGCAGATCATCCGCTAAATCTGATCTTGCCGATATAAATCCGCGCAAATTTTTATAGGCTAATGTTACAAATAGTGCTTGATCCGCCACCGCAGCAATCGCCCTGCAAAACCGGACATCAACAAAATAGACGCCTGAAGACCCGCATAAACATTGGCTTCCAAGGCATCGGTTATTCGTGTAGGTCGGACTTCAGTCCGACAAAAGCAAAGCACAACAGTCGGACTGAAGTCCGACCCACAAAAACCAACCTGGGCAATACGAGACATGGCGACGACTTCGGTTAACGCTCGGTCAGGGTTTTAAGGTAGCCACCCGCCTGCTTGCCTTCTTGTGGAGACAAGGACGAGATGGCCGCAACAATGTCTGCATTGTCGCAACCGGGGTGACGTGCCACATATTGCAAAAGCATGTCGTAGCGACCCCTCAGCTCACGTAAAAACCAGTTATCGGCTTCACCGCGCAGAGGTGACGAACTGCTAAAGAACAGCGCCTTAAGCAATGTGGCACGGTCAGCCCCCAATACGCCTTGCTCATAGGCAACCCGGTAAAACTTGGGCACACCTTCAAACAAGTTCCACAAAAACAGCAAGCCCTCGCTCACCGACACCGCCGGCACCGCAGCCAAAGAGAGTGCGGGCTTTGGCAATGTCGACTTGCAAATTACCGCACAAGCGCTGCACCGCGTCTCCCTTGCCCAGCAAAGTGGCACGCGCACCAATGTAACTATCGGCACACTCTCGCAAACGAGATTTGCACTCCCTAAGCCAGACGAGCCGGAACAAAAAAGCCCTGCGACGCGCTCCGATTTTCCCCCTCGCCCACTTGTGGGAGAGGGCTGCTCCGTCGTGGCAAGGGTGAAATCTCCCTCTCCCCCGACCCCTCTCCCACAAGTGGGCGAGGGGAGTGTGCGGAGTATTCTGCTCACGTTTTGTAAAGACTTCAGCCATAACCGGTCTTTAACAAACCATTGTCATTTTCGCTGTTTTTGCCCTGTTGTTACATCTGCAAGCCATTGTTTATTTGTTACTATCCAATTCGCATACCTAAAAAATTGATTTGTAGTGCCAAAATAATACGTAGTGCCATAAAATAATCAGAATTTCTCTGGTAGATTCTGATTTTGGCGAAAGACACGCCAAAAAATTCGGAAAATTACAGATATTGATGTTCTATTGAGCAATATTTAATTCACAGGGGTTTCAAAGTGCACTAGCTAAAGTCATATTTACGAGCAAAATGATCAAATAAAACACCAGTACGCTGTAACTGGTTGATTAAGAAAGATGTTTTTTGCCGCTTGTTAAACTTCGGTTAAGTGGCTAAAGACTGGTGTTATGGCCCGCTCAAATCCAGACAAACAAACCCGAGCTGGATGAGGATGGG
>NZ_JBMOJE010000212.1:0-5279 GCF_049316945.1 Propionivibrio sp. | reverse complement strand
CGATTCACTGATTTTCAGGGCATAGACAAGTTCTTTCATCTTCATTGACAATCCTTAACCAATTCATGAACCTACCGTAATATTTCTGTACCTAGCTGTCATCCGCGCCGTCTCGTACCCGTAAGCAACAGGCTGGCGGAGTACCTTTTGATAAATTCCCGCCGTTTGGTTTGCGGGTGATGCGGGTGATGCGGGTGATTGCGGGGTGATTTCCATCCGTATACGTTTACTTGTATTTCTTCTTTTGACACTTTGTTCACGTTGGTAGAAAAGTTACCCGCTATCACCCGCATCACCCGCATTTGATAACCTTCCATTTGGCGACTTTGGCATGCCCATCAGTACCGGATTTGCACAGTTTCAGCCCGTCGATGATGCGTTCCCGGTGTGAGCGCATCCAGTAGCTCAGCCTCCGGCTATTGGGTTTCTCGGCACAGACCAATTGCAGCGCATCGCGGAGCTCTTCATTCGCGCTCTGTCCAACAGATGCACCCTCGGAAATCACTTCGGCAACGGTTACAGGACGCTCGCCGAAAGACTCCTGCCAGGCTGAATAAAGCAGGCGCATGGCTTCCAGGTCGGGGTCTTGCTCGCGTAATTCCTCAGAGGTTAGGAGGGGGTCGGGTAGGTCAAGCCAGACCAGTGGGCGGCGTACCATTCGATCCCATTGCTCAAAGCCGCCAAAGTTATGCAGGCCAGCAATCTTTGGTGCCCCAGCCGCGAGATAGGCGGCAACGATGGTCAGGCACAGGGAAATGATTTCACCGCGCAACGCGGTGATTGTCGCCAGGTGGTCGCGGTCAAACGCTCGATGCTCCGGGCGCTCGGTCTTGGCATCAAGGCGAATCATCAGCACGCGGCGCTTAAGGTCGCCAATGATGGCCAGGTTGTTTCCGGTGGCCACGATCAGCGAATGTGTCGGCACGTTGAGCATTCCAGAGCCACCCAATGGACGCAGCCGGACAAATTGCTGTGTCGCTACTTGGCATAGTAAGTCACCCTTTAACGGGCGCTCGATGTTGTCCACCGAAATAACGGCATCTCCGGCCAGCAACACACCAGCCAGGCGCTTCTCTGACTCGGCGTCATCATGGCCCAGGCTGAGGACGGATGCCCGGCGAGCCGTTGCGACGATGGCCAGCGTCTCGCACAACAGGGTTTTGCCGGTGCCCGCTGTTGGCGCAGTGATCGCCATGAGAGGGGAGGCGGGAAGTAACCGGCGCTGTATGGCCGTCAGCAACGCGGCCAGCATGGCAACGCGGTCGGCAGCATCCACGAAGGGGAAGCTATCAAACAGGCTGAGCAAGCGGCCAGCGGCGGCGCTGGCGTCGTTTTTGGAAGGTTTGGCCGGTGGTCGCTGATAACCGGGAATTGCCGTGAAAGCGCAGAACAGGCCGCTAGCCTGGTCGTATCCAGGGGTATCAATGACTCGGCCATCCTCCGTTATCGTTGGCGTCTCAATGAAGCCGACGAGGTCAGGAAGTCGCGGCCAATGGCCGCGAGCCAGCAATGAGTCAGCTACCCGGCGCGGGCAGTCGGTAGCGACATAATCCGAAAGCCGCGAATCCCATTTTTGATGATTGGCGGCGCGGCCTGCCAGTTCGGCCATGTGTGCCGACTCAACCGGATGCACCATGATAGCCCCAGCGGGACGCTTGACGCTCTTGTCCTTGGGTTGTTCGGCCTGATAGACGCGTGCCAGGCGGCTAGCGTAGCGGAACAGGTGAAGTTCAGGCGATTCACTGAGCGAGCGTTCTACCAGGTCGAGAACAGTCGGCAGATGGCCGTTTTTATGCTGAATGATGCGCTTTCCGTCAGCCGCGAACAGGTCGCCAGGTGGCGTCGACGTGGGTTTCTGTTTTTGCTTTCCTGCCAGCTTGGCAGCGGCTACTTCGAGACTGGTTACATTACTCATAGTCCCGCCGATCTTGCTGCACCGGTCAGGCGTTCAGCAGCTACCATGAGGCGGTCACGATCAACCGATGATAGAGGTTCGCCGGTGGCCAATGCCGCCGCAGCGGCAGCAACTACAAGCGCTTCAAAGGCGACGCAGCGCAGGGCGTCAGTGGCCAGGAACGGGCGGCGTTCACGCTTTCCGGAGTCGGTCAGGCGTTCGGGGTAAAGGTCGGTCATTTCCAGACCGATGGCCGCGAGGATTGACGGCGCATCACACCCGGCAAAGCAATGGATAAGTAGCCTTCCGTCGTCCAGTTCTCGCCAGGTGGCAGAAGCTCGTTTATCGGCGTGGGCAGGGCACTTGAAAACGCCGTGGGTTGCGCCGGCCTTGTATCTGTAGACGTCTGCACGGGCAAGGAACTTTTCAGCAGGTGAACTCATTGCTTGGCCTCATCGCCTTCGGCATCAGGCATCGCCGTCATTGATTTCACTGAGCATCACCCCGCTCTGCCTTAGAGCGTGCACGAACCGCAGCAACACCAAGCATCATGATTTCAGCCAGAGGCACCGCAGCGCCAGCCGCACAGCCCTTGCGGTTCTTGGTTCCCCTGATTGCGCCCAGTTGCTCCAGGAAGTCAGCGATTACTGGCCCGGCCTCGGCTTGGCTTTGGCAGGCCAGAAGGTTGTCGAGTAGCGCGATTGCCTCTTCGCCGCCGATGATTTCGCTAGCGGTCGACATCAGAGCACCATTCCAGCGCTAACAATGCGCTGGTACTCAGGCCAGAAGCGGGTTTTGTGCAGAAAGAGGTGAACGCCTACTTTTGCCATTGCTCCGGCATCGATCAGGTCGCGCTGAATCGGCTTGGTGTGGTAGTGCAGAAGTTTGTCAGAATTGAATACAGGTTGGCCATATTCGATAAACCACGTTTTCAGTGGTAGAAAGTCTGAAGGTTTGGTGTTTTCCATTTTTATCCTTGAAAGTAGCGTCCGGCTTGGCGTATTGGGACGGTGCTTTCAAGGATAGGGAATCAAATTTTCATGAAAATTGGGGCGGTCAAGGTGGATATATAGCGGCCATGATGGCTATATACCCTGAAGCCATCCGCGAACGACTGCAACAGAGCGGTGCACCTGATTCGCTATTTTTTCAGCGGCTTGGTTTTTTGATTTGAAATTCCCGTTGCGGTACAACTCAAGCGCTTTTTCTTTAATTTCGCGGTGGGGCTTAGCTGCTATCTGACTGGCCATGGTGCAATTGGCGGTGATCGCATTTCTTAATATTTCTTGTCGAATGCACGGTGCGTCGGCGTCTTCCTGTAGGAAGGATAGCTGCGTTTCGTATGCGCTGAAAAGGCTGACAGAGAGTGTGTGACGTGAAACGAAATCAGAAAGCCTGTTTGCACACAAGGCGTCTAGCGCCAGACTTTCAAGAAAATATGACCACGCCAAAAAATCGCCAAGTGTCAGCATGACTTGAGCGTTAGTTGGATTTTCAAATGTGGCTATGGTTTGGCCAGAGTACATTTTGTCAAACGTTTTTTTGTTCAACAGATTGAGTTCGTCAAAGTCGCCAGGTGGAAAACCGAACCATATCCACACGTGGGGTAGAAGATCAGAAAGATGGTACTTTGTACCCTCAAGCAGTTGCTTGCCGGTTATATCCAATTCCGCATCGTCGATTTCGATTGATGCCTGACCATCGATATGTTTTCTCGGTCTATAAGACCAGTAAATTTGTGCCATTCTTGCGCTCCTTCTGTTGCGCTCCTTCATTGGGTTCCACCCCCAGGCGGTGAAGGATTCCGCCTTGTCGCCCGGCCAGGCTAGGGGGTGGCTTAATCGGTCAGGCGGCTATCTTGACCGTGTAGTCTTTAAAACTTCGATCTAACGCAGAGATGATTCCAGACAGTTTTTCACGGAGCATATAAAGAAGCGCGCACTCATCGCAAAACGTCCCATCTTCGTTGTTTTCGATAAGGCTAACAGTTCCCTCTACAAGGGCTTTGGCGGCGCACAAGTCCTCAATTAATCGACATGAAAAATCAGTGTAAGTACAAACTACCGTATTCAATGTATTGCTTTCCGCTGTTGTTCCGCTAGAATTTTTTGAAGCCATTTTGTAACTCCTGTCAGTTGCGTTGTGGTCAGGGCCGGTTAGATGTTCGAGCAACTCCCGGCCTGTTCTGCCTGAAACCGTCAGGCGGCAGTGTTATTTCTTTTCTCGCGCTCATAATTGGCCAGCTGGTGCCAGTGATGGCAGAGGGATTCAAGCAGGCGCAGATCCGCAACCGACAACCGGCGCAGATCGTCGCCCGTCATTTGGGTACGCAACAGGTCAATGGCTTTTTGGGCGGTTGTCATGGCACACCCTCACGCAAAAACGGTATTTATCGTACTGGCACGCCCCTTGATGCACAGGTGACTGTAGCGCCGGGTCATGGTCAATGAACGGTGTCCGGCATGCTCGGCAATGGCGAGAATGTCCACGCCCGCTTGCGCCAGCCGCGAGCAGCTGGTGTGCCGCAAGGTGTGGAAGGTGACGCCCTCGAGGCCAGCCAGCTTGCACGCTTCCATGAATCCGTGCCGGAAGTCGTGTGGCATGTCCCGGTGCTTGCCGGAAAAGATCAGGTCGTCATCCATTGAGCGGATGCGTTTCATGCGCTTGAATTCTTGGATCAGGTCAGGGGTGATTGGCGAGATATGGGAATCGCCGTTTTTCGTACGCGCCACGGTGACACACGGCGCGTCGCCCTCCAGGGTCAGATCGAACCAGCGCAAACCCAGCAGGGCCCCACGGCGCAGGCCGGTAACAATCGCCAGGCGAATCAGCAGCGGCAACAGTACCCAGGTCTGGAGCCGTGCGGCATCCATGAGGCGTTGTTCTTCGTCCAAGGTCAGGAAGCGCACCTTGCCGGGGTTTTCCTTGTGCTGCGGGATGTCTTGCAGGGGGGATGCCCAGCCGCGCGGCAGCAGGCGTTTTTGCTTGGCGAAGCGAATGGCGGACTGTAGCGCCATGCGGTAACGGTTCACGGTGGGGCCGGATTTAATCTTGCCGTTTTTGCCGGGGGCGGTCTCCAGCTCGGCCAGGGCGGCATCGATGTCGTCGGGCGTTAATTCGGCCATCGGCTTGGTGCCGAATCGCTCCGTCCAGAAAGAAAGACGCGATTTAATCATCGTGTCCCGCATCGGAGTCAACGAGAGAAAAACAGCGCCTATTTCGGCCACTGTTTTGGGGGTTTGGTACTCAGTTTTCATGGTGGGCATCCTAAAATCCGCTACGGATTAATAAAATGTCCCAATGGCCGCCAAGCCCTTGCTACTACTAGATACTGGAGGCGCGAGCCGGAGTCGAACCGACCTACACGGATTTGCAATCCGGTGCA
>NZ_JBMOJE010000211.1:0-5303 GCF_049316945.1 Propionivibrio sp. | reverse complement strand
ACTAATTTCCTATAAATACTGAATAAATACGGACTGGATCAGGAAGTCTGACCATAGGCAATCAGGCTGGCGATGGCGAATATCGTCAGGGCGACCAAAATTTCGAGCAGGGTGAAGCCGCCCTGTGCCTGTTCAGAGGCGCGCTCAGTTCTGGTTACGCGCCACATAACTGACCTGGCCGGAAATAATATGATCCGGATTTTCAGGCAGAAATACCTTGATTTCGACCCGCCTGAAACTGTAATTCGGCGTCACCGATACCTCCTGGCGCCAATCGTAATCCTGGGTGCCCTGGGTTGCCTTGCCGCCGACTGCGCCCGGCTCTGGAAACACGCGTGAGGCGAGCAGTTGATTGGTCACGTTTTGCGCTACCCAGGCCGCTGCGGTCCGATTTTTAAGATCACTTACGGTATCGATCGCAAAACGGGTTGAGCGCATCGCCGCCGCCATCGAAATGCCGATGATGGCCAGTGCAACAAGCGTTTCGAGAAGGGTGAAACCCTTATTGCGCACGCTGTATTTCCATTCGACCGAGGGCATCCGCCAGAATTTCCAGCCGCGATGAGCCGCAGGTCAAGGTCAGCGCGAAAGGCTCGGTCATGCCCGAAAGCGAAAATACGATGCGCTCACCCAGGGGGCGGGATAACCCATTGATGCGCATGCTGCTCAGTACAATGCCCTCGGGAAATTTTCGCGCGGCAATGGTATCGGTGGAGGGCTGGGCGATCCACTCATTTCGGTTGGCATCGGAGAACCAGAATTGGTAACCCTCGCCGTCACTGGAAAAGGCCAGAGGCTGCCCACGAATAACCGATTCATCGCGGGCCGCTTCGAGCAAGCGTGTCATGGCTTCGGCGGCGCTGTTCAGCCGGTTGGATTCCGAATGGTCAAGCCGGACCATCGCCAGCCCGAGCAGGATGGCGATGATCGCGCACACCACCAGAATCTCGATCAGGGTAAACCCTCGCGGTGCGCGAGGGCGGCTGGCTTGCACCATGCTGGCTCAGAGCATCCATGAACCGAGATCGGCATCGAATCCGTCGCCACCTTGCTGCCCGTCGGCACCATAGCTCATGACATCGATCTCGCCCTTGATGCCGGGATTCAGGAAAAGGTACTCGTGGCCCCAAGGATCTTTCGGCAATTTTTCCAGATAGCCGCCATTTTTCCAGTTGCCCGGAAGCGGTTCGGATGATGGCTTTTCCACCAGTGCTTTTAGCCCCTGGTCGGTCGTCGGGTAACGGCCATTATCGAGTTTGTAAAGCTTGAGTGCCGCCACCACGGTGCCAATGTCGTGCTTGGCCGCGACTACGCGCACTTCGTTTGGACGATCCATGATCTTGGGTACGATCAACGCGCCGAGAATGGCCAGAATGGAGACCACCACCAGAATTTCGATCAGGGTAAAACCCTGCTGCCTGCAGTTTTTCATGGAGTGCTCCGGAGCTTACTTTACGAATTGGTTGATTTCAAAAACGGGCAGCAGGATGGCCAGCACGATAAACAGCACCACGCCACCCATCAGCAAAACAACCGCCGGCCCCAGCAAACTGGTAAATGTTTCCACACGGCGGGACAGGTCGCGCGAAAGTTCTTGCGCCGCCCGTTCCAGCATGCGGTCAAGGCGTCCCGTCGCCTCGCCGCTGGCCGTCAAATGCACCAGGATGGGCGGGAACTGGTGCGATGCCGCCAAGGCGCGGGAGAGTGTTGCCCCTTCGCGAACACGGTTTGCCGCTTCGCTCGCCGCAGCACGCTGTACCCGGTTGGTGATTACGCCTTCCCCGGCAGATAGCGCGGACAGTAGCGGGACACCGCTGCCGACCAGGATTGCCAAGGTGCTGGCAAAGCGCGCGCTATTGCTCGAACGCTCAAGGCGGCCGAACAGCGGCAGATTCAATCGCCAGGCATGGAAGCGCAGGCAAAAAGCAGCGTTGCGCAAACCCAGCCAGAAGGCCAGTCCACCGAGCATCAACAGCAGCAAAAACCAGCCGCCCCAATCACTGACCAGCGCACTGGTGGAAAGCAAAATACGCGTCATGATCGGCAGGGTTTGTTTGGCGCCCTGAAAAACCTGCACCATTTGCGGCACCACCCAGATCAGCATGCCGACCACCACCAGCAGCGACACGCAAAAAACTACGGTCGGATAAATAAAGGCCAAAGCCACTCTGGAGACAAGTTCGGCGCGCTCTTCCAGATAAGTTGCCAGCCGTTGCATGACGCTCTGCAAGCGCCCTGACTCTTCGCCAGCGCGCACTAAGGTGGGGTAAAACGAGGGAAACGCCCGTGGCAGTTTGGTCATTGCCGCAGAAAGGGAAAGCCCGCTGGCAATATCGCTGCGTAGAGAAGCAATCAGCTGTTTTTCGCGCTCATGGTCTGATTGTTCCGCCAATACAGTCAGGGATTCATCTATCGTCAGGCCCGCATCCAGCAAGGCAGACAATTGCCGGAAAAAGCTGGTTAATCGCGAAGTAGCCAAACGCAGCCTGGTGCGCTCGGAAACCGTCGCTTTTTCCGCTTCTACTTCAGTCGCCAGCAGACCACGCTCACGCAGAATGGATCTGACCTGTCGCGCACTGTCGGTATCCAGTTTCCCCTTGACCGTGGGGCCGCCTTGAAGGGGAATGGCTTGGTATCGGAAAATGCTCAAAAATCCCTCTAAACATCAGTGTTCAGTTGAAGGTGCCGGCGTATAGTCGCCTTTTCTCTCGCTGAATATCAGGTAACAATCAGGAAAGAAGTATAACGAGTCATTGCCCTGGCGTGACGCTATTGCAATTCACAATCAGGTTGATGGGAGAGTTCTTGGCCCGTTCGGAAAACGCAGGCCAAGCCGCTCATTGGCGCAGGTCAGACTTCAACTTATTAAGGCGGTACCACCGATGCGCATCGTTCTCTTGGTCATCCTGTCGAGCATCCTGCTGTTGCCCTCCTGTGGCGGCGGCGATTCGAACCCCGGCTTGTCATCACTGATAATCCAGCCGGACGACGGACGCGATCCCATCCTCAAGACCATCGCCAAGGCGACGGACAACATCCGCCTAGCGATCTATGAGATCACCGACCTGCAATCGGTAACGCAGACGCCTGCGGCGCCTGCTGACAGCGTCGTGCAAGCACTGATAGACAAGGCGCGGAGCGGTGTCAGCGTGCGCATCATCGTCGATCAGAACCAGTATTCGACGGGTTCGAGCGCCCTGCTGATCGAGCAGACCGTTGCCGCCCTGCGCGCCGCCGGCGCTATTGTGCACCTCAGCAGCACGGCTTTCTGCGTCACGCACCAGAAGACCTTGGTCATCGACGGGCCGACGACCGCCAATCCCGGCCTTTCGGGGACGGCCATCATCATGTCGCTGAATTTGATGCCCGGTTACTTCGGCGGCACGCGTGACTATGCCGTAATCACCAGCGAAACCGGTATCGTGAAGGAGGTGAGCAGCGTCTTCGATTCGGATTTCGTGCTTGTCAATCCTCACTCTGCCTGCTACTACGCCCATTCTCCCGGCGATACGTATTATCCGCCGGGCGCGTCCGACACGCCGTCGGTGAGCGAAGGTAATCTTTTATGGAGCCCGGTCAACTCGAAACCGAAACTTCTGCAACTTATGGGAAGCGCTACAAAATCGCTCGAAATTACCACGGAAGAACTGACCGACACCGACATGGTCTGCAAAATCGAGGCAATTGCCAACTCTGCGGCAAAACCGAATATCCGCATTCTACTTTCCGGCGACACCGGCAGCAATGCCCCGGCAGTGACGAAACTGCTCGGTCTAGACCTCCCGAATCTCTCGATCCGCATCATGCCTGGGCAACCAACACCTCCTGCGACGACGCCGGTAACGCCGCTTTACATGCACGGCAAGCAAATCATTGCCGATGGCACCCAAGCTTTTGTTGGGTCCGAAAACTTGACCAACACATCACTGCTTCAGAACCGCGAGCTAGGTATACTCTTTACCGATCCGGAAATGATCGCCAGACTCTACGCCGTCTTCATCAGCGACTTCAGCGCATCGGGCAACTCGCTTCCGGCCCAGACCTGCACATTAAACTGCGGCACTCCGATCAACTGCCCTTAAGGTGTCTGCCACCATCACTGTAGATACCCGGCTATTACTGAGCCGTCTCGTGGTAGTGCGTCTCAATGAAATGCCTTAATGTCAGGCGCAACGTTGCAGCGTGCTTCAGGTCGCCGCGTTGGCGGGCGGCCTCAATGTAATCGGCAATCATGCGTTTGATGCGCTTTTCACCGCTTTGTGTGTGCACCATGTAGTTGCCCAAGCAGATTCCAACCCTGTATTTAAAATCACCAAAAACAAGATCTTTGGCCTTTGTGGCCCATCACAGGAACCGGAATGCCCCGCTCTGTGGCATTTTTAAATGAGGTGGTTTTTCATCGAAATCCAGAACGACTTGCGGCACGGTGCATATTTCATTCCAAACCAGCCAGCAAGCCAAAACGATGGAAAACAACCATCCAAAATGAGGCTATTACGGCCAAGGTTTCCGATCCTATTCCGCCCCCCGCTGACTCGATATTTTCGTGATTGCCCGTCAGGCCGGTTACGACCCAAAGCGAAAGTAGCCAGTTCTCGGAAAGACGTTCAGGTGGAACCATCTGCCTTGCAGCTCAAAATGCACCCTCATCGGGTACTCCTTGCCCGTGTGAGCCTCATGAAAACAATGGCGACGTCACTGTTCGCCGTGCCAAGTAGAAATGCGTTCGAAAATCCTGGTGCAAGATCTTTCGCGTCTGTTATGACGGCAAGGTTGGTATTGTTGAGCGAAACGTGATGCGGAATGGAATCGGAGAAGATCGTTTCAAAAAATAGTACGCCGAGGGCCATCGACAGGCTACGGCACAAACTCATGAGGCTGGAAACGGAACTGCTGCCGCCCGGTGGTGCGCAAGACATCATCATCGCGGCGTTTGGCGACTTGCTAAGCCCCTGAGATAGACCGAACAGCCCGAGAGAAACAGCTATGGTGGCGATCAAACTCACTGAATCGAGGTCCATATATTTAATTTGGATCGTTACCTCGACCGGTGGCTTATGGCCGTCAGCTGCCCGCCATCAATTTACACTCACCGTCTGCTTTCGGGCGCGAAGCTGCCGTTCGTTCCAAAATATCACTTTTGCATTTTAAACGGCTGATTATCAGTTTCTGGAGTTCGCCGCGACGGTCCGCTTTCATTTTCCCCCGCTGACCGCTTTGGGTCGGCTGCCGACCGTCAGCACCATCAAATACTGCGTTATCTATCGCAAACAATTTGTGCACTGCGTCAAGTGAGCCTCGCG
>NZ_JBMOJE010000210.1:0-5328 GCF_049316945.1 Propionivibrio sp. | reverse complement strand
ACAAGCATCCAAGACCGTCATTCCGGCGAAGGCCGGAATCTGACCGAAGGAAATGTGCCCCGCAGGAAATACCCTTGGGGTGCAGAGCCAGTGCGCACCTCTGATATTCATGAAAACAATCAGATAGACGAACTGGACCCCGGCCTTCGCCGGGGTGACGAGCGAGGAGATTCGGCTGAAATGAATTTGTCACAACCTCTGAGGATTGCGGCGCGCAAGACCGCGCGCGAATTGATCCCGGCTCCCCGCGAAGATTCCCCCCATCAAATTTCGCAACACCCCAACCAGGCAAAATCATGAAAACAATCTTTCTTGTCGATGATTCGGCGACCATCCTGCTCAGCATCTCCGCCGTCCTCAGCAAAGCCGGCTACTCGGTGGAGAAGGCGGCCAATGCGGAAGCGGCGCTCGCAAAATTCAATGCCGGCGTCAAGATCGACCTGCTGATCACCGACCTCAACATGCCCGGCATGAACGGCATCGAGCTGATCAGGGAAGTGCGCAAGCTGGCTCCCTACAAGTTCGTTCCGATTCTTTTCCTGACCACCGAGTCGCAGCAATCGAGGAAGCTGGAGGCCAAGGCCGCCGGCGCGTCAGGCTGGATCGTCAAGCCGTCCACGGCCGACGAGTTGCTCAACACCATCAAACTGGTTTTTCACTGAAAGCATGGACTTCCAAAAACTTCTGCGGCGCTCGCTGACTGTTGCCCTGGTGGTTGCATTGGGTGAACGCGCAACCTCATCGGGTACGGACAGACGGGGAACTCCCGCGCTGGCGCTATCCAGTGTCGAACTGTTTTAGGAGAAACCATCATGCCATCCGCCCAGCTTCTTTCAATCACCGAAGACCTGACCATTTACCACGCGCTGGAGCACAAGCAAACGCTGCTCGATGCCCTTGCGAAGACCGACGAACTGGAACTGAACCTGTCGCAGGTTGGCGCAATGGACAGCATCGGCCTGCAACTGCTGATCCTGCTCAAGAAGGAAGCGCAACGGGCCGGCAAATCCGTACGCTTCGTCGCGCACAGCCAGGCCGTGAGTTCCGTCATCGATTTATGCAACCTGGCCGCCGAGTTCGGTGATCCGCTGATCATCCCGGCCCGCCAGGCCGCCTGAGAGACCATGAAAAATTCATACCAGCCTACTTGCCTCGCTCGTCACCCCGGCGAAGGCCGGGGTCCAGTTCGTCTATCTGATTGTTTTCATGAATATCAGAGGTACGCACTGGCTCTGCACCCCAAGGGTATTTCCTGCGGGGCACATTTCCTTCGGTCAGATTCCGGCCTTCGCCGGAATGAGCGCGAAGCCTGGCCTCGGGCCACGGTCTTGGATGCTTGTTCCAATTAATTCACAGCCTCTGAGAAAACCTCACAATCCTCAGGATACCGAGAATACGGAGAAACAAATCATGGACGAAATTACCGGCGTATTCATTCAGGAAAGCCGCGAACAACTCGCTGAAATGGAAGCCGGCCTGCTGCGCCTTGAGCAGACGCCGGACGACCGGGACAACATCAACGCCATCTTCCGCGCCGCCCACACCATCAAGGGCGGGGCGGGCGTGGTCGAATGCAACTTCATCGTGGCCTTTACGCATCGGGTAGAAAACCTGCTCGACTCACTGCGCAACGGCGATATGGCGGCTACCCCGCTGCTGGCGACGCTGCTGCTCGAATGCTGCGACCAGATGGGCAGTCTGGTGGACTTGCTGGCCGCTCAGGTCAGCGCACCGGATGCCGATCTGCAAGCCCGGGGCGATGCCCTGAGCGAGCGCCTGCAAGCATTTATCAGTGCAGACAGCCAGCCCCCCGCAGCACTCACCTCCGGCCTGACGATTCAAGATTCCGACAGCGAGATCGAAAGCTCCGGCGGCGGCGTGCTCATCACCGACAGTTGGCATATCTCGGTGCGCTTTGGCAGAAACGTGCTGCGCGGCGGCGGCATGGACCCGCTGTACTTCATCCGCTACCTGGCCTCGCTCGGCAAAATCCTCGGCATCGAAACGGTCACCGAAGCCATGCCGGCCGCCGCCGAAATGGACCCGGAATCGTGCTACATGGGTTTCGAAATCCGGCTGCAGACGCGTGCCTCCAAGGCCGACATCGAGCGCGTTTTCGAATTCGTGCGCGACGAATGCGACCTGCGCATCCTGCCGCCGCACAGCAAACTGGCCGACTACCTCAAGCACATCCAGGAACTGCCCGAAGACAGCATGCGCCTGGGCGAAATCCTGGTGCGCTGCGGCGCCCTGACCCAGGCCGAGATCGACGCCGGCCTGCTGCGGCAAAAAACTTCGGCACCTGAAGCCGATGCGGCGGACGAAATACTGCCGCCGCCCCCACCACCACAACTCGGTGAACTGCTGATCGACCACAAGGTGGTGCACAAGGAAATCGTCGACGCGGCCATCGTCAAGCAGGCCCAGGTCAGCGACAACAAATCGAAGGAAGCCCGGCTGGTGCGCGTGCATGCCGACAAGCTCGATCAACTGATCGATCTGGTCGGAGAACTGGTCATCGCCGGCGCTTCCGCCAACCTGCTGGCGCAAAAGAGCCGCAATGGCGATCTGGTCGAAGCCACCTCGGTTCTTTCCCGGCTGGTCGAAGACATCCGCGACTCGGCGCTGCAACTGCGCATGGTGCAGATCGGCGACACCTTCAACCGCTTCAACCGCGTGGTCCGCGATGTCGCCAAGGAACTCGGCAAGGAAATCGAGCTGGTGATCAGCGGCGCCGAAACCGAACTCGACAAAACGGTCGTCGAGAAGATCGGCGACCCGCTGATGCATCTGGTACGCAACTCGCTGGACCACGGCATCGAATCCACCGCACTGCGCCTGGAGCGCGGCAAGCCGGCCTGTGGTCAGGTTTCGCTCAACGCCTTCCACGACTCGGGCAGCATCGTCATCCAGATATCCGACGATGGCGGCGGCCTGAACAAGGAGAAAATCACCGCCAAGGCGCTCGAGCGCGGCCTCATCCTGCCGGGGCAGACACTCTCGGAAACCGAGATCATCAACCTCATCTTCGAACCTGGCTTCTCGACCGTCGATAAAGTCTCCAACCTCTCGGGAAGGGGCGTCGGCATGGATGTCGTGCGGCGCAACATCCAGTCGCTGCGCGGCGCCGTCGATGTCAGCTCGGTCGAGGGCGAAGGCACCACCTTCACCATCCGCCTGCCGCTGACGCTGGCCATCATCGACGGTTTCCTGGTCGGGGTGGACAAAGCCTCCTACGTCATTCCGCTCGACACCGTCGTCGAATGCATCGAACTCAAAAACCTGCCGACCGACCGCAATTTCCTCAACCTGCGCGGCGAAGCCCTGCCCTTCGTCCGTCTGCGTGAACTGTTCGAAGTCGAAGGGGCGCCGCCACCGCGCGAGAACATCGTCGTCGTCCAGTTTGCCGGGAAACGGGCCGGCATCGTGGTCGACCAGTTGATGGGCGAGTTCCAGACGGTGATCAAGCCGCTTGGCGCCATGTTCCGCCACCTGCGCGGCATCGGCGGTTCAACCATTCTCGGCAGCGGCGAAGTGGCGTTGATTCTCGACGTCGCCGCGCTGGTACAGACAGTCACGAAAAACGAAGAACGAAAACTGTTTTCCGGCAGTAATCAGCAACTTTTCCCAGCGCATCCGAACAAGCAAGTCATTGCACTTCATTAAAGGATAAATCATGTTCAAGAATCTGAAAATTGGCGTCCGGCTCGGTCTCGGCTTCGGCTTTGTTCTTATATTGCTGGCCGCCATATCGACTATCGCCTACACCAGGCTGGCCGCGCTCAATACTGCAATCGAGGACATGGTCCAGGACAAGTACCCCAAAACGCTGATTGCCAAAGACATCATCGACCAGATCAACATTGTCGCGCGCGCCTATCGTAATACCTTACTTTTCAAGCAGCCCGAAGAAGTCAAGAAGGAACTGGGACGCATTGTCGATGCACGAGAAAAAGTAAGCGCAACGATTGACAAACTCGAAAAGACCATCACTTCCGACGCTGGCAAGAAGGTATTGGCCAAGGTCATTGAAGCCCGTAAAGCCTACGCGGCCGAACAAGGGCATTTCCTCGAATTGCAGAAAACCGGCAAGCATGATGAAGCAGTCGAAATGTTACTCGGCAACATGCGCAAGGTGCAGACAGCGTATATCGCTTCCGTGGATGAACTGATCGGTTTCCAGTCCGGGCTGATGGAAGCGGCTGGCAAGTCGGCCGACGAGATGGCTGGTGCAGGCGAACGCCTGATCATGATTCTCGGCTCCCTTGCCGTACTGCTGACCGTGGCCTTCGCCTGGATCATCACGCGCGGCATCACCGGCCCGGTCAATACCGTCGTCGGCGTCGCCAACAAGATGGCTGCCGGCGACTTCAACTTCAAGGTCGACGTCGACAGCAAGGACGAAATCGGCCTGCTGGCCAAAGCTGTCGAAGGCGTGCAGTCCTCGGTACAACGGCTGATTACCGATGCCGACATGCTGGCCAAGGCCGCCGTTGCCGGCAAGCTGGAAACCCGCGCCGACGCCGCCAAGCATCAAGGCGACTTCCAGAAGGTCGTCGTTGGCGTCAACAACACCCTCGACGCCGTGATCAACCCGCTCAATGTGGCCGCCAACTACGTCGACCGCATCTCCAAGGGCGACATCCCGCCGAAAATCACCGACACCTACAACGGCGACTTCAACGTTCTCAAGAGCAACCTCAACACCTGTATCGACGCCGTCAATGCGCTGGTCGCCGACGCCGCCATGCTGGCCGACGCTGCCGTCGCCGGCAAGCTGGAAACCCGCGCCGATGCCGCCAAGCACCAGGGCGACTTCCAGAAGATCGTGATCGGCGTGAACACCACGCTCGACAACGTCGTCGGGCCGATCAACGAGGTGCGCCGCATCATGGACGCGATGTCCGGCGGCGATCTGTCGCAGACCATCACCACCCACTACCAGGGCGACTTCAACGACCTGAAGAGTGCGATCAACGACACCGTCGGCAAGCTGGTCGAGATCATCGGTGAAGTACGCACCGCCGCCGACAACCTGACCAATGCCGCCGGCCAGGTATCGGCGACCGCCCAGTCGCTCTCGCAATCCTCATCCGAACAGGCGGCGAGTGTCGAAGAAACAACCTCTTCCATGGAAGAAATGACGTCCTCGATCGCGCAGAACACCGAGAACGCCAAGATCACCGACAACATGGCCTCGAAGTCGGCCAAGGCAGCGGTCGAAGGCGGCGATGCGGTGAACAAGACGGTCGATGACATGAAGAGCATCGCCGGCAAGATCGGCATCATCGACGACATCGCGTATCAGACCAATCTGCTGGCGCTCAA
>NZ_JBMOJE010000209.1:0-5462 GCF_049316945.1 Propionivibrio sp. | reverse complement strand
CAAAGGCGGCAAGTTCTAAAGACGAAAGATCATAAAACCAGTTCATACGCAATTAGCCTTGGGCAAGAAACTTGCCAGAAAAATCTCCGCTTGAGTCCAAAAGGTGAGTCCTCACAAACCTCCAAAACAACACAACTACGACCGAAGCATTGCGTTGAACACGACCTCTACAATGCTAAATCGACGTAAATGTGTTTCGGTGGCATGGTGGGACTCACTTTTCTGCCAACTATAAATATTCTGCTATTAAATTGACGGTCGGCTTGTCGTCAAACACCTTGATGAAGCTGATATTGAGGTTTTCATTGTAATACCAGGCATTATTCGACGACGCGTTGAGCGCATGGCTTCGTTGCTCTGGAGTGTCACCGGTAATTAATTCGACATCCTGACCCGCTAACTTTACGCTCTGCAGGCAACCGGATCCCCCTCTGGTTTCTACCGGATCGTGCAGTATCGCCACGAAATAATATTTCTCCAGCGCCGGTGTGTAGTTGTCATGGACGCGATCGATCTTGATCTCGCGTCTTTTTCCAACGCAGGCGTGCGTTATATCGATCTGGCGATATTCGCCTTTGGCCTGAGTATCGCCCCCGAACTCGACAGGGTGGGCTTCGGGATGGGCAGAAGAACGACTCACCCCATCGTCCAGATACATCGTGTACTCACCCTTGAGCCCCGGATAGATGTTCAGTGTAATCGGATTGGGTTTGCCTTCCTTGTTGAGTTGGCCTACATACTGCTCAAGTTCAATGGTCGGTATGATTGCACCTGCACGCACATAAACAGGAACAATGAAGTGAATGTGGTTGCCTTTGGTATTCAGGCTGGCGTCAAAATCCCGCACCGTCGTACCACCTGCAATTGCGGCACCCAGTGGCATGGTGTTGTCTACGAAACAATACCAGTCGCTGCCGATGGGAAGATAAATATCCCGGTAGCCATAATTGTCATACCCACCCGTTACTTGCGGATCCAGAACAGGGGCGACAAGCAGGTCTTTTCCAACAAAAAACTCGTTGTCGATAAATGACTCTTTGTCATTGAAGAGGGACTTGTCGCCGGGTGATCCGAGAAAGAGGGGGCGGCAGATAGGCAAGCCATCCAGAGTATTCTCAAACATTGCATCGTAGAACAACTGTAGCAGGCGGTAACGCAATTCGATGTAATGTTTGCAGATCGGGAGCACCATACGGTATAGCTCCTGCGGTTCCGGCAATTGCCCCCCACGATATTGATTGAACCATTCAACGTACATGAATGGTTCCTGAAATTCCTTGCGCCCCTTGCGAACGTAGTGATTTCTGAACCAGGGCAGGAAAGCCCCTGCGGCCGTCCAGCGAATCAAGAGTTCCGGGCTTGCCCAGGAGCCGCCATCGAGTCCAGTTTCAAAGCCGCCGATATCCTGACCATTAATCACCACACCGCACATCCCCAAAGAGAGGACTTGCGAGACATTCATTTTCAGAAAATCCCAATCCGACGAATTATCGCCTGTCCACAACCCGGCAAAACGATGGGCGCCCGTGAAGCTGCCCCGACCAATAATAAAGTTTCGGACGTTGTCTCTTCCTTTGAGGTGATTCAGTCCGTGATAGGTAGCCTTGTGCAGATTGTACGAATACAGGTTCCACACCTTGATTGCCGGGGTCTTCTGCGGCTCTGTGTCGCAAATGAAGTCATTCGTCACTTTCAGGCGGAAGGGAAACCCCTTCATATCGCCACGGTAATCTCGAATTGCAGGAGTGGTCATGTCCTGCCACACCATTTCAAGCCCCATGTCGAAAAGGTATTGATACTGCGTACCCCACCAGCGCCGTACCTCTTGCCGGCCTAGATCGGCGTAGTGTCCCGACGTGCCAAGTTCTTTGCCGCTGGCGTCGTTACCGTAGTAAACGCCGCCAATATAGGGCTGTCCGCTATTGAAACCTTCGACGTAACCTTCGTTGGGGCTGAACTCGTTTCCACCTCCATACAACTGGTAGATTTTGCTGTCGGGATTGTCCGGGTCATGGCGATAATCCTGAACGAAATAATTGCCTTCAAGTGCTTGCGTATAGGTTGTATAGCTTGGGTCTTCCCGGCTGATAACAGGAGTGATGTTTGTACTGCACTTCACTCCGCGCTCTTTCAGACGGTGAAACATGGTGTATGGGTCGGGAAACTTGTCGGTATCAATGGTGAAGGTCTGGTAATTATGCTGTATGTCCACGTCCACATGCATACCATCGAGAGGGATTTGATATTCACGATATTTATCGACCGCCCACTCCAGAATGTCGCGCCGCTCATAGCCATAACAACCCTGGTGGTATCCCAGGATGTAGCGAGGCTTCAGCCGTGACTTGCCGACAATGGATGTGAAATTATCAATGATGCTGGCCGGGTCGTTGCCGATAAAAAGATAATAATCAAGGTCGCCGAAGCGCGTACCAAACATGTAACTACTTGAGGAGAGATAGCCGATATCGACCAATAACTGACCGGCATTATCAATAAAAGTGGCGGTGACGCTGTCTTTGTCGGGAACACCGTTAAACTCCACAAAGAAGGGATCCGAGTGATACAGAGGCTCTCTGGGATCGAGGGGGCCACGACCATAGACCTGGCGATAGCGCATGTTGTCGAAATTGAAGTAATTGATTTGTGCGGTATTCTTGCTCAGTGAGTGCCCGCCTTGTTCGCCAAAGCCGATGTACTTGGCGGTGGCCGGCTTATCGATAGCCTGAATGATGGCGTAATCCTCATCGCCATTGGCGGTGAAGTAAATGGGCGTATCGGCTGTCTGCCAGACCAGGAAGGGCTGACCCTGCGTTAAATTGAATACTTTTATTGCAAAAGGCGAATGGGTAACCACCATTTTCATGGTGGGGCGCGAGTCGCCCCCGCTGGTAACCAGTTCGATGCTTCCAGCAGCCTCCTTTGCGACGACCTCGAATTCCTCGTCAACTTCCAGAAGCATCCGCAAATCGCCAAAATTATTCTGAACCACCGAGCGCGTGTTTTCAGAAGGATACTCTGCGGCTACCTTGCCCGGATTGAAGCGCACCCGAAAGGAATCCTTGTGCGGGAAATGAATCAGCATGGCGCATGGTTTTCCATCACGCTTGTTGAAGTTGAGGGTTAAAGATTCGGTCTTTACGTCGAAAGCATGCGAGACCACGCTACTAAGTTGCTCCCACTCTTTATAGCGGTTGAAAAACTGCTCTGCCTTGATGAATCTATTAGCTTCCTTGGAAGAAAAAATCTGACCGGACATGGTTTTACCTTTCGGGATGAGAAACCGAACCTCGAAAAAGAACGCTAAATACAACCTGTGAAATGCTTTAGAACTATTATTGGGTGTTCAATCAATCAATCGGATGGAATTCAATAGCCATCCAGATGCAATCCGTATCAGCGTAGTACTGATGCCATGGATAAATGAATGCACCCTCTTCATCAACACTGGCAAAAGGAACATGCGTATTGCCGGGACTCATGGTGACGTCCTGATAGAGGGTAGAAAAATCATGGGCATGGAACTTCTGCATTCTTCCTGCGCCGTAAATTTGCGTGTGCACCTCCAGGAATTCAGGAACCATATGATGGTTGTGGATGGCGCAATTGGTCTTGGCCGGGGCAAACCACAGATTCACCTTGACCCTGTACGTCCTGAGCGGGCTATCGATCGGTTGACTGGATAGTCCTGTTACATAGCGGGGATCGAACCTGACGGTTCCCAGTTCGTATTGAGCCGATTTCCACAGGGGAGTGTTGCGCGGAAAATCGCTGATGTCACCCAGGAGATGCCATTCCGGATCCAGCACAATACTGCCGATATTCGTTTCTTCGCTGATTTCGATCAGCAGTAGGGAGTCGCAATTACTCACGCTGACGTTCTGGTAAATGCCTGAAGTCCTTGGCAGCAGGTATTTTTCCGGTGGGGCTGAAATGCAGGCTTGTTCATTGCCAAGGTTAACCACAATCGTCCGATCTTCGATGTGATAATTTTTGACGTTGGTCAACCATCGGGCGCGGATATGGTTTTCTGAAAAACGAATCGTCTGCTCCTCATTCGTTTTCATTGGGCGGGGCTCTCGGCACTAACGTTCGACGTCAGCGTTTCTGCCAGGGGCGCGAAGCGGTTGTAGAAAACAGCGATGGATGGATTTTCGGCTTCAAAATAACCGCCCACCGAGTAGCCTATTGTGGCGAAATCCAGCCTGCCATCACCGTCAAAATCAGCCACCGCGATACGCGCTGCCGAGTCATCGGAAACTCGCCACTTCACGAATGTACCCGTCTTGATATCAATGGCTTTGTAATAGAACACTCCCTGCCAAGGCATGGGGCCTCTGAGCGCGACCAGGAATTCATCATCACCATCGCCGTCAAAGTCCGCGCAAATCACGAAGTGTCCAGGCCCTTCACCGAGGGCATTCGGATTGTCGAAGACATCGAGGACAACCCTTTGCCATTTCCAATCCCAGCCGGGGTCAGGCTGAGACTGCATGTCCTTGTAGTAAACCGCGACGGTGTTTCCGTGGAATGGCTCGACCGTGGCAATATAGGCACACACATCATCACCCACCTTGCCCAGATCGACGTTGCCACTTCCCTTGAAACCCGTTTTGGAAGCCTGCCCCGTTTCTCCTGTGCCAATAGACTTCCTGTGCCACTGTTTTTCTACCGCATCATAGTAGAGCCATGTAATGCCTTCTTCGGAGGCGATGAGTGCGGAATCCAGGTTTGAATCTGGTTTGATGTTGAATTTCTTGTTGAAGTCGCCGATGGAAACGCCATGGATAACGTGGTAGTTTCCCTCGTCGATCAGTTGTTCATGCCATTCTGTAGCGTTTTCAATGTCCTCTGGTTGCGTAAACAGTTTTACCGGCACCACGGAATGAACATCATTGGGTCTGCATACAATTGGCAGGGCAAGAACTTCAAGTGTCTGATTTTGGGTGAAGTGACCGACTTTAAGCCGATGCATCGCAGTGGCTCTGCCAATGTAATGGCGTTCCCACTTGCCATCGATTGAGCCTGGATTTTCAAGCCAGTCTATTTTCCCTCCCTCTGGATCACACATCACCATCGTCTGACCATACTGATAGCAAATTATGATGTCGTTACGGCCGTTCCCGTTGATGTCGCCGTGGTGCATCCCAACGGGCCCCGGGTACTTGGCAAGAAGCTTTTTTTTCCAGCCCGGGTTCTTGTACAGGGTCACCTCACCCAAACCGAGACCGTATCCGACAATATCCGGCCTGAAATCGTCTGTGGCAATAAATGCCTCAATCCAGTAGCCATCTTTTCTTTTTTCTTCAACAAGCTGACGTTCGAAATAGGGTTTGAGAAGCTTGTTCATAAGCAGTCTTCCGTCTATAGGTTTTCGACAAAGATAGGTGGGTATTTTAAGAATTCATGAGGATAGGCATTTCAAAGACCCAATCCCAAGTATTCTCGTCCGCAGCATACCA
>NZ_JBMOJE010000208.1:0-5552 GCF_049316945.1 Propionivibrio sp. | reverse complement strand
TCCGAATCAGAAATCCGAATCAGAAATCCGAATCAGAAATCCGAATCAGAAATCCTTTTCGGCTTCCCAGAGAATGAAGCCATCCTCCTTAAGCGTCCACTCCATCAGGTGGATCAGTGGGTGGGCGCGCTGCCCGAGGTGGATGCCGGCTCGCCCGGACTTGTGGTCTTCATCGTCGGCATTCTCTTCATCCGCGTAGACGCCTTCTTCCCGTGCCTTGCGCTCGGCCTTGTGCAAGTCCTTCTTTTCTTCATCGACGGCGAACTGCAACTTCGCGACGGCCTCCGGCAACTGCTCTTTGGTGAACACCCCGCGCGCCGTGCATTCCTTGCCGATGATCTCGAACAGACGGCGCGCATGCTGGGCAAACATGATGATCTCGCCGGAAGTGCTTGAATTTATCCTGACTAGCATGATTCCAATCTTCCCAAGGTAAGTTTTTCTTGAAGCGGCCTGGAAGCCGCGCCAACAGGTCATCTCCAAAGGCAGTGCCTGTAGATTCGCATTCTGCCTTGTTCTTCAGGGCATGCCTGCCAAGGTGGCCGTTTCACGGGCTGTGCAGGCCGACCCATTGGCCGGCTGCTGAAATGCACATTTATTTTACACCCGCCCCGGGTGCCCTGTCGCTTTCACCGCCGGGTTAGAATAGTCGCCAATATGAACCCGCGTCCGGATGCCAACGGAAAGTTACAGATGCCCGATCAGGAACATTTATCCAAACCCGCGCTGCGTTTTGGAATTGACCTTGGTGGCACAAAAATCGAGATCATCGCGCTCGACGAGTCGGGTCATGAACTGCTCCGGCGCCGGGTGGCAACACCGCAGGGCGACTACCTGGGCACGCTGGCGGCGGTGGCCGGTCTGGTTGAAACGGTCGAGAACGAACTCGGACAGCGCTGCAGCGTCGGGTTGGGAATTCCCGGCGCCGAATCGGCCGTCGGTGGCTTGATCAAGAACGCCAATTCCACTTGTCTGATCGGCCAGCCCTTGCGCCGCGATCTGCAAACCCTGCTACAACGCGAAATCCGCATCGAAAACGACGCCAACTGTTTTGCCCTGTCCGAAGCCATCGACGGTGCCGGGCAGGGGGCCGACATCGTTTTCGGCGTCATCCTGGGCACCGGCGTTGGTGGAGGCATCGTGGTCGGTGGGCGAGCACTTACTGGTGCCAATCACATTGCCGGAGAGTGGGGCCACAACCCGTTGCCGATCCCGGAGGAGGAAATCCGGCCACCTCCTGTTTGCTACTGCGGCCGCCAGGGCTGCGTCGAAACCTGGTTGTCCGGCCCCGGGCTGACTGGCGATCACGCGCGCCACAACGGCGAAATTCTTTCGCCGCAACTCATTGCCGAGCGTGCCGAACAAGGCGACCCGGCCTGTGAATCAACGCTGAAACGCTACGAGCGTCGTTTGGCCAAAGCGCTGGCACAGGTGATCAACATTCTCGATCCGCAAGTGATTGTTCTTGGCGGCGGGCTTTCCAACATGGAGCGGCTGTATATCAATGTTCCTTCGTTGTGGAGCCAATACATTTTTTCCGATCAGGTTCACACCCAGCTACGTCGTCACAAGCACGGCGACTCGTCCGGTGTCCGCGGTGCAGCATGGCTCTGGAGCGGTCATTGAACGATGCAAATAACGTGGTACGCATGAACAGCTTTTCTTGGTGAAACTTTGTGCCCTTGGTGGCTTGGGGGCTATTGACCTCGATTCAAACCCGGTGGGCAGATTCGTTTCTGCCCTCCCAGTCTTCAGCCCTCCCGCCGTTCCAGTTCCGAGCGCGTGAAATCGATGTGATTGAGCATGGCTTGGCGTGCCGCATCGGGCTGGTGCTGGCGGATCGCATCCCAGATGGCGAGGTGTTGCTGGCGCAGAAGATCCGTGACTTTTCCGCTGGGGTCTTCCATGGCCATCAGGTTGAGGCTGATGTGTTCGCGCAGCATGCGCAGGATGCCGGCATGCAGGTAGAGAAACATGCTGTTGTGCGAGGCTTGTGCGATGGCCTCGTGAAAATCGGCGTCGGCCTTGTACTCTTCCTTTTTCTCGCCTGTCGCGTAGGCTTTGGTCAGGCTTTTGACAATGGCTTCGATTTTTTTCAGATCGCTCTTGTCGGCGCGCAGGGCGGCGTAATGCGTGGTTGCCCCTTCCAGTTCGCGACGAAACTCCAGCGTGTCCCAGCGTAAATCGGGATGATCGGCCACCAACTGCCGCCAGGGCGAGGTAATGGCCGCCTGCAAACGATCGGTGACGAACACGCCGCTGCCGCACTTGCTGACCAGCAGGCCGCGCGCTTTCAGGCTGAAAACCGCTTCCCGCAGCGAGTTCCGGGAAACGCCCATCGTTTCGGCCAGTACCCGCTCTGCCGGCAAGCGCATGCCAACCGGCCAGGAACCATCCAGCAGGTGCACTTCCAGTGCGCGCTGAGTCTGTTCTGCAACGCTGCGTTGCGCCATGAGCAATCTCCCTCAAATTTTCAATAACCGGGCCTTGCGGCGGCAAAAATAATTGGTACTACCAATTTTCAGGTGATTTTATCTTTGATTAAGATTCGCGTCATTGCTTTTCGATTGATGAAATATATTGGCAGTTAGTGAATTAACCAAGATGTGCTGCATCAAAAACCGTTACCATCATTTGAGTCTCTAGAGGAATCAGCCGAACATGAATCCGCTTGTTTCTGCCCTGCGCAGGCATTTCCCCGAAGAACGCGTCATCACCGACGAGTTGCGCCGGCTGGCTTGGGGTACGGATGCCAGCTTCTACCGTCTGATTCCGCAGGTCGTGGTCGTTGTCGAAAATGAAGCCGATGTGGCCAACGTGCTGGCGGTGGCCCGGCAACAGAACATTCACCTGACCTTCCGCGCCGCCGGCACCAGTCTCTCCGGGCAGGCAGTGAGCGACGGCATCCTGGCCTACATCGGCGAAGGCTTCGCCAGCTTCGAACTGGCCGCCGATGCGCTCAGCGTGCGCCTGGGGCCGGGCATCGTGGGCGGCGAAGTCAATCGGCGGCTGGCTCCGCTCGGGCGCAAGATCGGCCCCGATCCGGCATCGATTGCCACCTGCAAGATCGGTGGTATTGCCGCCAACAACGCCTCAGGCATGTGCTGCGGTACCGCCCAGAACAGTTACCGGACCCTGCTCGGGGTGCGCGTCATGCTGGCCGATGGCAGCGTGCTGGATACCGAGGATGCGGCCAGCGTTGCCGCCTTTCGCCTGAGCCACGCGCAACTGGTCAACGAACTTGATCGACTCGGAAACGATACCCGCGCCGACCTGCCGCTGGCCAACCGCATCCGGCAAAAATTCAAGATCAAGAACACCACCGGTTACAGCCTCAATGCGCTGGTCGATTACAGCGACCCGATCGATGTTCTGGCGCACTTGATGATCGGCTCGGAAGGCACGCTGGGCTTCATTTCCCGGATTACCTACCGCACCGTGCTCGAAGATCCGTTCAAGGCCAGCGCCCTGGTTTTTTTCCCGGATATCGAGACGGCTTGTCAGGCAGTGATTCGTTTGAAGCCGCAGCCGGTTTCCGCCGTCGAGTTGCTCGATCGGCCTGCGCTGCGTTCGGTGGAAAACAAGGATGGTTTGCCGCCGGTCATCCGGTCATTGGGAGAGTCGGTCGCCGCCTTGCTGATCGAGGTTCGTTCTCAGGATGCTGCCGGGTTGCAGGCGCGCATAGATGCCGCTCTCTCGGCCATTGCCGGCATCGCTACCGTCGAACCGGTGTGCTTTTCGACCGATCCGAAAACCTGCGACATGTACTGGAAAGTGCGCAAGGGAACCTTCCCCTCGGTCGGTGCCATGCGCCGCAGCGGCACCACGGTGATCATCGAGGATGTGGCCTTTCCGATCGAATCGCTGGCGGCGGCCACGCTCGATCTGCAGGCGTTGCTCAAGCAGCACGGTTACCACGAGGCGATCATCTTCGGCCATGCCCTGGAGGGAAATCTGCATTTCGTGTTCACCCAGGATTTCGCTGATCCGGCTGAAGTGGCCCGTTACGGCGGCTTCATGGACGACGTATGCAAGCTGGTAGTCGACAAGTACGACGGATCGCTGAAGGCCGAGCACGGCACCGGGCGCAACATGGCGCCGTTCGTCGAGATGGAATGGGGCAAGCAGGCTACCGACCTGATGCGCCGCATCAAGGCCCTGTTCGACCCGGACAACCGGCTGAACCCTGGCGTCATCCTCAATGACGATCCGACCGCTCACCTGAAGCACCTGAAACCGATGCCGGCTGCCGAGGATATTGTCGATCGCTGCATCGAATGCGGTTTCTGCGAACCGCTGTGTCCTTCGCATCAACTCACCCTTTCACCGCGCCAGCGCATCGTCAGTTGGCGTGAGTTGTCGCGGCGGCGTGCGGCAGGCGAGCCTGCGGGTGCGCTGGGCGACGATTATGCCTATTTCGGCCTCGACACCTGTGCCGGTTGCGGACTGTGTTCGACCGCCTGCCCGGTAGAGATCAATACCGGCGATCTGACTCGCCGCCTGCGCGGCCGCAAACAAAGCGATCTGGCGCGCAGCGTCGGTCGCTGGACTGGCGAGCACATGGGCGCCATCGCTTCGACCACCCGTCTGGGCCTGCAACTCGGCCACCTGGCCAGTGCCGTTGTTGGCGACAAGGTGTTGGGCAAGCTTTCTGCTGGCGCGTGGAAAACGGACATGCCGCGCCCCGGAAAAGCAGTCAATGCACAGCGCGGCAATAGTGATCCGGCGGGTGACCCCGTGGTGTACTTTCCGGCCTGCGGTGGGCGGATTTTTGGCCCGAGCGCGGCTGGCGAAGCCCAACTCGGTGATGTCATTCAGCAACTGCTGATCCGTGCCGGCTACGCGCCACGCTTGCCGAAGGGTTTCGACAGCCTGTGCTGCGGCCAGATGCTGTCCAGTAAGGGGCTGGCCGAGGAGGCCGACGCCAGTGCGGCGCGACTCGAAGCCGCGCTGAGCGAGGCCAGTGAAAACGGCCGTTACCCGATCATCATGGATGCTAGCGCCTGCAGCGTGCGCATGCAGGGGCTTCTGGCCGGTCGGCTGAAGTTGTACGACTTCCACGAATTCGCCCACGACGCCCTGTTGCCCAGGCTGCACCTGGTCAAGCAAGCAGGCCCGATCGCCCTGCACATCAACTGCAGCGCGCGCAAGAGCGGCTCGGACGCCAAGCTGCAAGCCGTCGTCAGGGCCTGTGTCGAGCAGGTGCTGGTGCCAGCCGGGGTGACCTGCTGCGGGTTTGCCGGCGATCGCGGTTTCGTGGTGCCGGAACTGTACCAGCACGCCCTGCGCAAAATTCACGACGAGTTGCCGAAAGCTTGCGCTTGCGGCGTTTCAAGCAACCGCACCTGCGAAATCGGGCTGACGGCGGAAACCGGTCGACCCTTCCGTTCCGTCGCTTACCTGCTGGAAGAGTGCAGTCGCAAGGAAGTCATGGGAGGCTGTTGATTCCGTTCATCAAGCATCACAACAGCTTAGCGAAATGTTTATTCAGAGGAAGGAGGCTCACCATGGAAACTTGTCAGTTTGTAGACGTTCTGTCGAGTAGTTTGTGT
>NZ_JBMOJE010000207.1:0-5630 GCF_049316945.1 Propionivibrio sp. | reverse complement strand
AATACCACCTCAACACGTCATATGATACGTTTATTTATTTACGCCGCCTAAGCGAGATGCCGTTGATGTTTGCCGTCATCGTGATTGCAGCGAGATTCGTCATGAGACGATTCGTCGGCCATTTTTCCATAGTCGCGCGCCTCGGCATAGGGTTTTTCGCCCTGGGTCTGTTGCTCGCCGCCGAACTTCTCTTGGCCGTGGTCTTGCAAGATCGCTCACTTGCGGATTATGTCGCTAGCCGCGACTCCGTCTCCGGAAGCGTATATCTGGCGATGCTTGTGCTATTTGCCCTCATGCCTGCCTTTATGGGGCAAACACGTAGTACCCGGGACCGTAACGCGTGAGCCGCCGAACCCTTCACTCCAGCTGCGGCTGAGTTCAAACATTCCTGAACGGCCGCTTCCACAAAGGCCATCTACCGCTTTGGGTCGCTGGCTGTCATCAAGCGCTGATGGAGTCGAAAGGCAGGAATCAGACTACAGCGGTCGCTCAGTTTTCAGGGGTGGCTGACTCCATCCGACCCACAAGAGACAGATGATGTTTTCATGGGCAATGGCGGCTTTTTGAAAACAAACCTGCCGGCCACGAGGCTCTGACGACTGCGTGCTGTTGAGATATACCCACGTCGTCCATAAACTACTTTATTTATGTTGGCTAACCACAAGGGGCCGCTATTTGAAGCTTTACTTAGCGACCCAAAACGGCCTGTGTGCTTTCTCCAGAGCGGCCGTTCCGCCAAATCCAATTTCCGTGAAATTTAACTCTACGAAGCGGTCGTTGACGGCCACACCCTACCGGCCATTTCCAGCCGGTGGTCTTGCTTCTCCAAAGCCACCATCGATCCTGAGTATCTGGCCGTAATCAGCCATTCGATCAGAAGCAAGAATCTATAGGAGTCGATGTATTTTCTGTCCTTCCGACAGCGCTGGATTTCCTTTCCCACAAGAAAATCAGAGCATCTCGAATCTGGCCAAATAACCAAAATGATCGGATACGAGGGGATAAAAATGTTGATTGAAAATGACGTCCATGGCTTTCACCTGCAAGGGATCACCATTGCGTTTGAAGATATAGTCGATACGCTTGGGTGTGCTGTCCTTCCACCCATCTATGCAGCCATGATAGCTGGGCTGGAAAAAACGCTCGGGGTGCAATTCGCAATACTGATCGACGTATTCGGCATTGCGGACAACGTGATTGTAGGCATGCTCACCGGCCGGCGCATTGAAATCGCCAACGATCAAATCCCCTATGATCCCAAAATGCCTGCGTGATCGAATCAATTCACTGAGCTTATTGTATTCCTCATAAAAACCATGGTGCGCCCAGTTTAAGTGAACATTGGCAACATGCAACAAGCCAAACCACGGAACGTCTATGCACGATAATGTGACGTTACGCGACATATAGTTATCTTTGCGCTGGTCGGCAGAGACGTAAGCGGAATAATTGTGCCGCATCGGATGACGGCTCAAGATGGCGGTACCCTCCCTCCATCGCTGATACCCGATGTGGCTCCAGTCCTGGTGAATATGATACCAATGTCCCCACTGGCGTAATCGATCGCGGATGCGATAAGCCATATTGGAGGGCGACTCGCCGTAAGTATTGGCAATCGGGTCATGCAAATATTCACCTACCTCTTGAAAACAAACGATATCTATCCTTAGGTGAGCGATTGCCTCGGCGATGATATGCACTTCCCGCTCGTGTTGATGCATCGTATCGAACGGGCAGTGGCGGGGATGCTGTTCATAGGTATGCAGGTTAAGGGTCAGCAGAAGAATTTCCATAGACTTTGTTTGCCAGGCTTGAATTCCATGGCCGTGAGTGAGTGGCCTTTAATTAAGGCGCAGATTCATACGTGGGAAATCACTCTATCAAACAAATATGACAGAAATACTTCAATCGATTTGGTTCCCAGGAATGTTGTTGCATGGATATTATAAGTGCCTGATAAATAAGTAATTCGCAAGGAATACAACAATACATATATCTATTTATACCTCCCTGAACCCCTCCATACGCCTTTCAATTTTGGATAGTAGGCAGGCAAGGCTGCGGTCACAAGAGAGTCTCACTGACCTCGACACGCAACCATTTCCCGCATGGGATTCGAGGACCCAGACCGGTAAACTTGCGGCACAAGTGTTCCTGAGAAGATCTGTGAGCCGGTTGCTGTAGCGGCTCCATACGCCAGTAACTGTAACGCTTCATCATCGATCTGCTACAACAGCGGGAGCATCTGGATCGAAGGCACGTTCGCCCAGTGCGCATTGCCTTGCATCAACAAGGCAAACCCATGTTGGCCTTCGTCGGCATACTCGATGAGCGCCTGGCAAGCATCGCGCAGGATCACGATGGGCCGCCCCATCAAGTGTGGGAAGTCTGCCTGTAACTCAAATCATCCTCGTCTTCGATACCGTCGTTGCGGCGATGAAGACGATTCCCCGCGCGAGTTCACTGGTGAAGAACTTCAATTCGAGGCTCCGCGCCTACTTCTTCTATCGTAGCCGGGTCGCCGAGCGCGCCGGCACTAACCCAATAGAACTGATGACCGGCGAAAAACATTCGCACTGGCTCGAACCTCTCGGTTTCAAATGCATCCAGCCCACCTGCGTTCAACGTCCAGAGGGGGCAACATCCCCTCCGGATTTACTCCGCTCAACCAGAAAATCACCCTGGCCATGGCGAGGGAAACTGTTGCCTGTGTTACCAATAACGGTTCTCTTTATTGAACCACGTCGGATTTTTCTCCAAACCACCCATTGATCCTGTACCGTTACCTGAAAGCCGACGTGTGATTGGTGGCACTCATTTTCTGGGATTGTAGGTCGGCTGTGCATCGGTCATTCAGTATCTCTTCCAGTTTATGCATTGGCAATAATCCGGCATCGTAATGAATGTTCGAAATAAGTTTTCGTCAAAGTAAACGGCTATATTTGATAATCACATTGCTGTGATAAGCCTTCATGGAGTGGTCATAGTAACTGGTTGTAGGTGACACAAGGCGCGTTGCCAATAGTCATGAAACAGATGCATTCCAAGCATAATATCCGTATTCGCATACTCGGTGCCGCCAGCGGTATCGGAGCGAAGGATCACGCCTGCGAGGATGGACCAGTTGCCTTCCATCATTCTCAGTCCTGGCACGAACTGGAGCATCATCCTCGGATCGACTGGGGCAGAATCGTGTTCGCGCCTCAAGGCGAAGGCAAATCAACGATCGGCCGAATTGCCGAACTATGCCGCGACCTGGCCGATGAAGTGGTGTTGGCGATGCAGGCTGGCGCATTCCCGCTGATCATCGGTGGCGATCACTCGATCGCCATCGGTACTTGGAGCGGTGTCTCGCGCATATTAGGCCAACCGTGCGGGCTGTTGTGGATCGATGCCCATCTTGACAGCCATACGCATGAAACCACATATTCTGGTGCGATTCACGGCATGCCGCTGGCCTGTTTGCTGGGAAGGGGAGACAAGCGGCTGCTCAATATCGGTCTATTGGGAGCGCAGATTAGTGCCGCGCATACCGTTGTGCTCGGGCCACGCAGTTACGAGCAGGAGGAAATAGCGTTTCTGCAGCAGTTTGGGGTACGGATCATCGATAGCGAGGAAATCGCTCGACGCGGCTTCGTAGCCTGCCTGGACGAGGCTATCACTATTGTTGCCAAGTCGGCTTCTGGTTTTGGAGTGTCGCTCGATCTTGATGCCGTCGATCCGGCGTTAGCACCAGGTGTCGGCAGTCCAGAGCCGGTTGGCTTGGTACCCCAAGATGTGCTGGACGCCTTACTTCGAGTTGCTGGACTGTCGGGGTTGAAGGCACTCGAAATCGTAGAGTACAACCCCGTTCGTGATCGCTACGGTATCACGGCGCGTCTAATTTCCGACCTGATCGAGCAAATATTGCCTGCGGCTACTGCGTAAAGGTGAATCGTGTGCAACTGGTTGCGGGTTTCCGGAATTAGCTGAATTTGTCTGGAAGCCGCAGTAGGCAATGGTTTTCGGCTGCGCGTTTGATGGTGTTGAACCTTGCTATTCTTTGGCCCATTTTGGTGTACTAAGCCGGAATCCACGAAATTTTCAGAATTGACCGAAAAGCCAATACGGGCGGTACTTTCTTGACAGAAAACAACCGTTTCCCGTGCATTCCTTGTTGGGGCATCAATTCCAAACTGGCGAAAGTTGTCTGCTTCACCAAAACAGCCCTCACTCCCTGAAAATCGCCGCCAAAATCGCCTCTAAGTCAATCGGATTGCGCTTATCCCGAAAGGCGTAATGCCCAAGGAAATGCAGATGCACCCATGCCGCCGGGGAGATGCGCCTGAGCATGTCCAGCGCTTTTTCGTTGCCTTCGGCGAGTATAGGGAATATGGGAAGGCTAGGTCGCTATAAGCGACTGAATTACAGAAGAATACTTCAGCCTTACGGCACGGCGGCGAGTTCGCTCGCCGCTTGGGCTTCGCGGTGCTCGTGACCGGCATCAAGACCACCGGTGTCGTGCGCTGCGATCAGCCACGCGTGATTGACTTGGCCGTCCGCCATGCACGCAAAGTGGACACCCTGCCAGCACCGATCCTGGACGAAGTGCTGGCGAAAATCGCCACGCTCTTCGAGTGAGCAAAGTGTGAGCATGAATGAATTTAGCCGACTGGCGATGAAGATCGATCAGCACATGCAACAGCTTTCCGCCCAAGGCGTCAGCGAGGCCTATGTCATTATTAATCGAATGATGGGATACGTCCCCGACCTGCACAAGATTTGGGTCGGAACATCCGACGATCAACTCATTGCACTGCCCAACGAATTCCCCGGGTTTTACCGCAGACATGAATTTCGTACCCCAGAGAAGCGGTTGCCGCCAGTTTATTAATGCAGGATTACAAATTGAAGACAAGCAAGGCCAGCATTGCTAATCCTGCTTTCGATTGCTAAGTAACATCGCCGTAATAATTCTGCAACGGGCAACAACTAGAATCTGACGGCGTTGTTTATCCTGATGCGAGTCCTGACGCTTGAATCAGATTCTCCACTTGGCAGACAATCCTTCATGCGAAAGTATCCGATCAATGCGGTAACCCGTTCCCCCGGTTCCGACAAGTGCGCCGAGGAATTTGCGGCAATCTTCTACAATCATTCCTTGCAGGTGGGCTTTCGACCGATTGCCGATTTCTTGCGCTGCGAAATCATCGGCTACATGACCACGGTTCGCGGTCCGGCCGGCATGGTGCAGGGCTCCTACGGACGGTTGGCGAGAATAGCCCGCCAGTTGAGCTTGCTCAACGAATTCTGTTTCGATTCCGTGACGGCGATCGTTCAACGTTTCCACGAAAGCAAACGCAAGGGATTGCTGTTTGTCCCGCTACCGGCGGGAGCCATCGAAGCGATCGGGCACCCCCTGGCCGACTCGATTCATGAAGCCGTCGCCAACCTTGGTCATCTGCCGGAGTCGACCGTCCTTATCATCCCGGCCATAGCGCCGGAGAAATTTTCCGTTGCCCGAGAGTTTGCAGCACGCCTGCTTGAAACAGGGTTTCAGCTCGCTTCGTCCAGTTTTGGCTGTGCCCTGACGGAGCGGGAGCTCTGGTCAAAATTGCCGGTAAATTTCACGCTGCTTGAAGAGCATTTTT
>NZ_JBMOJE010000206.1:0-5738 GCF_049316945.1 Propionivibrio sp. | reverse complement strand
AATTATTGGAAAAAAAAGGCAGGGAACTGTTTGGTAGAGATCAGGTTCTCTGATGGTGGTCGTTGATGTTCCACGTGAAACTACGGTGGCAAGCTTTGTCTTGGTTGTGAAAATACCAAAGCGAATGCACTGGCTAATCTTCATCATTGGCGCGATGAGTTTTTTCATTCATCAATACTGACGGAAAAGACGCTGCGCCGCCCCGAGGTGTGGGCAATGGTTCTGAGTTTGGCTGATGAACTGGGACGGGTTGGCGATATGAATGACGAGCAGATTGAATGCTTTTTGCCTTGCGAGGTTTTGGGCTGGCCCCCTTCGCCAAGAACAAAGAATTCACGCTCTTTCACATTTGAACTGGTAAATACTGCCGCCGCCTGACGAATACCCGCCCGAAGAACCGCATATCTATTGGTTCTCCGGGCACAGACTGACCGAATAGCCGCCCACTACCTCGACGGAGGGAACGCCGGAAACCTTCACCGGCCCGTGGGTGGCACCTTATTGAAGGCGTTTGAAGGAACGCTATGAAAATTATCGATTGGAATTATTGGGCTGCCGGTGTGACGGCTACGCTTCGTGAGGCTGCGTTGTTGTCAGTAGGGCGTAACCCTGAACGTGCCAAAAAGAATGATTACTGGTCTGCCGGGATGATGGTAATCAACAAACAGACTGGTATAGCCTCTGTAGTGCCCCCAGTTGAACGGGATGAAAAGGATGCCGCTTTGCGAGCCAAAGCCGTAGAGCGTATAGACATGGCTAGCCGTTATATGAAGTCCTGTAATCCCATTTGGCTTATTCGCCTTAATGAAGAACAGTTTGTGCAAACAGTAGTATCTCTGCCTGAGTTTGGTTCGTGGCTTTCCAGCTACGGCCATGACCTGCCGGATGGTTTCCCGAGGCTGCCGATTCAAGAAACAAAAGCAGATAGTGGCTTGTCGATTGAGTCGGTGAATGTTCTTTCTGGTGCGCCAGAGACTGCCGCCCCGCCCGTGCTAGGGGTATCGACTGCCGAGGAAATGCTGAAGCGGAAGGCGCTGATAAGTGAGCTTGAGCGCCAATGGCCGTCTATCAATCGTGACCTGGCAGACGCTTCACGAAGTCCAGAATTGCAGTCTGCAAAAGTACCGGGAAGACATGGATACTGGTACTTAGAGCGTGTCAAAACTTGGGGGCGTAAAAATGGGAAGATTGCCCCCATGCAAGACGCGAATGCTATCCAGTCAAATGACATTACCGGACAACTTAAGGCAGCAACCAGAACATACCGGATTAAATAGAGGAAAGTTGACGCAGTTTTGGCGCAATTCTTCCGCAGTTTTTCGGGATATTTCGGGGATGAAAATCTAGCAACCTCTCAACGCAAAAGAGGTTCCCGAAATGCAAACAGTCACCGCTCAATCAATCAAGCCGCTGGCAACCGCCGCCGCGCACTTCATGACCTTCCCGCCGCTCGCGCTGGAAACCCGCACTGCTGTACCGACCGAGAACGCCGCTTACTACTTGAGCCGCAAACCGCAAACGCTCAGGGCTTGGGCATGTATGGAAAATGGCCCGCTGCGCCCGGTTCGTATCAGTGGGCGTCTTTCTTGGCGCGTGGCTGATATTCAATCAGTGCTCGCTGGCGAGGTGGCTTAAATGAACGCCTCCAAACTCTCCAAGTTCGCCCGTTCCGTTGGCGCTGAATTCGCAGCCGAGACTGCCGCAAGCCTTAATCAGTGTCATGCGCCAGAAGAAAAAGCCGCCGTTATCTATGACTCGTTGACCGGGATGGCGATATTCAAGGGGAAGTTTCGCCGCGATGTTTTCGACGGTTTTAGCTCCTCGATTCTCCAAGCACTTGAGGCTGCAAGCCCGTTCGGAATTGGTGGCTGACATGGAAAAGAAAACGCCCGACCTTCCCGAAGGAAAACCGAGCGCCCCTGAACAGGCGAATTCTAACCTGCCAGCGATCATTTGGGCAGTAAAAACCACACTCCTCAAAGGCGCTGTCGTTCGTTTGATCGACTTCGCCGATGAAGATCGTCCGTACGTTATTGGCGCCATAGCCGCACTGCGCGACGAATTCCCGGTAACTTTACGCTGGGTAACGATCCGCGAAAGCCATCTCAGTGAAACCCGGCTTCGCGCCAAGTCGTACCACATCAAAGGCGAATTCCTGCGTAGCGAGACACAAGCATGATCGCCCTCGCACAAATCCGCATCGATGGCGGTACACAATCACGCATCGAACTGAATCGGGACGTTGTTGCTGAGTACTGCGAATCCTATCGGGCCGGCGTCCAAATGCCGCCCGTTACCGTCTTCTACGATGGCGCTTCGTTCTGGCTCGCTGATGGCTTCCACCGATTCTTCGGCGCCACGTCTGCCGGCCTGGTGGAGATTTTCGAAGATCGCAAGCCGGGCACTAAGCGCGATGCGATTCTCTATTCCCTCAAGTGCAACGCGAAGCACGGCCTGCGCCGCTGCAACGCCGACAAGCGCAAGGCTGTTGAAACGCTTCTTGCGGATACTGAATGGTCGGATTGGAGTGATAACGAAATTGCAAAACGGTGTGCTGTTTCAAATCACTTGGTTGCTGATGTCAAAAAATCACACTTGGAGAATTCCAAGTTAGATCCGGAAGAATCCTCACTTGGAGAATTCCAAGTGACAGCGCCGACTGAACGCACCTACACCACCAAGCACGGCACCGCGGCCTCGATGAAAACGGCCAACATCGGCAAGCCTGCGCAACCAGCCAAGGCTGCACCAGCCAAGCCGGCGGTCATCGACGGCGAGTGCGAGCGCATCGAAGAGCCAGACGCCACCGGCCAGAGCGAGCTTGAGGAACTGCGCGACTTCAGCACCGAGCAAGGCCAGGTCATCAAGTCGATGCTGGCGGAGGCAGAAATCATGATGCGCGTTTTCGATGCCGACGACCGGATTTCTGTATCGCTGGCCGAGGTCAAAAGAACTGAAGCATTGATCCGGGTATTGACCGAGCGAAACAATGGCCTGACGAACGAGAAGAACGAAGCTATCAAGTGGGTTAAACACTGGAAGCGCCGCGCAGAAAAAGCCGAAGCAGCACTTGCGAAAGTGGAGGCCGGCCATGCAGCGTGAACTTATTGAGCGTGAGACGCCAAACTACGCCTCAGCAACATTCCCGCCACCGCGTGACTTCCAAACAGTTGCGCATGGGAAATTGAGACTTGGCTACATCGCAGGGCATATCCGCCAGTTATTGATGGCCGCGACCGGCGCCGGCAAGACGTACCTCGCAATGCTTCTCGCACACGAGGCACTTTTGAAGGGGAAGAAAGTTTTATTTATCTGTGACAGGACGACCTTAATAAACCAGACCTCAGCCGTGGCCGATAGCTACGGACTATCGGCGCACGGCGTAATACAAGCCAACCACTGGCGCACGGACAAGTCTGCATCATTTCAAATATGCAGCCTTCAAACGCTCGCAAGCAGGGGATGGCCTGATGCGGACCTGATCATTATTGATGAGGCGCATACACAGTACAAGGCCTGGACTGAGCACGTTCAGACCTGCCGCGCCGCCGTTATCGGTTTAAGTGCAACACCATTCAGTGCAGGACTCGGGAAGATATTCACCAATCTTGTGAGTGCGGGTTCAATGCACGAATTGACCGTGAGTGGTGTGCTGGTTCCCCTGCGGGTGTTCAGTTGCTCCAAGCCAGACATGCGAAACGCTGAAACCTCTGGTGGCGAATGGACGCCGGCTGCCGCAGCTGATCGTGGCATGGAGATTATCGGCGACGTGGTCATCGAGTGGCAGAAGTTCGCCAGCGACCGCAAGACGATTATTTTCGGTGCAACCATAGCGCACTGTGAGGAAATTGCCAGGCAGTTCAACGAGGTCGGAATCATGGCCGCGACCTTCACTTGCGATACCAAGCCAGAGGAACGCGCCGCCCTGCTTGCAGAGTACAAAAAGTCGGATAGCGTATTGCGCGTACTGGTCTCGGTTGAGGCGCTGGCCAAGGGATTCGACGTTCAGGATGTTGGCTGCGTGTGCGACTGCCGGCCGCTGCGCAAGTCATTGTCGACCGCCGTGCAGATGTGGGGCCGTGGTCTTCGGGCCTCGCCAGACACCGGCAAAGTGGATTGCCTGTTACTCGACTTCTCCGGGAATATTGTTCGCTTCGCAGACGACTTTGCTGATATTTTCTACAACGGTTTGGACTCGCTGGACATGGGCGAAAAGCTGGATAAGGCTGTTCGTAAAGACGAAGAAAAACCAGCCAAGGAATGCCCGAACTGCGGATATTCACCATGCGGGAAACGATGTATTTCTTGTGGGCATGAAGTTGTTCGCCCCAGCCTGATCGTGCACGAATCCGGCGAAATGATCGAGTTCAAAATCGGCAAGGCCACCGTTGGCGACAAGCTGACGGTTTGGGAGCAGTCCGTAACCCTATGCCGAGGACAAGGCAACCCGGACACCGCCAAGGGCCGCGCAGCACACCTGTTCAAGTCGATAACCGGATCATTCCCGCGCAACTTGCCGGACTTCGATCAAACGCAGAATGTTGTTATTAGCAAGGCAGTCTCGAACAAATCTCGCGCCAATTCAATTGCCTTCCGTCATGGGAGGGCCGCGTGATGGACTTCAGATCATTTGCCCGCGTCAATGGCGTAGAAATTGGTGACCTACGCGCAGGTGACAAAATTCACCGATGCCCGACCAGAGAGCACCCCGAATCGAAGAACGGCGCCTACTTCTTCGATGGATACCGGGGATGGATTCAAAACTGGGAAACCGGCGAGCCCCCGCAATGGTGGCACGACCCCAACGCGAAACCATGGAACGAAGCGGAAAAGCGGGAATGGGCGCTACGTCGACGAGTTGCTGAAGTTGAAAAGCAGAAGGCCCACGCTACCGCCGCCAAGGGTGCCAGTGTGATGATCGCTTCGGCGTCGCGTGATACGCATCCCTATTTGAAAGCAAAGGGCTTGGTTGATGTGCAGGCGCTCATCGGAAAGGATGGCGAGTTGTTGATTCCAATGCGCGACTTCCGAGATAACAACCTGCTTGGCGTTCAAACCATCTGCCTGGTCGATAACGAATGGGAAAAGAAGATGCTCCACGGCATGAGAGCCAAGGGCGCCATCCTTCGCATAGGCCCACAAAGCGCAGTTGAGACGTTTTACTGCGAAGGGTACGCCACTGGCCTATCTATCGATATCGCTCTGCACCTGCTGCACCTCAACGCGTGCGTGATGGTGTGCTTCTCCGCTTTCAACATGATCCACGTGGCAAGCAACATGACAGGCCGGCGTTTCGTATTTGCCGACAACGATGCTTCACTTACCGGCGAGAAGGCGGCACAAGCCACCGGCCTGCCGTGGTGCATAAGCAACGTGATTGGAGAGGATGCAAACGACCTTCATGTGCGTGCTGGCGTCATGGCTCTGGCCAAAGTTCTGATTGGAGTACGTAATGCAAAACCGTGAAGCACCAGCGTACCAAGAGTACGCAGCCTCGATGCTGGCGAAGATCGACTTCCGCACCATGACGCTTGCCGAACAGGGATTGCTCTACGTCATGCGTCTGGAGTGTTGGGTTAATGATCGACTCCCATCGAATCCTGCCCGACTTGCCAAGGTGCTGGGGCGATCCATCGAAGATGTTACACAAGCGATTCCAGCAGTGCTTCCGTTTTTTATCGAGTTGTGTGCGCGGCGCCGTGAAACTACCATGAATTCGGCAACTTGAAAGTGCCAGT
>NZ_JBMOJE010000205.1:0-5797 GCF_049316945.1 Propionivibrio sp. | reverse complement strand
CCGCCGTCCCTCTGCAGGGAGGCTTCGCGCTGTCGCCGTGGTTTGAACTGCGGTTATTAGGTTAATCGGGTATCCGGATTCCGTGATTGACGCGAGGCTCACTTGACGCAGTGCACAAATTGTTTGCGATGGATAATGCAGGATTAGATGGTGCTGACGGTCGGCAACAGACCCAAAGCGGCCGTAGCGGTTGCCCGAAAGCGGCCTGTCAGCCAAATCCAGGTTCGGCGAACTGGACCGCTCCGAAGCTGCCATTGGCGAACTCACCCAACCGGCCATCAAAGGCCATTCAGCCATGCCGCGAAGCCGCCATTCAGACGGCAGCTCCACTCCGGTACACCCTGCACAGATAGAAGTTCGTTCGAGCACTGGCTCAAACTCTTGTCATACCTCGACCTTGGAACCGGATGCAACCACGCCAAGTCATGGCTGAACTCGACAGCCACCCATCCCCCCGCCCTTCCCGCCGGCGGGAAGGGAGCGAGTCGCCCTCTGTCGTCAGGCTTGCTGGCCGAAAATACTCGACCAGCAAACCCTCCGTCAGCGTCGGCGGTTGCGATCGTCTCGTCAAGGCCAAGCCCTTCGGGCGGCCTTCGGCCGGCCTTGACAAGCCGCCTGCCACCGCGGGCATCAACCACCGTGCATGCACTGATCAGGGGGCCATGAACTCTGGTCAATGGATGACGTAATCAAAAACGGCTTGACAAACAAGTCCCCATAGAAGCTGCCATTCAAAACGCTGTTAGCATTTTTTCGACTGGCTGTCTGCTACGCAGCAGAAAGCGGACGATCCATGGCGAAACTTGACGATCGAGTCTCTGCCTTCAGTCGAAGGTTGCATTTTTTGTCCAAAGCTGACGTTGGGTGGATACGCTTACCTGAAAGCAACCATTGGCCAGCATGAGTTCAATTTATTCGCTTCACGGTTCGGAGTGCAGCGTTATCCGTCATTCACATTTTGACGTCCAGTTGGAACTTTCAGCCATGGACGGCTGGTCCACGTAGTCCAGAAAATGACAACTCCGCAGAAGCGGGGCCGCCAAACGTGACATTCCGAATACTGATTAACTGGCTCGTTAGCGGCGGCCAAATTCAATATCCGGGCAATATTCCCCACACGAAACCCGGTGCATCATACCTTTCTGCTTGCCTGGCGCACGGTTCGCAACATTTCCCGAGCATCTTCAAAGGCAAACTTCTTGATCTCACGGTCAATTTCCTCTCCGGGCGGGCCCAGCGCAGTTCGCAGTTCTGCGGCATGCTCATCGAACAGCACGATGGCGGCGGCGTCACCTTGCCCAAGCAGTTTTTCGAGTTCGTCAAGCACGGCCTTCAGAGTTGCCGGATCGATTGAAGCGAGGTCGTCCTGCACCGGACGCGCAATGGACAAGGTTGACAGGGCGGCGGACAGAACGGTTATTTCGTGGTTGATGGCCTCGATTTCAGGGCGGATATCGTCAACGCGAAGACTTTCTGTCTGACTCGTTCGCAACATTGCCTCAAGTCGCGCCGCCACTTCCGCCAGGTGATCGACGCCCAGCGTGGCTCCCGTGCCTTTGAGAGTGTGTGCCAGGCGATGAGCGGTGGCAGTGTCGCCAGCGGACAGACTGGCCGCCAGCCGCGCCATGTAATCAGCGTGCGATTGGACCAGACTGCCCAGCAGTTCCAGATATTTGACGGCATTGCCGCTCAACGCGGCCAAGCCGTGCGCCACGTTCAGGCCAGGCACACTGGCCAAGCGGAACAGTGCGGCCTCGGCCGCAGCTTCCTGCGCTCTGCGCTTCTCTGCGGCAGCAAGCCCGGCTGCATCGGGAGGCGCTGCCGATGGCGAGTGATCGGCCGGCCCGTCTGGCTCAATAGCTGCACCAGCCGGTAGCCATTTCAGCAGGGTGGCATAGAGCAAACCCGGGTCCACCGGCTTGGCGACAAAATCATTCATGCCGGCTTCTTCACAAGCACGGCGTTCTTCATCGAAGGCATTGGCCGTCATCGCCACGATCGGTATGGCCGCCCAGCCGGGAAGGTCGCGGATGGCACGGGTGGCTTCGAGGCCATCCATATCGGGCATCTGCATATCCATCAGAATCAGGTCATAGGCACGGGCTTGAGCCTTGCTGACGGCGTCACGCCCGTCGACTGCGGTATCCACGGCCAGGCCGACACCGTGCAGCAGTTCCACGGCAACTTCGCGGTTGATGAGGTTGTCTTCAGCAAGCAAAAGACGTGCGCCGCCGTGGTGCAGGCGCAACTGCTTCTCTGCATCTGCGGCGTCCAGGGTCGCAACGGCGGGCATGATGCCATGGCCGTGATGCAACCGAGCGGTGAACCAGAAGGTGCTGCCCACGCCCGCCGTACTATCAACACCGACTTCGCCACCCATCAGTTGCGCCAGTCGATGGTTGATCGCCAGCCCGAGGCCTGTACCGCCATACTTGCGTGTGGTCGAGGCGTCGGCCTGCTCGAAGGCATTAAACAACCGGTCGGTTTTGTCGGCGGCTATACCAATGCCGGTGTCGGCCACCTCGAAGCGTACCAGTAGCTCTTCGCCATCGTCTTCAAGCAGCCTGGTTCGCAGCGCAACGCTGCCTCTCTCGGTAAACTTGATGGCATTGCCGGCATAGTTGATCAAGGCCTGGCGCAGCCGCATCGGATCGCCGCGCAGCCAAATGGGGACGGCGTCAACATCGATGCTGATTTGCAGCCCTTTGACCCGCGCCGCCTCGCCCATGATGGACCCGACATTGTCCAGGATGGAGGAGAGGTGGAAATCCGTGCTTTCCAGTTGCAGTTTGCCGGCCTCGATCTTGGAGAGGTCGAGAATGTCGTTGATGATCGACAGCAGGTGGTGCCCGGCACTGTCGATCTTGTCCAGCCGATCGGCCTGCTCCGGCGTCGCCCCCGCCCGCCGCATCAGGTGACTCAGCCCGACAATGGCGTTCATCGGGGTGCGTATCTCGTGGCTCATGTTGGACAGAAAGGTACTCTTGGCCAAGTTGGCGGCCTCGGCCTGTTGCCGGGCGGCGACCAATTCCGTCGTACGCTGCTCCACCAGTCCTTCCAGGGTGTGACGATAACGGTCCAGTTCTTCGCCGGCACGCTTCCTTTCGGTGATGTCCTCCTTCACCGCCACATAGTGGGTAATCGTTCCATCCGGCTGATGTAGTGGTGCAATGACCACGAATTCGACATATTCGCTGCCATCCTTCCTGCGGTTGTAAAGTTCTCCCTTCCATTGCTGACCCTGGGTCAGAGCGTCCCATAAGGCAACGTAGGTCTCGGGCGGCGTTTTGCCTGACTGCAGAAGGCTCGGATTCTTGCCGATCAGTTCCTCGCGGCCATAGCCCGTCACCGCGGCGGCGGCATCGTTCACGTATTCGATTCGGGCGTCGAGATCGGTTATCAGGACGCTTTCAGGGCTTTGTTCCACGGCCAGCGAGAGTTTGCGCAGTTGGTTTTCGGTGGCCTTGCGCTGGGTGATGTCACGGAAACTAGCGACCGCGCCCGACAAGTTGCCCGTTTCATCAAACAATGGCGCAGCATTGACCGACAACCATTTAGTTATTCCATCGGGCGAGACGATGCCGTGTTCAATGTTCAGCGCTCTTTTTTGTTCGCGTAGCGCAATCGCAAAAGGCAGTTGATCTGGCGGCAAGGGTTGCCCGCCTAAGTCCACCTGTTGCCATTCGCGACCCT
This sequence comes from Propionivibrio sp., assembly GCF_049316945.1. Lineage (GTDB taxonomy): Bacteria > Pseudomonadota > Gammaproteobacteria > Burkholderiales > Rhodocyclaceae > Propionivibrio. The sequence goes on along the minus strand of NZ_JBMOJE010000205.1, from coordinate 2,104 downwards.
GAAAATATTTCCCTTCAATGTTTTTATCGGGATAGATATTCAGCATCTCATGCGCGGCCTTGTTGGCATAAGTTATTTGACCTGCGGTATCAATTGTCAGCACCCCTTCCTGCAACGTCTGCAGCATGTCTTCGCGCTTACGTTCGACCATGCGCAAGGCTTCTTCTCGCCCGGCCACCAAGGCAAGGCTTGCCTTAAGTTCATTGGTGCGCTCGTCCACGAGCATTTCCAGTTGATTTCGCAGACGATTCATTTCCAAGTGCGTGCGCACCCGAATCAACAACTCTTCACGTTGATACGGCTTGCTGACAAAATCCACCGCGCCCAGCCCCAAACCTTCCACTTTGTCGGTTGTTTCGGTTAAAGCACTTACGAAAATGATAGGCACATCCCGGGTGACAGCTTGCGCTTTGAGACGCCGACACACTTCGAAGCCATCCATCACCGGCATGCGCACATCGAGCAGAATCAGCTCGGGTGGATTGCCGGCGGCGGAAAGCAGTGCCAGTTCGCCACTGATGGCCGCGCGGACTTCATAGCCTTCCGCTTGCAGGGTCTCCGTCAACAACCTGAGCGAAGCGGGGGTGTCGTCAACAGCAAGAATTTTCCCTCGGGTGGGCATGATGTTCTCGATCCTTTATGGCTTGAGGGCCTTAAGTATCGTCGGGTAATCAAAATTATCGACCAACTGGCTCAACATTTTTTGCAAGGCTGAATCATGCGTAGCAACTTGTTGTATGGCACGAGTAATGCGTTCACTTTCCAGGCTTTCGAGTGCCTCCTTCAGTTCGGCACGCACGCCCTCGGGCAACTTGGCAAAGCTCTCCGGTGTCAACGTGGACGGTGCGACTTGCGCTTTTGCGCCGCCCTTGTAAATAAACTGCAACCCCAAATGCTTGGTCAACGCTTCGTAGATTTCGTTGGCGCGATACGGCTTGCGCAAGAAGTCATCCATACCGGCTTGCAGCATTTCCTCGCGCTGTTCTACAAAGGCAGAAGCTGTTACTGCCACGATCTTCACGGCTTTGCCCTCGGGCAGTTGGCGAATCGCTTTAGTGGCTTCCATGCCATCCATCAGTGGCATACGTCGATCCATCCAGATCAAATGCGGATGCCAACTTTGGAACAGCGCGACTCCTTCCTTGCCATTGTTGGCGGTTTTGACCTGAATACCGACGTTCTCCAACAGTTGAGTGAGCAGCAATTGATTTTCTAACTGATCCTCAACAATCAAGGCACGATAGATTGGCTGCCCGGGTTGAACTCCCACCACGTCCCCTTGCAGTGCTTCTTTGCTTTGGGCGATGTCTTCTTTCCTGGCTTCTTTCAGCGGCAAGTCAATCCTGAACAACGAACCTTTGCCCAGCGTACTTTCCAAGGTGAGATGGCCGCCCATCAGTTCGACAAATTGGCGGGTGATGGTCAGCCCCAGTCCGGTGCCCGTGCTGCCACTTTGATCGCCCAGTTGCACGAAAGGCTCGAACACACGTTGTTGGTCTTCTGGCGCAATGCCGCAGCCGGTGTCTTCAATTTCGATCATCAAATGCGCTATGGCATTTTGGCGCGTCACCAAACGCAAAGTTACGCCACCTTCTTTGGTAAATTTGAGTGCATTGCCGATTAGGTTGATGATAACTTGGCGCAGACGCGCTTCATCAGCGTGAATAAAGCGCGGGAATTCGGACGACTGATCCATGACGAGCTGCAAGTCTTTTTGATGGGCGCGCACGGACATCATGTCGGTTACGTCTCTGACCGTACCGCCCAGATCAAACGAAGCTTCTTCCAGAACCACTCGCCCCGCATCAATCTTGGCCATATCCAGCACGTCGTTGATCAAACTCAACAGATGCTCGCCGCTGCGGTTGATGATCTCCAAATTGCGGCGTTGGTTGTCTGGAAATTGCGCATCCTTTTGAATGATGCTGGAAAAACCGAGGATGGCATTGAGCGGCGTGCGCAGCTCGTGGCTCATATTGGCGAGGAATGCACTCTTGGCTTTATTCGCTGCTTCCGCTTCATCGAGTGCTTTTTGCAATTGAGCTGGAGTCGGTAAGGCGGCGTAAATAAATAAACGTATCATATGACGTGTTGAGGTGGTATT
>NZ_JBMOJE010000204.1:0-6002 GCF_049316945.1 Propionivibrio sp. | reverse complement strand
CCATCCCCTTTTCCATCCCCTTTTCCATCCCCTTTTCCATCCCCTTTTCCATCCCCTTTTCCATCCCTTTTTTCATCCCTTTTTTCATCCCCTGTTCCTCGGCCAGCTTCAGTGAGCCGCGCTGCAGGATGATGAAGTCGCGGCGCTTGAATTGGATCTCCAGTTCCTCCCGGCTCATGGCGGCTTCATTGATCAGGCTGAAGGCTTCGTTGATGCGGGGTTCGCTGGCCAGGGTGTCGGGGATGTATTGGAGACTGCCGGCGTTTTTGACGAAGTAAATCCATTTGTCTTGTACGGTTTCGAGGGCGTCAAGTTCGAGGGTGAATTTCGGCAATTCGACAAAGATCAGTTCGACATCGTCGCTGTATTCGATAAAACGATCACGTTCCATGAGCCGGTAGCGGCTGATCGGTTCCGGGTGGCCTTCGAACATGATGAAGTCGGTGAAGGTCAGGGCGATGACCGGGTTGAGCAGGGTGTAGTCTTCACCCTGGAGCAACTGGGTGGCGTATTCCTTGGCGGCGTTGTGCAGGATGCGTTTTTCCAGGCCGGCGACGTTGAGCACCTGCATTTCGATGATCAGGTGCTTGCCGTTGGCGAGGACCGCCTTGACGTCAACGTAGGTGTCTTTCATGCCCTTGAGCATGGGAATCTGGTAGGGATCGACGATGGTCAGATCGACGATGGCGTGTTCGTTGCGATAATCCAGGATGGCGTTGAGAAAGCTGATCAGCACCGGCTTGGAGCCTTCCGAGCCAAACACGCGCTTGAAGGCGTAGTCGGTTTTAACATCGAGAAAACGCATGGCTAAACTCCTGTGGCAACGTCCCGGAATCTTAGCATGGCTGGCCTGGAGACCGCGCGCCTTGGCGCTCGCAAGCCACGGTAAAAAGATGTCTGACCTTTTAGATTTCCGGTCGTTTTGCGGCTGCTCCAAAAAAACGCGATGCTGCCCCCTTTTAGTTGGTCGGGTGTGGGCACTGGTGCCGATTGATCTGGCGTTGTTGTCCGAAAAGACAGAACTCGTCAATATAAACCTGCCCTCCCGTGTGTTGCGCCGGATTGATGCGGCAACAAAAGCCGCCGGAGAATGGCGCTCTGGATTTATCGCCTGGCGAACATTGGCGGTGAAACCTTCCAGTTTCGCTTTGGCTCCGCTTATTGAAGCCCTATGGCTTGCGCGAATAGCGGGTGATGAATCAACCGTAGCCTGTCCTTGGTTAGCGCGTTACTCAATAACAAAGCCAGCCTCCCGCTGACTGCGTATGGCAAGGACAAAAACGGTGTCGACCTTGGCAACGTAACGGTACAAAGCCAAATAACCATGCGCCTGCCGCCCGATCACCAATTCCCGTTTGCCGTCTTTCGCAGGTCTGCCGATCAGCGGATTATGCTCAAGTACGTTGATCGCTTCGACGATTTCCCGAATGCGCGACGCCGGATTTTCGACTTCATACTGAGCCAGGTGATCGAGGATACGATCAAAATCGTTGCTGACTTCAGGCGCTAATTCGATACGCGACAATCTCAACGAACCAGTTTTTGTGCTGTCGGGCATTTCACCGCATTGCCGGCAAGACGTTCTTCGAGATAAGCGCGCATATCCTGCCACGGAATCGTTTGTCCGGAGGCCACGATTCGTGCAAAGCGATCCTCTGCGACTTGATCGAAATCAGCACGCAATTCCTCCCGCGCCGCTTTTTCCGCAATTGCAGAAAGGATGAAACCATGGGAAGTTGTACCGGCACGTTTAGCGGCTTCGGCAACGCGATCTTTAAGCGCTTCAGGCAATCGGATCGTCGTCGTGCTCATAGCTAACTCCAGTCGAATCACAAACAACACCAACTGTAGCACGTTCGTGCTACTCCAAGCCATAGAAAACCATGTCTCTGCAAGCCAATGAACATGGGGTTCTCCAGCATGCACTGTGGAGGCCTTTTGGATTTCTTGCAGGAGCGCCGCACAGCACTTACTTTGGACGGATTTTCTGCGCGATTGCCAATGTGCCGAATCAACCCATCGCGCAGAAAATCTTCGCTCCTATGGTCCATCAAGTTGCAAGGGCAGCGCATCTGCCTTTACCTGCTGCTGGAATTTCAGTCCTCCATCGACAAGGGCATGCCGGTGCGGATGATGCAACAGCATTAAGTTCAACTGGTCAGGAGTTTGATTCAGCCAGTTTCTGATAAACGTAGGCCGTAAGGGCGATCGCCATATCGTTGGGCAAGCCGGCAAAGCGCAGACCGTGCAGGATTTCGCCGACATCATCGTGCAACACCGAACAGATCGTCGCGTCAATGGTTATGAAAAACTCGATGTCTCTGATAAATACACGAAACTTGATCACCAATTGATCGTTTTTATCCCCCAGTTTTTTCCTTGACGAGAGCAACGCACCGCCAACACTGATATTGGTTATCAGACCCGGCACCGCAACGGTCTTCGTATCTTCGGGAATGCTCACGGAGCAAATGATTCTGGCGTTCACTCGATCGCCGGAACGTACTACCAAGCCTCTGACCTGCGACGGGTAGCTCAGATGCAAGTGTGGGTAAGGAACGTTCGCTACTCGTGTCACACTGGAGGTGAAAGCGTAAGCATTCTTACCTGAAAAGAAGCGAACGACGAAGGCCTGACCCTCCTTTATGTAACAAAGGTTGCCTTCCAGTTGGGGTGCTGTAACCAGAACACTTTTCCCTTTCAAATAACCGATCAGCTTGACGTAGTACCGACTTTCCGACTGCTCGACCTGAGTCTGGATCTGCAAGGGGTCGCCGATGATCAGCTTGATGTCCTCGAGCGTAACCGATCGTTCCGTTGCCTGTTCACTCTTCGCACGCTCGCCGGTATCGTCGGAGTTGGGACGGGAAACGACGCCAACCTCACCCCCGCGAAAAAAACGATACAGCCCTTTTTCCGACAATCCATCAAGCTGAGCCTGCGTCTCAAGCACGAATCCGCGCTTCAGGAGAAGTTGCTTGTCACCGTTATAAACCGACCACGGTAGTGGCTTCCCGATATCGATGTCAGCCTTGCGGATGGGTTTATAGTGAGCGGTATGAGTCATCGGAGCGCCAGGAATGTTTGATTTGAAGCCGCATTATAGGCAAGAATAATCCCTCATCGACATTTGGCATTTCAGCGGCGGGGCAATCCCATGAATCATCGCCTGCAAACGACATACCCAAGCGCAAAGGCGGCCTGCAGTAATTCCGCAGGCACAGCATCAATCAGCATGATAATTCCCGACGCCCGAGGAACCCGGTGGTAAAGACCGTCTCAAAAACCCGGAATGCACCGCTTGAAGGCGAGATCCGCATCAAGGCGACCCAGTTGCGGCCGGGCGTTCATGTGCGCTTGCCGATTCCCTGGATGGAACATCACTTCATGCTCAATTCGTTCGTTATCACGGACGAAGAACAGGCGCGGCAGATTGCCGCATTGAATCTGCCGGATCTGTTTTGCGCCGTAACGCGCTGCAAGGTACTGCCACTTCCCGTGCCCGAGGAAGCACCGCCCGCTCCCGATGCTGCCAGGATTGCCGAGGATGCACGACTGGCGGCGCTGGCACTCGTCCAAATGGCCGAAAAGGTGGAGCGGACAAAGGTCATGGCCGAGTTGCGCGAACGACTGGACAAAGCCCAGAAACAATTCGTCGGCGCCTCCAAGTCCGTTGGCGGAGCGCTAAACTCATTTGACAAGAACCCCAAGGAAAGCATTCGCGAGGTAAGCCATGTCAGTTCAGAGTCGGCAGCCTCCTTCCTGGCCGACCCCGATAGCGCCATTGTTCTGATCGCGGAAAAGGGGCACGACGAAGGCCCTGCCGCACATGCCTTGTCGGTAATGACCCTGGCGCTCCTGCTCGGCAAACAGGCGCGCCTGCCCGAGTCCGCCCTGCACACCCTGGGGATTGGCGCCCTGTTGCACGACATCGGGAAGCAGGGAATCAACCCGTCGATCCTGCGCAATACCGAACGTAACCGGCATGAAGAAGCTATCTACGCCACCCATTGCGCCTTGGGCCATGCCAGCGTTCAACGCGTCGGCGGGTATCGGCTCCGATCCTTGAAGCCATCCTGCATCACCATGAGCACTTCGACGGAACGGGATTCCCCGATCATCTCAAGGGCGAGGCCATTCACATCGCCGCGCGTGTGGTTGCCATCGCCGATCGTTTCGACAAGCTGACCAACCCGATCGACTACCGGCGCGCCATTTCGCCGTCGGAAGCACTGGCCGTCATGTGGACCAAGGAGAAGAGCGCCTACGACACGGTGCTCTTGCAACTATTCGTCCGCGCCATGGGCGTGTATCCGCCCGGATCGATAGTCCAGTTGTCCGACGGCCGAGTCGGCGCCGTCGTCACCTCGGCCCCAACCGACAACCCGCTCAGTCCCCAGATCATGATCCATGAGCCGGAAGTCCCCCGGCGGCAAGCGATCATCCTCAATCTCGCCAGGGACAGCAGCCTGCACATCGAAAAGCCCTTGCGGCTACAGGAACGACCGGCAGATGAACTGGACTATCTGCTGCCGCGACGCAAGATGAACTGGTTCCATTCGTAGGGTCGCAAGAGACGCCGGGGCGCTGATCTGGTACGCGAGTTGCTGGAAGTGTTTGCGCCGCCCGGCATCACGGAACTGCTGGACTATGCCACGCTGCGCCCGGAAACCGGCAACTTCATCACCCCGGCGATGAGGAAACGCGAAGACGACGTGGTGTGGTCCATCAAGTTGCAAGGGCAGCGCATCTACCTTTACCTGCTGCTGGAGTTCCAGTCCTCCATCGACAAGGGCATGCCGGTGCGGATGATGCAATACGTCGCCGCGCTCTACGACCATCTGGTACGCAGCAAGGCCATCGACCTCGCCGACGGCTTGCCGCCGGTGCTACCGATCGTCATTTACAACGGCGATGCGCGCTGGAACCACAGCCCGGAAGTGTTCGACCTGATACAGCCCCACCCGGCGGTGCTGACCGAATTTCAGCCGAAGCTGAAGTTCTGGTTGCTCGATGAAGGCCGCTTCAGCGTCGAACATCTGGAAGGACTGCATAGAGTAATGGCGGCAATCTTCCGCATGGAGCACGCCCGCGACACCGAAGAAGTAAAGCGGGCGATCCGCTATCTGGGCCAGTCGGTTGCTCAATCGCCCTACAAGCAAACGATAGACAAAGCCGTGATGCAGTGGATGGGCTACCGCCTAAGTCGCAAGATGCCCGACCTGCTCATCCCGGATGTGGATGACCTTCTGAAAGGAACCGAAATGCTGGAAACGAATCTTGATCGAATCAGAGCCAATGCCATCGCCGAAGGCGTCCTGCTTGGCAAATTTGAAGCCGAAGCGCTTGTTCTGCAGCGCCTGCTGAACAAACGTTTTGGTCCGCTTCCGGCAGAGGTTGCAGCGCAGATTAACGCTGCTAGACCGGAACAAATCGAAGCTTGGCTTGACCGGGTGCTTGATGCGGCCGATCTGGCAGCGATCTTCCAGCCCAAACAGCATTAAGCCCGCAGTCAAGAATTCTCCAGGCATGGAGTGGCGATCCGCAAGCCATGTACCTGAAGCGTGGCGCATTTCCTTGCTCTTCGGCATGACTCATTGCAGAACGCCAATTGGCGCGGCTTCCAGGGGTGCTTGCCTATTATTGGCATGACCTAATCAGCAAGCCCTTCCGCCGCTTTGCTTTGCGACGCCCAGCAGAGTGGCCTGCAGCAAGATCAATCAATCGGGAAATCGACCCTGGCCCCTTTGATTTCCCTTTGTTTCGTTTGAAGGATCAATGGTCGTTGAATATCTCGGCCAGAGTGCAGGAATCAAGAATGCGCTCCGCCCAAGCTTCCAACTGGTCAACCGTAGCGGTTCTGAGGCGGGTGCGAACATCGTCGGGGAGCGAGCCGAATCGTTTAACAATCAGACGTTCAAGTAGCATGGATTCGCCTTCGAGCTTACCTTCGAGCTTACCTTCGAGCTTACCTTCGAGCTTACCTTCGAGCTTGCCTTTGA
>NZ_JBMOJE010000203.1:0-6062 GCF_049316945.1 Propionivibrio sp. | reverse complement strand
TATTGTGGTCGGTACCGCGGTCAGAGGCTTGGGGTAGCTGCTACATAATGCCGCATATATTCCGGGTTGTTTCAATTGAACGGTTTCCCCATAGTGGCAACGGGTATCAGAATCGCGCCATGCTGTTTCACGAGCAGGCCAAACTGGCCGTCGAATGGACTTCCGATAAGGTTGATTTCCGACTAGTCCCCGGAAGTCTGGCCTCGCTTGACATGGAGGGCGAGGTGCCGGCAACCACCGATGCCGTGCCGATTACTCAACTGCAGTTACTCGAACTTCCGGTACCGACGCTGAATCTCTTCGAGACTATCCCGCCAGGTTGGGTTCGGAATCGGGAATTGGTCCAGCGTGGGCTGGTGCTGTGGGCATCGTTGCCGAATTACTGCCAGCACCTGTTCAATGCGATGTTCTGGGCGAGCAAGCGTTTCCAACGCTTTGCCATCGGGCCAAGTTCCATGAATGGCCATCATGCTGAACGTAACGGCAATTTACGCCACTCAGTGGAGGTGGCTGAATATGCTGATGAAATGTCGCATGGGAATCCGGATGTTTGTCGCCCGGTGTTGATCCTGGCTGCGCTGATTCATGATGCCGGGAAGGCCGACGAATACGAATATGATGATCAGCGTAAGAGTTACTTTCTATCCCGCCGTGGGATACTGATCGGTCACCGGCATACGGTTATCGAGTGGCTGGCGGCCGCCGAGGCATGTTATCAAATCGATCCGCCGCCGCTTCACTACCTAACACTATTGCATTCGTTGACGTCTGCACGTGGCACCACGTGGCTCGGAATTCGTGAGCCGCGCAGCCTGGAAGCCACCTTGTTGTCGATCTCAGATCGCCTTTCCGGAGAAGCTGATCTCGTCCATCGTCAGGCACCGGCATCGGACGGCTTCGGAAAACATCACCCTCATCTCCGTGGTCGGTCTTTTGTGGTGAGGCATCAGGAAACCGGGCACATTTTGGCTTAACCTGGCGTAGAAGAAGCAACCCGCAAGCCACCCCTTGGCAACATCGGGTGGTTTTTTCTGCGCCAAGTTGACTAAAGTACGAGCACCGTACGTCTAAACAGGAGTGTTACTGCGCGATCAAAATTGACCATCATGCTCAAATTACACTACCCAGCCATTTTCATGCGATTTTCAGGGTGACTGGATCACGCACCCGGACATGGCCCGGATTGAGGCACTTTACGATGCGCCCAAGCCCTGATCAGGCACAGTCAGAATAGACAGGATTTTCATAAACAATCAATGGACAACGGGTTGTCCGATGTATAGTTTTGTGCGCTATAATAGCTAATATGTTATCCATTATATTCAAATCACCTGCCGATATCCTTGTCGAGCTTGGCAGACGCGCCAATAGTGCGCGTCTTGCGCTGGGTTGGACTCGAAGAACCCTTGCCGAAAAGTCAGGCGTTCCAGAGTCAACGATCAAGCGTTTCGAATATACGGGACAAATTGGCACAGCGGCTTTGGTTGATATCGCTATCGCACTGGATATGTTCGATGGCTTTGAAGAACTGTTTGCGCCAAAGCCTGTGCAGACTATTGCTGTAATCACCGCCAAGAAAAGACAGCGAGGGCGTTTATGACCAAGACGATCGGGCAGCACATCAATATGCTCAATGTGAGTCTTGACGGACAAACGGTTGGTGTTTTGGCGATCGATGATCAGAAGAGAATCTGGTTTGAGTACAGCCAGAACTGGATTGCTTCGGGGTTTAATTTAGCACCCAAAGCCATGGCATTTGATGCCAAACCTCAATTGGCAAGAGACAATCTTTTCCAGGGATTGCATGGCGCGTTTTCCGATTCTCTACCGGACGGGTGGGGCTTGCTGCTTATGGATCGCGAGTTCAAGAAGCGATTTGATTGGAAGCCTTATGAAGTCATGCCGCTTGATCGCTTGGCCTATATGGGGGCGAGATCAATGGGCGCACTTGAATATGCGCCCATTTATGCGCAGGAGCCCATTTCAGACAAACTTGATATCGCATCCCTCGCAAATTCAGTCGATGCCATACTGAAAGGCAAAGAAGATGAAGTGATCACTCAATTAACAATTCAGGGCGGCTCCCCCGGTGGCACAAGACCGAAAGTGACCATTGCAAGATCAGAATCGTCGGATGTCTGCTTGTCTGGTTTCCAGATCCTGCCGGAAGATTATTCTCATTGGATCATTAAGTTCAAAGGAGAGGATGACCCGGAGGACATGGGGCAAATTGAGCGAGCCTATGCCGAACTGGCGAATCTCGCGGGTGTGCAGATGCCGCGCACAGACCTCATTGCGGTTAGCAAGGGCGGAAGGCTAGAGCATTACTTTGCCGTTGAACGATTTGACCGTGAAGGGAAAAACGGCAAACGGCATGTGCTCTCGCTTGCCGGATTTTTGTATGCCAATTATCGTATGCCTTGCTTGGACTACGAAGGTGTTTTGGGAAGTATCGCTGCGCTGACCAATGACCATTCGCAAATAGAACGAGGATTCCGATTGATGGCGTTTAATGTGTTGGCCCACAACCGGGATGACCATGTTAAAAACTTCGCTTTCCTGTTTAGCAAAGAGACTGGCTGGAAATTGTCTCCCGCCTTCGACTTGACATTTAGTGCCGGTATGGGCGGAGAGCACATGACTTCGGTTAGCGGGAAAGGACATCCTGTGCTTCAAGATGTCTTGAAAGTCGGTGGAAAATTCCATATTGCAAATGCGCTCCAGATTATTGGCGAAGTTCGGTGCGCTGTTTCGCAATGGACGGCAATTGCGAAAAAATGGAAGCTTGGCGATGAGTCTGCATCAATGGTGCAAGCGGCGATAAGCAAAGTCGATAAGGGGTTTGCTGAAGCACCAATGAAGCCATATCAAGCGAGCGGAAGAGCTAAGTGCTGACACCTTGGCGGCGTGGGATACCAAAAATCATTTTCCGGACACTGGCGGCGAAAGGTGACGCCCACCAAGGGCTGTCAATCCTTGCCCGTGGAGAGCCTCATGAATAAACGCGCTACAGGTACTATTGCTTCAAACACCGCGAATTCATTGGCGATCAGCTCCATAACATTGCAGAGCGCCTGTTGACGTGGGTTTCAGAGGAGTGTGATTGTGTATTTCATGATAGCCCTGATGCAAAATGGCGTTGACGGCCAACGGCGCACGCATCGCCTGATGGCTTCCTTGGCCAATCCCTCGATGCAACCCACCCCGTGTTCGGAGAACACCCTCATGACCCGCCACCTGCGCCGCACCTTCCTTGCCCTCCTGAGCCTGGCCTGTTTATGGGCACTCCCGGCGGTTGCCGAAACCTGGGCACTCACGGTCACCGGCCTGACGCTGGATGGAAACGCCAAAGCCACCAGTGCGGTGCTCACCGTCAATGAAGGCGGGCAGAATGCCGAGAAGACCGTCAAGGTCGGTGACACCTTCCCGGTGGGCGTCGTGCTGATTACCCCGGCGCGTCTGATCATGACGCTCAAGAGCAGCAACACCAACGAGATCACCTTGTTTCCCGGTTCCCGGCTGCGGGTTTCTTCCGTCAGCGGGCGCGGCGAGGAACTGGCGCTGGACGAAGGCATGGCCAGCTTCGTCGTGCGCAAGGCGCTCGACTTCTTCAATGTACGGCACAACAAATTCCAGGCCATCGTGCGCGGCACGGCCTACAGCGTTGAAGTGATTCCCCGCAAGGAAATTACTTTTACCGTTAAAGAAGGCAAGGTCCGGGTCGAGCGTGAAGCCAAATTCTTTATCGAAGAAGGGCAGAAGGAAGGTACGGTTACCTTCGCCGATACACTCAAGGCGGGGGAGCAGAAAAGCTACCGGCTGGACATCGATGACTACCTGGAACGTTTCAAACACTTTGGCGAGGCAGAGACGTATTACCGCAAGAATCTGGACGCGGATCGGGCCAGTGGTGATCCGGAGCAGATCAAGCAGGGCTTGAACCAGATGGGGATCATGCTGCAAACACTCACTCGTTATGCTGAAGCCATTCCTTACTACGAAGAGTGTCTCGGGATCGTCCGTCGCTCGGCGCCGGAAGGCGTCGATAACGACACCGCCAGCGTCCTCAACAACCTCGGGGTCGCCACCTCCGACCTCAGCGGCACGGCGAATGTGCAGCGCGCCATCGCCTATTACGAGGAGGCGCTGACGATCCGTCGGCAGCTTTTCCCGAACGGCGTTCATAAGGGTATCGCCAGCGTCCTCAGCAACCTCGGGGTCGCCACCTCCGCCCTCGGCGGCACGGTGAATGTGCAGCGCGCCATCGCCTTTGCGTACGTTGATCGGGTGATTTTCCTGGCTTTAGCTCGCTGCATTCAGGCTACTACTGACATCTCCTCGTAGCCCAATGGGGCAGAATGGCAAACGCTGACTGAGTATCCTTGAGCGCCATACCCCGGTCAACGGCAGTTTTGCTCACCGAACATCATGAGAAACACTGCATCAGTCTGAATTCCCGCCGTCCATGCCCCTGTATCACGCAACAATATCGAGCGAAGTGGCGAATTCCTCTGGATGGATGATGCTGACGCCCATAGCACTCGCCTGGCGGGCAAAGTCCGCGTCATGGGTGACCAGACAGAGCGGTGCGGAGGAATCCGAATGGACGTAATGCATGAGATGCTTGAGGATCGCCTCATCCGCCCGATGCGCTCCCGCTCCACCGGAATAAAAGACGCGCACTTGATCGGAAAGTGACTGTTGTGAGGGGTCATTGCCGTCGAAATAAAGCATCACGTCGGCCCCCTGCTTGAAAAAGATTGAGGTCAGGCAGTTGGCGAGTTCGGTTCGCGCCATGGGGCCAGGGCGGTCGTCCAGAAAATGGCGTAAGAACAGATCCTTGAGCGTGTAGAGAACGTTGTGCCCATCGATAAACAGCGTAAAGGGGTGCCCTTGCGCAATCGCGTGACGGAGAAAGAAACGCGTCGTCGGAGACCCGGCGTTGTCCTTGCCCAATAGCTCCACCTTGTCGTAAAGCAGGCCCGCTTTATTGTCCGTTGCACGATAAAGCTGGTGCAGTTCATCCCGGTCCAACAGTCCGTACGAGGCCGCCTCCTGGATGAATTTACGAACCTCGGACAAGGCGTCGAGCGAAGTTGCGGCATTGATTCTGGCCAGCAGTCCCGACACGGTCGCGCTGAGGTGTTCATCCGGAGGCCCAAGACGGTGGGAAAGGTCGCCGATTGCGCGCTCCAGTTCGGTGGTAATTGACGTGAGTTCCGGAAGCGGGTTCAACGCCTCAATCCGCGCCCGCTGCACGTCCGCCAACATCTGGCGCCGTTCCGCAATCATTCGGGTCAGTTCGGCCCGGTTTCCGTAGTGGATATCCTGCGAGCGCTGTTTCACGAGCGCAGCGGCCGAACGGGCCAGCAGATCGCTGCGCTGCTCGCTGGCCACCGCAACTTCAGTGTTCAGAACCGGCTCGATCCAATGTCGGAGCTTATTGGTTAATGCTTTGCTGATGCCTTCGTCGATAAGCCGCTGCAACGAAGTTTGCAACTCCGCAAGTTCCTTCTGGGCATCAAGGAGCGAACACTGGTGGGCTCTGGTTTCTTTGTGCGCCGCAAGCAGGTCGCCCAGCAATCGATCGATCTCCAACTGCTTAACGACGTTCTGGTTCTGGAGTTCCTTCCGTTCCTTATGCTCCCGGTCGGAACTTTTGGTGAGACGTGCCAGTTCGGCCTTGGCGGTTTCAAGCGCTTTGTCATGCTTGATCTTCTCGGCCAGTCCTTGACCTTTGTCAGCGCGGGCCATGGGTGGCAAGGCGTTGACTACAAATCGCTGAAGGTTCTCGAGAAAAGGGGCGAACGTGGCGCTGATGTCGGTTGCCGCCTGTTCGCGCCGGCCGTTGTCGGAGTTGTTAGTCGTTCAACAACTTTATCTTCACCCCCTGCGGCGCCGACAGCGACAAGCGGACATGGCGTGCGTAAAGGCTGGAAATGAAGTCAAACTCCTCGGCAAAGGGTTCGAAAAGGTCGGCGGCAGTATCGCCGTAATAATGGTTACCTGAGAGCGCCGAGTTGGTAATGCCTGACATTCGCCAAGGTGGAAGTGCCTATTCT
>NZ_JBMOJE010000202.1:0-6128 GCF_049316945.1 Propionivibrio sp. | reverse complement strand
AACGAACTGGCTCTGCATTTCCTTCGGTCAGATTCCGGGTCAAGCCCGGAATGAGTGCGCCGGATGGGTAGGATTGCTAGGATGATTAGAACAAATTTACCCCACACCCCCTTTCCCGCATGAATATAAGCATCACCGGGTAATCATTTAAAGTACATTCCGGTATTCTTTTATATTGATTGCTCTTGTACGCTTGGCACCATGAGGCGTCGCAAAGATTTTCGAGGGGATAGGTTCGGCAAGCGCTGAAGCAGGGCGGTTTGCTCTCATTTCTTCCTGATATCCAAGGCACGCCTCGCCCTTTTCTCGGGATGTCCAGGCAAACTATAAAGAAGCCGCGTTGTTGCCCAGACCGGGTTGCGTGAAGCGGTGGCAAAGAACCAGTTCGTTGTTTATTAGCAGGCCCAACTGACCCATGAACCTGGAAAAAGTAGTTCGTCCACGAAAAACACCAAAAGCGCAATTGAAAATCGACCAGGGTTTCGTTGGCGTCATCCTGATCGATCCCGACGTTGCCGCCATTGCCAGGATGGTCGTCGCCCTGGCGGAGATGCCTGCTACTCGCTGATGTCGCTCAGGGTAATGCGTATGCCCTTGTCCGAGCCCTTGTCGAGGGGATCTCCGGTGGTGCCAAGGCAGGCTAACTCTGCGAGAAAAACCGTGCCGTCGCCGCGCTGCAAGGCCAGTTCCATGGTGCCTTGCCCAATCTGTCTTTTCATGCTCAGGAAATTACGGTTCCAGCGATCCTGCTCTTCATCAACGACGAAAATGCTGAATCTTTTTTGCAGCAGATCCTTGCGCTCAACACCCAGGAGCGAGGCGCCGGTCAGGCTTATCTTTTCAATCAGTCCGTCGGATGAGAGGGTGACAAAGCCTAACGGCGTAGCATCGAAAATGTTCACATAGCGGTCACAGGATTTCGCCATGGCAGGGTTGGGTTGCATCATATCCATGTATTTCTCCAGTTTAAGACCACCGATAGCGGGCATCGACAAATAACTCATTTCGTTCTCATTTCGCTAACAGGACTCGGGTTGCCGCGGTAACTTCTCTTGGCACGGCCAAGAGCAGCGGCATGGAGAGTCGTAAATAATCGCTTGGAAGCTTCCTCAACGACTGGCGAAACGGCAACGATCCGCCCTGCGCTTTGCAGCAATCCGATCAGATGGATGCCACAAAGATCAATTTCGCTGACCTCCGACAGGTCTACTTCAAGATTTTTATAACGCCGCATGGCGTCGATAACCCTGTCTTCGAGTTCGCGGTAAAACTCATAGGTCATTTTTCCTTCAAGCTTGAGTTGAAACGGACTTTCGTTGGGTTGGAGAAGGCTATTCATCGGTTTTCCTTTGGTGTCAGTCCTGATCCGCTGCTCGACGGCATGTTGTTATTAGCTACTCAGCGCGTATCGTTTCAATAACTGCAATCATCATCGGTGATTGCCATGTATGAGCATCCTGTCGGATCATGTCCCGCACCCGACGCGTGAAATTAATCATTAAAAACGGGAACAAATCTCCTGCATTGCATGTCTATTTTATTATCCGGCGTCAAGCAAGGCTGGCTCATGTCCAGAATGACAACTCCCTTTTCAATCTGAAACTTTCAGGCGGGTCGTCATTCTTAAGAAATAATCCCTTTAAGCTCATCATCAATTTACGCACCCTGCGCGCTATCTGCAATGCTAGAAAATAAGTATTTAAATACCTGTAAACTGGTAAAAACGTGCCTGAATTCAGATTTATTTTGAAATTACCCTTCCCCCTGGAATTGATTCTTGAGTTTTTGGCCCGAAGCTCAACCAAGCTTTGCGGTGAATAGCAGAGCTTTTCAGGATTATTGCAGGGTGGCTCTGCACCCCAAGGGCTCTACGGGCTTCCCTCGGGGTGCGGGAAAGCGCGCTCAGGCCTTCATTTTCCGATACAGCGTTTGCCGGCTGACGCCCAGGCGGCGTGCGGCTTCCGAGATGTTGCCGGAACTCGTTTCCAGGGCCTGGCGGATGGCCGAGCGGGATAGTTCATCGAGGTTTTGCGCTTTCCCGGCGGAGGCTGGCGGGCGCAGAGAGGCTTGGGGGGCGGCGGTGAGTTCTTCAGCCAGGTCGTCGGGCAAGTGCTGCCAGGCGATGCAGTCCTCGTCGGGATCGAGCATGGCGCTGGCGGTGCGCAGCACGCTGGCGTACTGGCGCAGGTTGCCCGGCCACGGATGGAGGATCAGTTGCGCCAGCAGATCGGGGGCGAGATGGATGTCACGCCCGGGGTTGAGTTCGGCCAGCAGGCGGTCGGTCAGCCCCTGAAAATCCGTACGTTCGCGCAAGGCCGGCAGATGCAGGGTGAGGCCGTTGATGCGGTAGTACAGATCGCTGCGGAAACTGCCTTTTTCAGCCTCTTCGCGCAGTTTGCGGTGGGTGGCGCAGATCAGCGAGAAGTCGACGTCGACCGGCTGGCCGCCGCCGAGCGGAGTGACTTGCCGCTCCTGCAGCACGCGCAGCAGGCGCGTCTGCATGGTCAGCGGCATGTCGCCGATTTCGTCGAGAAAGAGGGTGCCGCCGTGCGCCTCGCGCAAGCGGCCGGGGCTGCCCTCGCGGCGTGCGCTGGTGAAGGCTCCCGGTGCATAGCCGAACAGCTCGGCCTCGATCAGGTTTTCTGGCAGCGCGGCGCAGTTGATGGCTACGAATGGGCCGTTGCGCCGCGGGCCGCTGTCGTGCGTGGCACGGGCGAAAAGCTCCTTGCCGACTCCCGATTCGCCGACGATCAGCAGCGGAATCGGCTTGCCGGCCACGCGTCGGGCTTTGTCGGTGGCGTTGTGCCAGTGTGTGTCACCGGCATCGAGTCTGGCCAGCGCGTCGTCGGTTGTCGTGATCGCGCTGGCGGCACGGGCTGGTTTCGCCGTCGGTGCAAGCGCTAGCGCCGTTGGCTCGGCATGGACCTGGACAAAGAGTGCGCTGCCGTCGTGCAGGTGCACCAGTGTTGGCTGGCCGGGGCGGCGTTTGTGGCGTGCCAGCAGTTCGCCCAGGCGCACGTCGATGGCGCTGGCCAGCGGGGTGGCGCCCAGGTCGGGCGGGGCGAGGTGGAGCAGGGCCAGTCCCTGGCGGTTGGCGCCGACGATCCAGTCATCTTCCGAGAGGGCGATGATGCCTTCGGCGACGCTGCCGATGCCTTCCGGGTGGGCGTGCAGATGCAGGCGGATGTGGCAGCGGCAGGTGGCGATGACGAGGCGGTTCTCGATCATGCGCGCCGCCATGCTGACCAGCCCCAGCGTGTGCGGATGCCGGCTGCGCTGGTCGCCGGAGATGTCGAGAATGCCCATCAGTTCGCCGCTGGCCGACATGATCGGCGTCGCCGCGCAGGTGAGAAATCCGTTACGTTCGAGGAAGTGTTCGCCACCGTGAATTTCGACCCCGGCAGCTTCGGCCAGCGCCGTGCCGATGGCGTTGGTGCCGCGGTGTTGCTCGTGCCACGAGGCGCCGGAGGACAGCGCCACGCGATCGGCCTTGTCAAGAAAATCGGTGTCGCCGAGGGTGTGCATCAGGGTGCCCCGGTTATCGGCGAGGATCACCATGCTCTGGCTGGATCGTACCTGTTCGAAGAGGTATTCCATAACTGGTCGGGAGTGGGCGAGCAGATCGTGGTTGCTGGCCAGGGCATGACGCAGCCCCATGCCGCTGGCGTGTTCGGTGTCGGCCAGCCCGGTGCCGGGAAGCAGTCCGGCGGCCAGGCTGCGCCGCCACGAACGGGCCAGACGCTCGTCGATGCCGACCGGCGGACAGTCGCCGTGTTCCAGCAGATACATGCGCGCCTGACGCAAAGCCGGCGCGGGTTGCGTGATGCTCATTTTGTCTCCTCGACCGGTCAATGCCCGTTTTTTTCCGAGTATAGAAGGATGCCGGACCAACGCAATAGCCGCAGTCCTGCAAAAGACTGTCCGCCTGTAGCGTTTTGTTACAGGTGTTGCGTTATGGAACGTTGCACAGGACACCGATCAACGCGCCATTGTCATTAAAACAATATTTGAAACAATGGCTTGGCGGCCACCGTCGAGGCTGGCACGAAACTTGATAAGTGTATAGGCCCGTATGGGAAATTAGTTCACCATTCCGTAAAACAAGGAGATAAATATGCTCTATGCTGCCCCCGGTACCGCCGGTGCCAAGATCGCCTTCAAGGCCAAGTACGACAATTTCATCGGTGGCAAGTGGGTCGCCCCGGTCAAAGGTGAATATTTCGACGTAATCACCCCGATCACCGGCAAGCCCTACACCCGGGCCGCGCGCTCCAGTGCCGAGGACATCGATCTGGCGCTCGACGCCGCGCATGCCGCCGCCGACAAGTGGGGCCGCACCTCACCGGCCGACCGCTCCAACCTGCTGCTGAAAATTGCCGACCGCCTGGAAGCCAATCTGGAGCTGCTGGCCTACGCCGAGACGGTGGATAACGGCAAGCCGATCCGCGAAACGCTGAACGCCGACATCCCGCTGACCATCGACCATTTCCGCTACTTCGCCGGCTGTCTGCGCGCGCAGGAGGGCGGCATCAGCGAGATCGACGAGCAAACCATCGCCTACCATTTCCATGAGCCGCTGGGCGTCGTCGGCCAGATCATCCCGTGGAACTTCCCGATCCTGATGGCTGCCTGGAAGCTGGCGCCAGCCATCGGCGCCGGCAACTGCGTGGTGCTCAAGCCGGCCGAATCGACCCCGGTCAGCATCCTGATCCTGGCCGAACTGATCGCCGACCTGCTGCCGCCGGGCGTGCTCAACATCGTCAACGGTTACGGCCGCGAAGCCGGCATGCCGCTGGCTACCAGCCGCCGCATCGCCAAGATCGCCTTCACCGGCTCGACCACCACCGGCCGCGTCATCGCCCAGGCCGCCGCCAACAACCTGATTCCGGCGACGCTGGAACTCGGTGGCAAGTCACCCAACGTTTTCTTCGCCGATATCGCCAAGGCCGACGACAGCTTTTTCGACAAGGCCATCGAAGGCCTGGTGCTGTTCGCCTTCAACCAGGGTGAAGTGTGCACCTGCCCGTCACGGGCGCTGATCCAGGAGTCGGTGTACGACCACTTCATGGAGCGCGTGCTGGTTCGCGTCGCCGCCATCAAGATGGGCAACCCGCTCGATACCGATACGATGATGGGTGCGCAGGCCTCGCAGGAGCAGATGACCAAGATCATGTCTTACCTCGATCTGGGCAAGCAGGAAGGCGCCAAGTTGCTGATCGGCGGCGAACGCGCCCATCTCGGCGGCGATCTGGAAGGCGGTTATTACGTCCAGCCGACCCTGTTCAAGGGCCACAACAAGATGCGCATCTTCCAGGAAGAAATTTTCGGGCCGGTACTCGCCGTTACCACCTTCAAGGACGAAGCCGAAGCCCTGGAAATCGCCAACGACACGCTCTACGGCCTCGGCGCCGGGGTGTGGAGCCGCGACGGCAATGTAGCCTACCGCATGGGCCGCGCGATCAAGGCTGGCCGGGTGTGGACCAATTGCTACCACGCCTACCCGGCACACGCCACCTTCGGCGGCTACAAGGAATCCGGCATCGGTCGCGAGACACACAAGGTGATGCTCGACCACTACCAGCAGACCAAGAACCTGCTGGTCAGCTACAGCGAGCAGAAACTGGGCTTCTTCTAGCCAGACATTCTCCATTCGCCCTCTGGCGTTTGAATATCGGGGGGCGGGCAACCGCCCCCTTTTTTGCATAGGGAGATTGAAATGGTTGAAAAAGTCATCGCCACCGAAGCGGCGCTCGAACTTATCGAGTTCCTCAAGAAAAAGCACGGCCCGCTGATGTTTCACCAGTCCGGCGGCTGCTGCGACAACAGCGCTGCCAACTGCTACCTGCCAGGCGAACTCACCATCGGCGCCGGTGATGTCTTCCTCGGCGAAATCGGTGGCTGCCCGTTTTACATCGGCAAGTCGCAATACCAATACTGGAAACATACCCAGTTGATCATCGACGTCATTGACGGCCATGGTGGCACCTTCTCGCTTGAAGGCCCGGAGGGGAAAGCATTCCATACGCGTTCGCGTGTTTTCAGCGAGGCCGAACTGGCAGAGTTAAGCCTGGAGGCTTAGGAACGCCTACGAAATAACTTCCCCTTTTCCAACATTCGAATCGGGAAGG
>NZ_JBMOJE010000201.1:0-6141 GCF_049316945.1 Propionivibrio sp. | reverse complement strand
CCTTCTGGCAAGCTTTGGCACAAAGTTCCATATCAGTTTTGCGTGATTACTTACAAGGCTGTTACCTGTGATTTCGCGTGCGTGGACGGGCTGATCCCCAATCCGGAAAAAATTTCTTCTGCCCCTGAAAAATTGCCGGATTCGCCGGCAATGATTGCTGAAAGAAGTTGACCGAGAATTCCTTTGTAGGCGTTCCTTAGCGCATTTCAAAAGCTTCCTGATGGAAGCGCAATCCGCCGTTCCATTTTTTCTTTAACTCACTTTTCAGTGAATTAGCCAGACCAAGCGGACCGCAGAACCAGACTTCCACTTTTCTGCCAGGATCATCTGCGAGCTTCAGCGACTGAGCCGTCAATACCTCGCCATGCTTGGTGCTATGTATAAACAGCCTAACCCCCGGCAGAGCGCCACATAACACTTGCAAGCGGTTGACAAAGCAATCTGAATCGCGGTCACGCGTACAGTAGTGGAGGTCTAATTCAGAAGCCTCGGCCGGGTTCAAGTGGCGAGATTCCAGCCCCGCCAGAAATGGTGTTATGCCAATTCCACCTGCAACCCAAATCTGTCGGCGTCTCTGGCTATGACGGTCCATCTGGAACCGTCCGTAAGGCCCTTCTACCCTTACCGGCTGCCCGACTTGAATTTGTTGCGCGATTTTTCGTGTGAAATCGCCGAGATCCTTGATGCAAAATGTGATGGTTCCATCTCCTCGATTGGCACTGGCACTGGCAATGGTGAATGGGTGTGCTCCTTCAAACCGAAGAAAAAGATTCCCGAAACCGGGTACGGCGTGCGTGCCTTCTCGTTGTTTAAAAGTGATGAAAGCGAATTGGCCAGGACGGTGATTTTTCCAGTTTCCATCGAGGCGGCAAGTTAATTCAGTCACATTGCCGTTTTTAATCACCGAAACGACCGTGCCATCAACCTGGCGACGGCGTCCGATAGCACCGGTGAGGGACACGATGCTAGCCACCACTCCGACGGTAATACACCCCGCCAGAAGCATGCCCACTGCTTGTGTCCAGTAGCCAGGCGGAGCGAGAATCACAGCGTGGAAGGCCAGCAGCAGGTAGATTATCGGCATAACCCGATGCAGTTGTCGCCAAAACTTATAGGGGAAAAACTTCCACAGAGTTACGGCGAGCATGATTAACACGAGGTAAAACCCAGGCTCGCCTAAATCGCCACCAAAATCACGTAACCCACTGGATATGCTTTCGTGAACCATAGCGAGTTTATGCTCGGATTCCTCCATTTCGTCGGCTATTTCATCATCGCCCTCTTCGCCAAGATCGCTGACTAGCCAGTGGATTACACCAAAGCCAACGGCCAAAATGCCCGACCACTTGTGCAGGCGATAAATGCGGTCCAAGCCGCCCAGTGGTTTCTCAAGCCAGACTGGCCGTATGGAAAGCAACATGCAAAGTGACATCAGCGCAATCGAAAGGAGGCCGCCAAGAGTGAGAGTATCCTGCCATATGCTACGCAACAGCGTGCCCTGGGCTGAGGAATTACTGGAGCTCAGTGCCATATACCAGACGCAGGAAACAAGAGATAAAAAACCGAAAAGGATAGTTTTCATTAATTTATCACCAGCGAAATTATTCATTGGGGCACTTTCAATCAGCGCTGCTGAATACAAACTGAATCTGATGCTAATCTGCGGTTCACGCACGTTCCATTTTTGTTGGTGATGCAGCCATGCTGGCGCCTGAAAGCGTCAATGCCTGGCTGGCGGCAATCAGGGTGGCGGTCAGGTTTCGATTCATGGTGTGCTCCTCGTTGGCGTTACAGCCAGCGCACCGAGCCCCGGTAAGCATGCCAACTGGCATGCCCCAGCAGCGGCCCCACGACGGCAAGCCCCAGCGCAAACGGCAGCAGCAGGGACAGGACGATCATGACGACAATCAGTGCGCCCCACAGCAGCATCACGCCGGGATTCAGGCTGACCACCTTGGCGCTGAGGATGGCGGCGGTAATGGCATCGGTATCGCGGTCGAGAACCATCGGAATGGACACCGCCGAAAGGGTGAATACCAGCATGGCAAAAATGCCGCTCACCGCGATATAAGCCGCCACAAAATCCAGGTTACCGACATTGACCACGGCTTCCATCACGCCCGCCGAGGTCGGCAGGCCGCTATTGAAAAAGAGGGCCAGCATCACCAGCGATACCCGGCCCCACATCAGCTCCAGCACCACCAGCACCCCAACCAATAGCCCCAAGCTGCGCAGGTGGTGTTTCCAGCAGGTCAGTGAAGCCATGAAATCCGTTGCCTGGCCCTGTTCACGGCGACGGCTCAAGTCATAAAGCCCCATCGCCACAAACGGCCCCGCCAGCAGGCAGCCCGAAACCAGCGTCATGACGTATTCGGGTTCTTTGTGAAACAGCCCATGGAGTACCAGCGCCATGCACCAAAACGGCAAGCCGTAAAACAGACTGGTGCCGGGGTGGGCCACCAGGTCGCGCCAGCCCAGCCGGAGCCAGTGAAACGGATCCGCCCATGACAGGAAAATGATCTCTTTGGGGGCCGCCTCAGGGGCCAGTGCCACAGGGGGCTGTGCGACCGCTTCTAGCAGGGTGGTGGTCAGATTTTTGGGCATGGTGCATTCCTCGTTGGGGTCGGTGCAAGGCGTACTATGCGCGGGGCAAACTGAATGGGACGTGAATCCGCCGTTCATCCTGCGTTCAGATTGACGAGGCTATTAACCGGCCCATAACAGCACAATGTCATTTTAGGTGGTTTTGCCCTGTTGTTACGTTTTCCCGAGGTATGCCGTTGATTCCAATCCTGTCCGGAGCCCTGCCGCCAAACGACTGTCGGGGCCAGCGGCTGTCGTTGAAGTTGAGCCAGGCTCCCGCATCGTCGCGTTTGCAAAAAACTGCTTTCTGACCGGTGCTAACGAACCTTCAGGAGCGTCGGAATTTCTTACACGGGAAGTCTTTTTTTCGGAGAAAAACGCTGGGCAGCTTTATAACACGCTGAAAAAACAACACTATTTTCATTATGGCACGGTCAGTGCCTATTAAGCGGGGCGAGGTTCATCCAAAGGGGACGCCTGCAGACACATCCGGAGCCGTGAGTTCGGATGGGCCCCACGAATATTTCTCCACCAGTTCAAGAGGCAACATCGGAGCTCAGCGGATTGCTGCCGCATCAGCTTCGCCGTGGCGTTATTAAGTAGTCAAGCCGCAGTTATGAAGGATTGATATGAAATATGCTTTTCTGTTTATTGCACTTTTGAGCGCCGCCTTTGCCGGCATCGCCAGGAGTTATTCCAAGGTCAATGACCCGCCTTCGCTGCTTGCCGACAGCAACACCCCGGGACTCCACGAAGCACAGGAGTTGATCAGGGAAATGATTTCCCAAGGTCGCCTAGCCAGCGATTTCCGCCTGGTTTATGTGATCGAGGCGGGTGAGACCAAGGTCTACCCCTTGATATACGACTCGCCGACCAGCGATCCCGTGCCCCACATCAACGGAATTGACGTGCCGGTGTCCGGTGACACGGGACTAAAACCCGGCGCCATCGTAAAGATCTTCGGAAGGACAGGAATTTCAAGCGCGCAACCCTGAGCATCCGCGTCCGTTTCAATACCACCGGTCAAGCCGGTTTATTACCCCTCCCGCACTGAGGCGATTCCCTGCGTCTGGTGTGATTCCCATATGTGATTGAGAAGCTTCCGTTCCGTGCTGGCATCGTTAAGCTAGTAAAGGCGGTTGACCACAGCGAACACGACGAACAGCGCGAAGCTGCCCGCCGTGTCGCCGTGGCTTGAACTGCGTTTTTAGCCTTATCACCTGCTGCATCTTCCCGAGTCGGATCGCGATGCGGTAAAGTCGCCGCTTGTGCCCGATCCGCCTGGGCGCACGCCGACTTGCCCAAAAACAAGGAGATTTGTCATGGCTGTTCTCGTTTTGCTCGCCCTTGGAATTATTTCCGGAGTTATTCGAGCCTGACCGTATCGCGGCGACCCGAAAATTTCGCTGGAGCGTTTTTTTGTGGCGGTAGTCTTCGTCGCAATCGGGTTCAATGGCATCTTTTTTGGTTTTATCCCTCATGTTTTTTTTGCTGATTTTATTGCCACCAACATCGGCTGGCCCACCGGCAGCCCGTTTCAGTTCGAGGTCGGTGTGCATGACGGATGCTGGGGGCTTCTGGGCCTGCTCTCCGCCCGATATAAACGCGGATTTCTTCAGGCAACCGCTTTCGGGTGGTCCGTCTTTTTGCTCTTTGCCGGCGTCAATCACCTCAAAGAGACTGTTTTAGCCGGTAATTTTGCACCATATAACATTCAGTTCATCGCCGGAGATATTTTACCTGCGGTGGTTTTCCTGCTACTCGTCTGGAAGTACGGCGCCCACATTGCCGATAACAATCCGAATTCATTAACGTGAAAGTCGCGCAAGCGACTCTCGAACCTCCCCTCGCCCTCTGGGAGGGCGAGGGGGAGGGAAAACAACCTTGTCCTTTCTGGGGCGGCTTGAGTTCTGTACTGTCAGTCAGTTGGTGATCATGGTCGCGACATGCACTTTGCTTTAGAATCCTTGTGAGTACGCTTTCCCGCACTTCAACCCTTCATGAGTTTTACCCATCTGCGATGCTAAGCATTTTTGGTAACAGCAAGCCGGCACAACGTCTCGACGAACTGGAGAAGCTTTCGCTGTTCGTTGACTTGAATCGTCGCGAGATGAAAATCGTCGACGGGTTCATGCACCAGCGCAGTTATCTGAAAAACGAAGTGATCTTCGACGAGGGCGAGGAAGGGCAAGCCATTTACTTCATCCTCGCCGGCAAGGTCTTGATCTGCCATCAGTGCCAGACAGAGCAACCGATTGCCACGCTTGAACGGGGCAATTTTTTTGGTGAACTGGCCTTGCTCGACGACGCACCGCGCTCAGCGCAGGCGCGTGCTGCAGAAAACTGTACCCTGGCGGTGTTTTTTCGCGGCGACTTCCTTGGGTTGATGCATTCACATGCGCTGATCGCCTCGAAAATTGCACTGCAACTGGCTCGTCACCTCGGTGTGCGCCTGCGCGGTGCGGTCCATACCGATCAAGTGAATTTATGAGACGAGAGCGTTATCGCTCCGGGCCGCTGGTGTGGTTGGCGATACTTGCCGCAACGTGCGTACTGCTCTTTTTGTTTCAGAAAATTCTTTGGCTGGTCGTACCATTTCTCCTGGCCTTGATCGGCTACTACCTTCTTTTTCCACTGCAGCAGCGCCTGGTTCTTGGTGGCATGTCGCGCGATACATCGGCCGCCCTGGTCAGTGGTGGTGTGTTTGCAGTGGCCGGTGGCGTCATGCTGTTAGCCATTCCCTGGGTTAGTTCGCAACTTGTTTCGTGGCAGGAGACCGGAGCACGCTACATCGAAGGGGGATTGCGTTTTATTGCCGAGACGCTGGCCTGGGCCGAGCGGAACTATGCGTTTGCCGCCAAGGCACATCTGAGCGATCAGTTGACGAGGCAGATCAGCGAACTGGGTGACAAGTTTGCCGGAACCTATCTGGCGGAGGCCGCGCTGACTGCGGCGGCCTGGTTCCCATCGCTTATCCTGGCGCCGTTTCTTGCCTATTTCTTCTTGCGTGACGGCTGGCGTTTCAAGATGTTCCTGAGCCGTGCGGTGCCGAATGCCTTCTTCGAACGAACCCTCTATCTGCTTGATCAGGTTGACCACACGGCAAGGCTTTATTTTCAGGGCTTGATCAAGCTGACCGTACTTGATGCGCTTTGTCTGGCCTTCGGGCTTTGGCTTATCGGTGTATCGGCTCCCTTTGTACTCGGATTGATGACCGCCATCCTGGCCTGGGTTCCGTATATCGGCTCGATTCTGGGTTGTCTGCTGGTCGTGCTGGTGGCGGCAACCGACTTTCCCGGTGATCCGGCAATGGCTTACGCGGCTATCGGCCTGTTCATCTTGGTACGTTTGCTTGATGACTTCTTTTTCATGCAGATAACCATCGGGCGGAG
Source organism: Propionivibrio sp. (assembly GCF_049316945.1). Lineage (GTDB taxonomy): Bacteria > Pseudomonadota > Gammaproteobacteria > Burkholderiales > Rhodocyclaceae > Propionivibrio. The sequence goes on along the minus strand of NZ_JBMOJE010000201.1, from coordinate 166 downwards.
CCTCAAACTGCACCCGCTGATCACGGTGGTGATGATTTTTGTCGGCGGAGCGGTGGCTGGCGTTGCCGGCCTGATGCTGGTGTTGCCGCTGCTTGGCATCGTGATGGTACTCGGCAACCCTGACGCACGAACCGCGCCCCCCTGATGGCGCAAGGGTTTGGAGGCG
>NZ_JBMOJE010000200.1:0-6289 GCF_049316945.1 Propionivibrio sp. | reverse complement strand
TCAAGCAACACAAAGAAAATGACCTGATCGAGTTTAGAGGCGCACCCAAAACTGGCGGCTATTACTGCAAAAATACATGAAATCAGCCTCTAGTCACTGCCCAATAGGGGTAAGTAACTACGAAAATAATAGCGGGAATCAAGTCGCACCGCGCATGCAAGCGATACAATTCGCTAAAACGTGGCCTGAAATTTCCAAGGACAAATTCAACTACACCAAGTGGCGTCGTCGTGGCTTGTATCAAATCAGAATCGACCAAATTGCCGCGGCTGCCAACCAGATAGCCAAGCCCGCGACACCAACGAAATGCAATGGCGCATGCGGCAACAAGACGAACCCGAAGACCTCGTCATTGCCACCGGAGTGCAATACAGGGTGCGCTAGTTCGTCTAGTTTGCCGCAACCGAACTCAGCATCACCCTACGCTTGCTCTTGTAGGAGCCCAGTTTCACTGGGCGATTAAAGCGCCACAATCAACATAATTTCAAAATATGATTATTTAGACATGACCCAAAAAACCGCACTAATAACCGGCATCACCGGCCAGGATGGTTTCTACCTGGCTGAGTTCCTGCTCGAAAAAGGCTACATCGTCCACGGCATCAAGCGCCGCGCCAGTTCATTCAGCACCCATCTAGACCCGCACAACCAGAATGCCTATTTCAAACTGCATTACGGCGACCTCACCGACACCAGCAACCTCGTGCGCATCGTGCAGGAAACCCAGTCGGTCGAAATCTACAACCTCGGCACCCAGTCCCTCGTCTGCTTAGCTTTGATCAAGCCCACAATCGCCCAGCAAATTTGACCAACTACTATTCGCTCAAATCTACATGGCAGGCTACCGTGGCGGGGTTTTTTTCGCTATGATATGCGCCCTATCCATCATGGAGAGAGATCGGTCGGTTGATCTGGACACACCGCTCGACTGGAAATTTGCAGAGTTGCTTTTGAAAGAGTCATTGTGAAGAAAAAGAAAATTCTTGTCACCGGTGCCGACGGCTTCATCGGTTCCCACCTGACCGAAGCCCTAGTACGTGCGGGTTACGATGTTCGTGCGTTCGTACTTTACAACTCGTTCAATTCCTGGGGTTGGCTCGACCGCTGCGGTGCTGACGTCAAGGGCAAATTCGAAGTGTTTGCTGGCGACGTGCGTGACCCTAACGGCGTGCGTACCGCCATGAAAGACTGCGACGCAGTGCTGCACCTCGCGGCCCTAATTGCCATCCCCTATTCGTACCACTCGCCCGACACCTACGTCGACACCAACATCAAAGGCACGCTGAACATCGTCCAAGCAGCACGCGATCTTGGCGTGAACAAGGTGGTGCAGACATCAACGAGCGAGGTGTACGGCACGGCGCGCTTCGTGCCGATAACCGAAGATCATCCTCTGCAAGGCCAATCGCCATATTCGGCAAGCAAGATTGGTGCAGATCAAATTGCCATGTCGTTTTATTCATCGTTTGGTACACCAGTTACGCTACTGCGGCCCTTTAACACCTACGGCCCGCGCCAGTCCGCCCGTGCCGTGATTCCAACCATCATCACTCAGATTGCCCATGGTCAACGTCAGATCAAACTCGGAGCGGTATCGCCTACACGTGACTTCAACTACGTGGCAGATACAGTTGCTGGCTTTATCGCCGCCTTGGAATCGGACCGAGGCACTGGAGAGGTCATCAACCTTGGCAGCAACTTCGAAATATCGATCGGCGACACCGCTCACGCCATCGCAGAGGCCATGGGCACAACCATAGAAATCATTACAGACGAACAGCGTTTGCGCCCTGAGAAAAGTGAAGTTGAACGTCTGTGGGCATCCAACACTAAAGCACGAGAACTGCTCGGCTGGCAACCCCAATACGGTAGCCGTGAGGGATTCTTGCGCGGCTTGACCGAGACCATTGCCTGGTTCCGAGAACCCGCCAATCTGTCAGCTTACAAAGCGGACATCTACAATCTATGAGCCACGTGGATAGGCAATGCAATCTACCCCAGGAAATCGTTCAAGCCATTTCGTCTGTGGTGGGCAACGGGCCGCTCGCCCTGCACGAGCCGCGCTTTCACGGGAACGAATGGATTTACCTGAAGGAATGCCTTGATTCAACCTTCGTATCCTCCGTGGGTAAGTTTGTTGATCGTTTCGAGGATGAACTGGCCGCGTTCACCGGAGCCAAGCGTGCGGTCGCAGTTGTCAACGGCACCGCAGCGCTGCACGTATCGCTACTCTTGGCTGGTGTTGAGGTAGGGGACGAAGTTCTGTTGCCCGCGTTGACCTTTATCGCCACCGCCAATGCCGTGGCCTATTGTCAGGCAACTCCCCATTTTGTTGACAGCGAAATGAACTCGCTTGGGATGGACGCTCACGCTTTGCGTGTGTACCTCTCAACCATGGCCGAGATGCGCGGCGGCCACTGTGTCAACCGAAGTACCGGGCGGGTGATCCGCGCAATGGTGCCCATGCACACCTTCGGGCATCCTGTTGATATTGAAGCGCTGCTCGCCGTAGCGCACGATTTCCGACTGCAATTGATTGAAGATGCGGCTGAATCCCTGGGTAGCACTGTGGGTGGTCGTCACACCGGCACCTTTGGCCTGATGGGCACTTTGAGTTTTAACGGTAACAAGACCATCACGACCGGCGGTGGCGGTGCCATCCTCACCAATGATGTCGAACTGGGCAAACGCGCCAAGCACATCACCACCACCGCCAAACTGCCGCATCGCTGGAACTTTGTGCATGACGAAGTGGGTTACAACTACCGGTTGCCAAACCTGAATGCCGCTTTGGGCTGTGCGCAGCTTGAGCAACTCCCCGGTTTCTTGATTGATAAGCGCCGCTTGTTCGTCGCTTATCAATCAAGCTTTGTCAACGTCGATGGCGTTCGCCTTGTCGCCGAGCCTGCGGGATGCCACAGCAACTACTGGCTGCAGACACTGTTGCTCGACGAATCATTCGCCGGCCAGCGCGATGCCATACTGACCGCAACCAACGATGCCGGATTGATGACACGCCCGGTCTGGGCTTTGATGCCCCAGCTATCGATGTACAAAAACACACCGAAAGCGCCTTTGCCTGTGGCCGAATCTTTGGAGCGGCGATTGATTAATATTCCAAGCAGTTCGGGCCTGCTTCCCATCGCCCCATGAGCAAACCCAGTCTGATTCTTATCGGCGCCGGTGGCCACGCTCATTCGTGTATCGACGTCATAGAGCAGAACGGCTGTTACCAGATTGCCGGGCTGGTCGGCATGCCTGAAGAAATGCACAAACAACACCTTGGATATGAGGTTATAGCCACGGACGATGATCTGCCGGAACTTGCCAAAAAGCACCCATACGCCTTGATCACCATGGGGCAAATACAGACCCCTGACCATCGCATCCGGCTCTATCATCGGGCCATTAAGCTGGGATTTCAATTGCCGGCCATCATAGCGCCCAAGGCTCACGTCTCGCCTCACGCTTTTATTGGCGCAGGCTCCATGGTGATGCACGGGGCCATTATCAATGCTGGCGCCAGGGTAGGCTGCAATTGCATCATCAACACGCGCGCGCTGCTTGAGCACGACGTTGTGGTGGCAGACCACTGCCATATCTCTACTGGCGCCATCCTGAATGGCGACGTAAAAATTGGAACGGGTAGCTTTGTTGGCAGCGGTAGCATCATTAAGGAAGGTCTTACGCTTGGGCAACGCTGCGTGATGGGTATGGGTCTCTCGGTGCGCCACAACCAGGCGGAAAACGCCCAATTTTCAGGTCACAACAAATCATGACCCACCGAACACTCATTATTGCTGAAGCCGGAGTTAACCATAATGGCGACCTCAGTTTGGCCAAGCAGTTAATCGATGTAGCGGCTGAGGCTGGCGTGGACCTAGTCAAGTTCCAGACCTTTAACGCCGACCGCTTAGTCACGCGCACTGCCAAAAAAGCCGATTACCAAGCTCAAACCACGGGCACTGAAGAAACTCAACACGCAATGCTTCGTAGGCTAGAGCTTACTGAAGACATGCACCGGGAGCTTATTTCCCACTGTGGTACGCGAAACATCGGTTTTTTCTCAACCGGGTTTGATATTGAGAGTATCGATTTGTTGCTGAGTCTTGGGCAGGGTTATTTCAAGATTCCCTCTGGCGAAATAACCAACTTGCCGTACCTGCGCCATATCGGCCAACTTGGAAAAAACGTCATTCTTTCCAGTGGTATGGCAACGCTGGGCGATATAGAAGCCGCTATTGACGTGCTCGAGAAGGCAGGCACAGCACGAGCACTTGTAACCGTACTTCACTGCACCACCGAATATCCGACGCCCATGAACGAAGTTAACCTGCGTGCCATGCAGAGCATTCACGCCGCCATTGGCGTAGCAGTCGGTTACTCCGATCACACACAAGGCATAGAAGTGGCGATTGCCGCCGTGGCCATGGGCGCGACCGTGATCGAAAAGCACTTCACGCTGGACCGCGACCTTCCCGGCCCAGACCACCAAGCCAGCCTGGAACCCGCAGAACTCAAAGCCATGGTGGCAGCGATTCGCAATATAGAAGTGGCGATGGGTGATGGCATCAAACGGCTCACCCCAAGCGAAATCAGGAACAAGCCAGTTGCCCGCAAATCGCTGGTAGCCAGCCACGCTATTAAAGCGGGTGAGTTATTCAGTGCGCAGAATATCACCACCAAGCGCCCCGGCACGGGTATCTCCCCCATGCGCTGGGATGAAATCATGGGCCGCACGGCGCCACGCGATATTGAGGCAGACGAGCTGATCAAACTATGACACGTAAGATTTGCGTCATCACTGGCACCCGCGCCGAATACGGTTTGATGCGCTGGGTCATGCAAGGTATCAAGGATGATCCTGCGCTAACGTTACAGATCATCGCCACAGGCATGCACCTGTCGCCTGAATTTGGTCTCACTTATCGTGAGATCGAGAAAGATGGTTTCCAGATCGACCGCAAGGTTGAAATGCTGACCAGTTCTGACACTCCCGTGGGCATCGCCAAATCCATGGGTTTGGGTTTAATCGGTTTTGCTGATGCGTTAAATGAATTGCAGCCCGATCTGATTGTGGTGCTGGGTGACAGGTTTGAGATTTTTTCAGCAGTGTCCGCTGCATTGGTTGCCCGCATACCGGTGGCCCACTTGCATGGCGGCGAGACTACGGAAGGTGCTTTTGATGAAGCGCTTCGGCATTCTATTACCAAAATGTCACATTTGCATTTTGTGGCGGCTGAGCCATATCGTCAGCGCGTCATTCAATTGGGTGAGCAACCTGATCACGTCTTTTTGGTTGGTGGTCTAGGCATTGATAATATCAAGCGTTTGCAACTGCTAGATAGAACTGCATTAGAGACCTCGCTTGATTTTAAACTCGGTGTTAAAAACCTGCTAATTACCTTTCACCCGGTAACGCTAGAAACAGCAACAGCTGCAAACCAAATGCAAGAGTTGCTGGCAGCTTTAGCCCAGCTAAAAGATACGCAGCTTATTTTTACCTTGCCCAATGCCGATACCGATGGCCGTACTCTCATTGAAATGGTGCAAAAATTTGTTGCCGAGCACACAAATGCGCGGGCCTATACCTCGCTAGGTCAATTGCGTTATCTCTCGTGCATTGCTCAGGTGGATGGTGTTGTGGGTAACTCGTCTAGTGGTTTGGCAGAAGTACCTAGCTTTAAAAAAGGCACAATTAATATCGGTGACCGGCAACGTGGACGCTTACAAGCGGACAGCGTTATTAACAGTGAACCAACGCGAGAGAGCATCGCTAGTGCTTTAACGCAGCTTTATTCAGCTGACTTTCAAGCTCGCTTGCATAAAGTGACTAATCCTTATGGTGAAGGTGGTGCCAGTGCAAAAGTGGTCAACACGCTTAAGCACTATCCACTAGAAGGCATCATTAAAAAAACTTTTTATGATTTACCCATTAATAGTAATAGCGGAACTAACTAAGTGAACTCCTCGGAACAACTCTGGCATCAGGCAATATTACCCTTCGATGCGACCATTGGCCAAGCCATTCACAACTTGAATGAAGTGTCAGTCAAAATTGTTTTGGTGGCAAATGCGGCTGGAGTGCTAGAAGGCACAATTTCCGATGGTGATATAAGGAGAGGGTTGCTCAAGGGGCTTGATCTCAATAGCCCACTTACAAGCATCATTCATCACAATGCATTGGTTGTGCCGCCTGATTTGGGCCGTGAATTGGTAATGCAGTTGATGGTTGCCAACAAGATTCAGCAGATTCCTGTGGTGGATGAGCAGCATCATATTGTTGGTT
>NZ_JBMOJE010000199.1:0-6303 GCF_049316945.1 Propionivibrio sp. | reverse complement strand
GATTTAACCCCGTGCAGCAAGATTCGTTCCACTTCGGTTGTGCGCTATTACTTAGTCGGCGCCAACGTAGTCCGCTCTATCCCCGAAGTGGCACCAGGCGGCGTAGGCCGCGCCAAATCCATCGGGACACGGGGCATGGTGAACAACCAAGGGATTTACCTGCTTGTGCAGTAACGTTCTGGATGGCATCGTCTGTTTTACCTTCATTGACCTGTTTATCGAATGCGCCCTGCCCTGCCGCAGACATCGCCTGGCAACTTCCCTGGTGATCTCCGACAGGATCGAGGTCAAGCACCCATGTCCGGCCTGCTCCGGGCAGGTTTCACGCCGCGCAAAACTCCAACTGATCAAGATTATCCCAGACGCCGGGCCTTGAGGTCGGCCGTGTCCATTTGCATGGCCTGCACTTGGCTGGCCGCGACAGATTTTTCGGGCACGCAGAGAGTTTAATTTGGCGCGACGCCACTTCGGCAGGCTGGAATGGCGGCCGACTCGACTGGGCCGGATTACGATTAGTCTTGGCACCGCGTCAAATGAGACAATCCATGCTGAACACTCGAAAAGATGAGTAGCCGGCGCTAAGGGGAATGCATGGAGATTGTCGCTGTAATTGACTTTGAAACAACAGGCTTGTCTCCTGCACAAGGAGACCGCGCGACAGAGATTGCCGCGGTACTTCTGCAAGACGGGAAGGTTGTTGGCCGATACCAGAGCTTGATGAATGCAGGTGTACGCATCCCTTCGTTCATCGAAGAACTGACCGGAATTTCCAACGCCATGATACGCAAAGCACCCCCGGTGGCCGATGTCATGCGTGAAGTATCCGATTTTGTTGGTGGCTATCCCCTGGTTGCACACAATGCTTCGTTTGACTGCAAGTTCTGGGACGCGGAACTTGCTCGCATTCAGCGAAGCAGACGCCAAGAGTTCGCCTGCTCCATGCTGCTTGCACGACGACTGCTCCCGCAGGCACCAAGCCATAAGCTTGGTGCCCTTGTTCAGTTCGTCAAGCTACCAATTACGGGTCGTTATCACCGAGCATTAGCCGATGCGGAGATGGCCGCCAGTCTTCTGGCCTGGCTGGAAGACGAATTGCGTGGTCGCTACAAAGTTAGCGAGGTTTCCCATGAGCTTCTGCGCAAGATTCAAAAAGTCCCCAGAAACAAGTTGGACCAGTGTCTGGAACGTCATCAACGCAAAGTTCTTGCTGTTCAGTAAGCGGGGCAGATTTTCTGGAGACCCGCAAGCGGATGAGCGGTGGTCTTTCCTCCTGCCATCAAGCACCGCGTAGCGCTGGCTAGAACGGCAAATCGTCGTCGTCATCGACGGGTGGCTCCTCCTGCTGTGAAGAAGCTGCCGCAACCGGTGCATCAGCCGACTGCGCAGTCGTCGCGACCGAAGCGGAAGGGATTGAAACCGGCTCGACACCCACATTTCCCAGCGCCTGTTCCAAGGCTTTCTCGACCGCGTCAATCCGTTCCTTGCAAACTTTGTAGGCACCTACAGACTCTGTGACAATATCCAGGAGGTCATCAATGTTTGGTTCCTGCTGATTGCGCAGTGTATTGGCGTGGCGTTGCAGGACGCCATAGGCGTCACGAAATGTCGTTGCAGTCATGCTTTTCCTTTGTTGTGCTCAGTAACCAGGGTGCCGACACGGCCATCCCTGAATTGAATTTCCAATGCCTGGCCGGGGATTGCCTGACCTGCGCTGGTGATGGTCTTAAGCTCAGCATCGCGGACGACGGTAAAGCCCCGTCCGAGGGTTTTTTCTGGTCCCTGGCCTGCGATTTCTCGGAACAAGGCTTTGGAATTAGCCAAAGCATCAGAAATAGAACGTTTGGCATACAGTCCGATTGACCGAAAACTCTGGTTGCTCGCCTCATGGCTGCGACGAACATCCAGCACGGTCCGGTCGCGAACCGCGTCGAGCTTTGAAGAGGCGAGCGTGCGCGCCGTCTTCACGGCAGCATGTGCTTCCGACCGAACCTCGGCGAACAGGGCCGGCACCTCACGCTTTGCAATCGAAAGTAGTTGATGTGTATCGTGCCTGACCTCACTCATCAGCCCGCGCGTTTCTTGGGTGGCATCGTGAATCGTCTGGATGGCCTCCAGACGAATGCTTCCCATCAGTTCCACAGATTCCTGCTTGGCTAGCGCAACATGGCGCAAAGCCCCTGCATGAACAATAACCATGCCCTTCTCAAGTTGTCCACGTGCCGAATTGAGTCCGCGAACGGCGGCGGAGGTCCGCAATTCAAAGTTGTCCTTGGCTTCCTGGACACGCTTCTTGATGATCTGCTCGATGCCTGCCGCAACCTTGCTCGGTGTATCAAAGCTGGTGTTCGCCACCTCATCGAGAATGGTGCTGTCGCGTTCGTGGCCGATGCCGGTGAGTACCGGTACCGTCAGTTCGCAGATAGCGCGAGCAAGCGCATAATCGTTCAACCAGGCCAAGTCATTTGCCGCGCCACCGCCCCGGATAATCACGACTGCATCCGGCCCCTCCATGCCCGAATCCCTCCAGTTTTCCAATGCAGAAAAGAGTTCATCCCGAATTTCAGCAGCGGCACCCTCCCCTTGGAAACGACTTGTGGCATAGACAAACTGGCAGATACCGAACTGCACCAGACGCTTGGGTTCCGCCTGGAAATCCCCCAGTCCTGCCGCCCCTTGAAGCGCAATCACCAGAACCGCGGTGTAATCCCAAGGGGCGGGCAGCTTTTTGTTGGCACCAAAAAGGCCTTCCTGTTGCAGCCGGGTGCGGATTTCGCGTTTTCTGGCCTCGAGGTCAGCTAGGGTGTAGTCGGGGTCGATGGCATCAATTTCAAGGCTGAAGCCGTATTGAGGCTTATAAACAGGTCTGGCACGCACCAGCAGCTTGATGCCAGGCGCGATGCTGGCTCCCGTGGCTTTTTCAAAAGCCGGCAGAATCTTGTTCGCCGTGCGGCCCAGATGGTGGCGTTGGCTTTAGCCAATACATTCCCGTTCGCCTCCAGCTCAGAGAGCTCAAGGTAGACGTGACCGCCATTTGTCCTTGCTTGGACGACCTCGACCACGGTCCAGACGCCCGCTTTGAAGGCTTGAGCAACAGCGTTTGCAACCCCAGCCAGGAGTTGCGAGAGCGAGATGCCCTTGCTCTGTAGCGCGACCTCTTGGGTTGTCGACACGGAAGCAGGCAAAAGTTCTGCAGAGGCTGACTGGCTGGGCATGCGCTTGTCGAGTCCAGCCGGGAGCCATGCCTTGAATGCAACAAGGTCCAAGCCTTCCGGGGCGAACCATTTTTTGGCGACAGCATCCCATTTCGCGCCGAGAGCCTTGGCTTTGTCCTTTTCTTTGAAATCAACGGTGAGGTAGGTTTGGGCCATTCAGTGATTATCCGGTACAAATGATCCGACAGTACAGTTTGGATGGGTCGGGTGCGTATTCCACACCAATCTGGACACTGATTCCACGCGAATCTGGACACTGATTCCACGCGAGTCGGGACGAAATGCCTGCACATTCCACCCAAACCTGCCACCCATTCCACTTTAATACCCTGCCACTCATTGCATTCGAAACCCTGCCAGCGATTCCAGTCCAAAGTCGGCCACCCACTGACGTCCCGGCGATAAAGAATTCAACAAGGGCATCAAGTATTTTTGGTTATCCGGATTGTATTGACGAGCGCCTTAAATGCTGCGTCGCAGCAGATTTCAAATGGAAAATCTGTGTGAAATTTTCTGCCACCGATTGCAACCCATTGCAGACGGTCGGGATTTTGAAATGCGGCCCTTCACCACAAGCGTGGAAAAAACGAAAGCGACCGTTCAAAATATTACGCATGACCGCCCGCTTCGCTGTTGCTGCGCGAGTCAGATTAACCATCATGGGCGAATTTCAGTGACCAGCTATTTTCTTGTGATTTTCAAGCTGACCCAGGGTTTGGGCATAATTTGTCTGGTCAAACATCAACGCGCATGCTGGTCAATCTGACTTTCAAAAACCGATAATTACATCGGCTCCGATTGGCAATTTCAATTGACAAAATGAACCTATAGAAGTGGCACAATCTTCCTGTCAAGCGCATCCTATTGCCTGCAATTGCCAATCCCGAAGTCAATGATCAATCGAAATCACCTATAAACTGGAGTTAAAGTGCTGACGAACCCCCGAACACTATTCAGAACCATTAGCCTGGTCTTCGCCATTAGTTCAATCCCCAGTGCTGCGTGGGCCCAAGCCTATCCAACCCGGGAATTGCTCTCAACAACTACAACAGTCGTCGGCGAAATCATTCGATACCCGACGACAGGCCCCGCGCGCATCACCGCGAACATCGTGACGATTGCCCCTGGCGCTGAAACCGTTTTCCACCGTCACCCCGCCCCCATGTTTGCTTACATCCTTGAAGGAGAGGTAACGGTCGATTATGGCGCTGAAGGCAAGCGCGTGTTTCGCAAGGGGGAGGCCCTGGTCGAGGCTATGTACACGATACATCGGGGAACGAACCTGGGAACCACCACGGTCAGCATCCTATCCGTTCATATGGGTGCCGAAGGCACCCAAAATGTTGAGCTTATGAAATAGGTCGGTGTTCCCAGGGAGCAGTTGATCCGGCCTCGGGAAGAACTACTTGCCTGAAGCAAAGTGAATATTGACTTGTTGTTTGCGCGACTCAGATTGACAGCCCTGTCCAATGAGTTATGAGCCTGAAGCGATAAATCTGAGGCTGAATTGATAAGTGGGTTGATCATCGCAAGGATGGTGATCAACATGAACGAAACACGGCTGCGCACGATTGAGCAGATCGAACAATTTCTCAGCGCCAGCGAGGAGATCGAGTTTCTAGCGCACGGGGACGACAGCGACCGCTATGAACACATCAGTCATGTGCTCAAGCGCTTCGACTATCCCCATCTGAGCAAGCGCGAGCGCGGTGTGCTGCGGGTGTATCTACAACGCACCACCGGCTACAGCCGTGCGCAGGTCACCCGTCTGGTCACCCAGTGGCATGGCAACCGTTTGGCGGCCGTACCACTGAAGAAGCGCTATCCCTTCGCCTGAACTCCACATATTCCTGGACTCTGCATATCGCCGAAAATTCCGTCACTCAAATTCCAACTTCAATTTCCACTTCAGCCGGCAAGTTTCTTGATGCGCTCGGCAAGGCGTCCGAACGCTTCATTCACGTACTCCAATGCTTTGGGTTCTACGCCCTGCGCACGTAGAGAGCTTTTGAAGCTGTCCAAATCGGAAAGCCATTGCCGATGCAGCCGGTCCAGCTCATTAACTTGGGGCTGGAATACTTGCAGGTTGCCGCTTCCACGAAACGCTTGGTAGCCACGCTCAAGTGTTGCCGCCGTTGTCAGCAATTGATCCGCCAGTGGCTTGTTCTGTAAAGGTATCTTGGTAATGCCGTCATAGGGCCGCGATACCTTGTTGTTCTCGATTTTGGACGCCTCTTCCATGATGAAGGCGTAGCGGTAAAACCCAGGAAACTCGTTGCACAGTGCAATGAGTTGATCGTCGGTAGTGCCGACCCAAATCTTGTGCAGGTCGGGGACGTATCCCACCATTCGATCAAAAATGACATGAGCCTCGCTGACGCCTTGGGCAGAAAGCTGTTGCATGTGCTGATCAATCTTCACGGCCAGTCGGCGAAATTCATTCATGCTCACACGTTGCTACTCTCAAGAAGTCGGGATTTCAAGTATGTGCTTTTTCTTGATGGTGATAACTGGGCTGCGAGTCACTGGCATCGGATCGGTCAAAACAGGAACCGCTACGTCTGCCGAGGGAATAGGCTCCGGGACAGCTTTAGGCACCTTCTGCTGCACGATGATACCGGCTTGGTTAATTGTTCTGGCAGCCATATCCAGCTCGCCAGAAACAATCACTGCAGCGTTACCGTCATACTCCTTGAATGCCGCCACCGCTTTGCGATAGGACTTTGAGCTGAGTGACACCGCAAGCTTGCCGCCTGTCGAATCCACAATTGTCACGGTAACGATTTTCGATCCAACAGTATCCAAGTCGAGGTGCTGTTCAAAATCAGTGATTACCGCCGTGATTTTCAGGGTTTTGGCTTGCAGGGTCATTTGTGCGATGTTTTCCTCACTTGGTCATTACTCAAACACTACCGCGCTGCCGCCATCATCGTGCGTTGTCCGCTTTTTTTTCTCCGCATTAGCGGCGTTGTACGCGGCTTTGTTCGCTTTTATTTTCTCTGCATTTGTGACGTTGTACGCCTTTATTTTCTCCACGTTAGGCGGCGTAAATAAATAAACATATCAAGTTTGCGCTATTACGTTCGGTCTG
>NZ_JBMOJE010000198.1:0-6371 GCF_049316945.1 Propionivibrio sp. | reverse complement strand
CACTGGCACTTTCAAGTTGCCGAATTCATGGTAGTTTCACGGCGCCGCGCACAGGTTACCGGCACCTCGCTTGCCCATCTCGACCATCAACGTTTCATTGAAATCGCTTCCCAGTCCGTAGGTGGAGGTACTGACCCCCTTCTCGGCCGCTTCGGCACAGAAGGCGGCAATTTCATTGGTATCTTCCGTTTCGCCGACATTGGCATTTCCGTCGGAAAGCAGGATGACGCGGGCGAGTGCGGCATTCCGGGCCTCCGGCAGCAAGGACTCCATGCCGGCCTTCCAGCCGCCGTAAAGGTTCGTCGAGCCGCCGGAGCGGATCTTGGCCAGCGCGGTGTATAGCAGCTTGCGGTCACCGACCGGACGGGCCGGCACCAGCGTATTGACGTGGTCATCGAAGACAACCAGGGACGCGACATCGGTCGCGTTGAGACGATCGATGATGTGTCCGGCGCAGCGAACGGCCTCCGGATCCCGATCCGGCCCAGAAGAAGGTGCGCAAGCCCTACCACCTGTCGCTGGTCATCGATCGCTCCGGATCCATGTCCGGCGAACCGCTGATGGAGGGGAATGTGACCCGGGTCGGCAGCTTTCCTTCACAATCACCAAACGGATCGCCCAGGACTTACGAGTTCTATTGAAGCTGCTTAATCGAACAACCCTGGCTGAAGCGGCGCAAGGTTTTTACACTTGACCGTAAATCTCACCGGCGTTCCGCTACGCCCGATGGCTTCCACCACCATGCGATCAACACTGCTCTCGGCCACCACCCGAACGTTGTAAGCACTGCTTGCCAGTTTACTGGCGCCGCCAATGTAGGTTGCAACAGCACCAATTTGCGGACGCCAGACGGATTTTTTTCGGGCCATTAGGTTTAACCGTTGCGAATAATTCAGCCGCGGATTTTATCAGCCTCCCGGAAAAACTGCCATGAGCGCTCTTGCCTCGCCTGAATGCCGGGTGTTCAGCGTATATAATTCAACGTTTGTCGTTTATCCCTCGGAATATCATGGAAGCAGAACAGCTCAATATCATCGCCAACCGACTCGTGGATCTCGCTCAGCGAACCACCGAGTTGCGGAGGTATCTTTGACTACGATCAGAAATTCGATCAGCTAGACGCCGTATCCCGCGAGCTCGAAGACCCGAAAATCTGGGACAACGCCGAACGTGCCCAGGAACTCAGCAAGGAAAAGAAATCGCTGGAAAACGTTGTGTTGACCATCGATCAGGTCACCGACGGCCTCAAGGACGCCGACGAGTTATTCAGCATGGCGCGTGAGGAAAACGATGACGACACACTTGAAGCCGTCTCCAGCGACGTAGACAACATCGAAAAACGGGTTGCGACGCTCGAATTCCGACGCATGTTCAACAACCCGGCCGACCCGCTCAACTGCTTCATCGACATCCAGGCCGGTGCCGGCGGTACCGAAGCTCAGGACTGGGCGTCGATGCTGCTACGCATGTACATCAAGTACGGCGAACGCAAGGGCTACGCGGTCGATGTTCTCGAAGAATCCGAGGGCGACGTTGCCGGCATCAAGACGGCCACCATCAAGCTCACCGGCGATTACTGTTTCGGCATGCTACGTTCGGAAACCGGCATTCATCGCCTGGTTCGCAAATCACCGTTCGACTCGAATGCCCGTCGCCATACCAGTTTCTGCTCGATCTTCGTCTACCCGGAAATCGACGATTCGTTTGAGATCGACATCAACCCGGCTGATCTGCGCGTTGATACCTACCGCGCCTCCGGGGCTGGCGGCCAGCACATCAACAAGACCGACTCGGCCGTGCGCATCACGCACGTTCCGTCGGGCATCGTCGTCCAGTGCCAGAACGACCGTTCGCAGCACCGCAACCGCGCTGAGGCGATGGCCATGCTGAAATCTCGCATGTACGAAGCAGAAATTCGCAAGCGCCAGACAGAACAGCAGAAACTCGAAGACTCGAAGACCGACATCGGCTGGGGCCACCAGATCCGTTCCTACGTACTCGACCAGTCGCGCATCAAGGACCTGCGTACCAACGTCGAAGTCGGCCATACGCAAAGCGTACTCGACGGTGATCTCGACCAGTTCATCGAAGCCAGCCTGAAACAGGGCGTCTGATCCTTTCGATCACGCGTTTCACCAATATTCAAATCTTTGATTGCGAGACACACCATGTCCGAACCAAGCAGCCCGCCGAACAACGCCACGACGCAAGACGAAAACCACATCATCACCGAGCGCCGCGCGAAGCTCGCGGAATGGCGCGCCACCGGCAAGGCCTACCCGAACGATTTCTCCCGTGAGAACACCGCCGGCAAGATTGCCGAAGTCTATGAATCAAAATCCGGCGAAGAACTTGAAGCCGCGCCGGTCGAGGTCAAGGTTGCCGGGCGCATCATGCTCAAGCGCGTCATGGGCAAAGCCTCCTTCATCAGCATTGCCGACCTCTCCGGCCGCATCCAGCTCTACGTCGCCCGTGACAAGGTGGGCGAGGAAACCTATGCCACCTTCAAGCGCTGGGACATCGGCGACATTATTGGCGCCATTGGCACCCTGTTCCGTACCAAGACCGGCGAATTAACCATCCAGTGCTCGGAAATCCGCCTGCTTACAAAATCGCTGCGCCCGCTGCCCGAGAAGTTCCACGGCCTGACCGATCAGGAACAGAAGTACCGCATGCGCTATCTTGACCTGATCACCAACGAGCAGTCGCGCTTCACCTTCATGGCCCGTAGCCGCATCGTCCAGTCGATCCGCAATTACATGACCGATCACGGCTTCCTCGAAGTCGAAACGCCGATGATGCACCCGATCCCCGGTGGCGCCTCGGCGCGCCCCTTCAAGACGCACCACAATGCGCTGGATATGGAGCTTTTCTTGCGTATCGCGCCGGAGTTGTATCTGAAAAAACTGGTCGTTGGCGGCTTCGAGAAGGTCTTCGAAATGAACCGCAACTTCCGCAACGAAGGCATGAGCCCGCGGCATAACCCCGAGTTCACCATGATGGAGTTTTACGAGGCGTATACCGAATACCGCAAGCTGATGGACTTCACCGAAGGCTTGTTGCGCCATGCCGCACGCGAAGCTCTGGGCACCGAGGTGTTTCAATATCAGGGGCGCACCCTCGACCTTTCCAAGCCGTTTGACCGCCTGACCATGGTCGAGGCGATCCGTAAATACTGCCCGCAATACACGCTGGAACAGTTGAACGACGCCGAATGGCTGAAGCAGAAGCTCACTGCGATGAAGGCCGATGTCAAGAATGGCATGGGCCTGGGCACCCTGCAATTGCTGATGTTCGAGGAAACAACCGAAGCCGATCTGTGGGACCCGACCTTCATCATCGACTATCCGGCCGAGATCAGCCCGCTGGCCCGTTGCAGCGACGACAATCCGGAGGTTACAGAACGCTTCGAATTGTTCATCGTCGGCCGCGAGATCGCCAACGCCTTCTCGGAATTGAACGATCCGGAAGATCAGGCCGCGCGCTTCCTGGAACAGGCCAAGGCCAAGGATGCTGGCGACGAGGAAGCCATGTACTACGACGCCGATTACATTCGCGCCCTCGAATACGGCCTGCCACCCACCGGCGGCTGCGGCATCGGCATCGACCGGCTGGTCATGCTGCTGACGGACTCAGCCAACATCCGCGACGTCATACTCTTCCCGCAGATGCGCCCTGAGTAATGCGCCGCAGGTGCATTACGAGGAAGTACTCTTGGGGTGCGCCCTGAATAATGCGCCGCAGGTGCATTACGAGGAAGTACTCTTGGGGTGCGCCCTGAATAATGCGCCGCAGGTGCATTACGAAGAAGTACTCTTGGGGTGCGCCCTGAGTAATCGCCGCAGATTACGATGCAACATTGCTATCAAAGGCAAAGCGTTTCATAATTTGCAAGGCAGTCACCTGTATCACTCAGGTGATAAGTTGTATTTGTTTGTATCAAGCGTCTACTAAATGCCGAACAGCGGCGTTTATCGCTCACCACCAATAAATCAGTGAGGCGAAACATGGAAAACCAGACCCGTAGCACCCACCCGATGATCATCGTTGCCGCAACCACGGTATCGATCGCCAGCTTGGCCGCCATTGCCTCGATCGCCGGCTGGATACCCGGCAACAACAATAACAATGTTGCACCAGCCGCACAGGTGGCGGTCGCCCCGACTACTCCACTTCCTGCAACGCCCGCTGCGATAATCCCTCCGGCTCCAGTCGCCGCACCTGTGGCAGCTACCCCCGCCCCCGCAAAAGCGGCTCCGGTTCGCCAAGCGGCACCGCGCAGAGCCCCGAGGGAAGACGAGTACGCTTATGATTCAACGCCCAGCTATAACAATCGTGGCGCGACCCCGGTAGGCAACTACCCGATGAACGACAGCGGCGTCTATGTCGAGCAAGGTCGTCAGCAACGGCAACAACAGCAGCAATATTCGAATACCTGTCGCGACTGCGCCACCGTCGAAAGTGTGCGTGAAGTCAAACAGGATGGAGAAGGTACAGGTCTTGGCGCCATCAGCGGTGGTGTCGTAGGCGGCCTGCTTGGCAACCAGATTGGCAACGGACGTGGCAAGACGGTCGGTGCCGTTGTCGGCGCCGTTGGCGGCGCTTACGCCGGCAACGCGGTCGAGAAGAACGTTCGCAGTTCAAAACACTATGAAATCACGGTCCGCCTTGACGACGGCAATACCCGTGTTTTTTCGGAATCGCAACCGCCCTCGGTGCAGCGTGGGGATCGAGTGCGAATCAGCAACGGCCAGTTGAGCCGCATGTAAAGGATTTCAGAATCACGCCAAAGCGCCCTTCGGGGCGTTTTTTTCTTGTTCCAATGAACGCTGTCGATATGAATTCTCGATCTGAAGCGAGCATTCCAAGTGCTAATATTCGAACTTTGCATCCAACACTGCCACGGGAGACCCCATGAAACTTGAAACACTCGCTGTACACGCTGGTTACAGCCCTGAGCCCACGACCAAAGCGGTTGCTGTGCCGATCTACCAGACGACTTCGTACTCGTTCGACAGCACACAGCACGGCGCCGACCTCTTCGACCTCAAGGTTCCTGGTAACATCTACACGCGAATCATGAACCCGACCCAGGATGTACTGGAAAAGCGCGTTGCCGCGCTGGAAGGCGGTATCGCTGGACTGGCGCTGGCCTCGGGCATGGCAGCCGTCACCAACTCGATCATGACCATCGCCGAAGCCGGTGAAAATATCGTTTCTGCAGCCACGCTGTATGGCGGCAGCTACAACCTCTTTGCCCATACGCTGCCACAGTACGGTATCGACGTGCGCTTCGCCGACCACCGCGATCCGGACTCCTTCGAGAAACTGATCGACGGCAAGACCAAAGCCCTGTACTGCGAGTCGGTCGGCAACCCGCTCGGCAACGTCACTGACTTCGAGTTGCTCGCTGAAATCGCCCATCGCCACGGAATACCGCTGATCGTCGACAACACCGTCCCCTCGCCCTATCTGTGCCGCCCCTTCGAACATGGCGCCGACATCGTGGTGCACGCGCTGACCAAATACATCGGTGGCCACGGCAATTCGATCGGCGGCATGATCGTCGATAGCGGCAAGTTCCCATGGGCCGACCACAAGGCCCGGTTCAAGCGCCTCAACGAGCCGGACGTTTCCTACCACGGCGTGATCTACACCGAAGCCCTCGGCGCTGCCGCCTACATCGGTCGTGCGCGCGTCGTTCCGCTGCGCAACATGGGCGCCGCCATTTCACCCTTCAACGCCTTCCTGATCCTGCAGGGGCTGGAAACGCTGCCGCTACGCATGGACCGCATCTGCGCCAATGCAGTCAAGGTCGCCGAGTTCCTCAAGGGCCACGCCAAGGTGTCGTGGATCAATTACGCCGGCCTGCCCGAGCACAAGGACCATGCGCTGGTTCAGAAATACATGGACGGCCGTGCTTCCGGCATCCTGACCTTCGGTGTCAAAGGGGGCTTTGCGGGCGGCGGGCGCTTCCAGGATGCGCTGCAACTGTTCACCCGTCTGGTCAACATCGGCGATAACAAGTCACTGGCCTGCCACCCGGCCTCGACCACGCACCGTCAACTCGGGCCGGACGAAATGGCCAAGGCCGGTGTTTCGGAAGACATGATCCGCCTGTCGATCGGCATTGAACACATCGATGACCTGATCGCCGATCTGGACCAGGCTCTCGCGGCAGCCTGATGTCAATCAGCATCATCAGCACTGCGGCACCCAAACTTCAGGCTGATGATGCCGAGATCGAGCGCTATGCCGTGCTGCTCGACTGCCTTGGTGTCGGCTTGCTGGTGTATGGGGTCGACGCCGAGGTTTGCCTTAGGAACGGCTACGAAATAACTTCCCGATTTTATCTTCTCACCTGCATTGAT
>NZ_JBMOJE010000197.1:0-6422 GCF_049316945.1 Propionivibrio sp. | reverse complement strand
AATTGAGCTTTTGGTAAATCATCGTGTCGTGCAAGTTAAACCCGATCTCCTTGAAGAACAGAGCCTGCCTGAAGCTCGTACCTGTCTCGCTGCCCTTGATCGTAGCGTCGCCAACTACCCACACCACCACGCCGCCCGGCCTAGTTACTCGGAAAAGCTCACGCGCAATACCTTCAAAATCCCAACTGAATCCGTTATAGGTGCGAAGATTGTCGTAAGGTGGCGATGTAACAGTCAGGTCGATGCAGTTGTCGGCCATTCCGCGCATAGACTCAAGGCAGTCGCCCAGCATCAGCTGGATCATGCCTGTCCGCCCTCAATCCCCGTGTTCATCCCCGCATCAGGCGTACCAATCCTCGGGGGGAAGTTGGGACTCGTGTTGCTCGGTATGTTGTCCTGATCTGGAGGAATAACCGGGATACCTGCAGGAACTGACGGAATGATTGGCGCCAAGTCCATATCGACAAACCCGGCTGACTTGAGCAAGGCATCAGCCAATGGCGCCACTGCCGGTTGCGAGGCGATATTCACTGCCGCCTGAGTGCCCGAGAACATGCCGGTCACGCTCGCATTGACCGCTTCGGCCAGCGTCTTGCGCGTCTGAGCGTCAATCAGCCTCGCCTTGGCTTCAGCCATCGGGTCTGCTGGTGGAGGCTTCTGCTGCTGCTCCATCTGCTGCATGATCTCGTGCTTATCGGACAGATTCGAGTGCTTGATAATCACGTTATCCGGCAAATTCACCCCGGCTTTGCGCAATTCCATCGTCTGCGTGAATTGGCTATTCTCGAACGTCACCTGCATCGGCTGTTCCGTGATCGCCACGTCGTACTCGCCGATGGTCATGTCGTTGAAATACAACCCGGTGGCTTGATCCATCTTGTTGATGGGGATTTCTTCATCAACGTCCTGCCCGGTAGCCGGGTCGACGCGGGTAATGCGATACACCCGCTCCGAGTTGTAGTATTTGGTGATTGAGTAATCAATCCAGCGCGCCAGCATGTTGCGAGTACGTGACAGACTATCCAGCGGTACCGCCAAGCCCTGCTGTGCCGCGTGCTGCTTGCTTTGAATGGCAATCCCTGACTGTTCAGCGCCTTGTGTGCCGCGCATGGCATCGGGAACGGTCACGTCTTTGAGCGTGAAAGTTGCCAGTTCAATGATCTTCTCGACGCCTGGCGGCATGGAATTCGGCTGAATCTTGGTCAGTAGTGGCGTTCCTGCCTTACGCTCCAGCACCAGGCCGGTAGAAGCGCCCTGCTGCTCCAGTTGTTCCGTGGTCATGTTCGCTAGCTGGTTCTCTTCGAGCTGCCAGCCCGAGTTTGCCGTGGTGTTGATGATGTGAATGGCTTGGCTGATGCCTTTGTCCAGCGCTTTTTGTGGGCCGATGGCGTTGTCGATCATGCCGCGCGTCCGGCCTCGGCGGAAGAACGGGAAGAAGGGCACCACCGTAAATCGGTCATAGGGCGACCAGTCGTCATGCAGAACGGTATCCATGGTCGACACTGCCCAGCGCACCCGCTTGACCGTCCGTTTCACCACATTGATCCCATTGCGCTGCATTTCTGCAATGGCGTCCGGGTCTTCGTCGCCTTCCAGGGGGCGAATGTCACCGCTGGGGTGAATGGCCACGTTGGCCAGTTCTCGAACCCACTTCTGCCGGTCGATGATGCGGTAATGCACAATCCCGGCCACGGTGAACTGCGAGTCATAGCGGCCCTTTCCGGCGCCGAACTTGCCGCGAGGCGTAGTATCGCTGTCGACGTCTCCGAAATCGCTGTTGGCCACATACGATCCTGACTTGCTTTCCTCGGCCAGTTTGCGCATGTCCTTACCGTACAGCCCCTCGATGTCGTCCAGCGTCATCCATCGGGTAATAATCACGTCCGCCCAGCCTGCCGGGTCGTATGATTTGGCGTCCGGGTCAGGGATCACGTCCATGGGATCAAGTACTGAAATCCGCAGCTCACCCAGCATATTGTCGTCAAAGTCCATGCGGCACTCGAAGTAGCCGCGCTGCTGGATCATCCCGTCTGAAAATACTTCGGATTCGCGCCAGTGCAGGTCATTGTTGCTGGCAATCTGCATGGCCACCTTGGAGCGAACGTCTGCCAGTTCTTTTGTCGCATCGCCTTGTCGAGGCCGGAATGCAATGTCCACCCGGTTGGCGATCTGGTAGCCCAAAGCGGAATTGACCGCTGGCATGATCTGGTTGAATTCGTAAGCTGGTCGGCCTTGTTCGCCGAGCACTTCGAGGTCGGCTTCGTTCCAGTGGCCGCCTGCCAGCAATCGCCCGTCTCTGTCGTACTGCCCGCCCAGGTAGTACCCCTCAAGAACCGCCGATGTCGCCGTGTAGTCGCGGTGTCCTCGCTCGACGCCGTACTGGTAGCGCTCCCAGTTTTCAGAGGCGGTCTGTGTGCTGTTCTTCGGCATAAAGGTCAATCCGGTGAGTGATTGACCTTTTATACTTGCGATAGCCAGCATTTTTACTGCTTGCTAACCACAACAGAACTGTTAATATTTAATCCATGAACTCAAATGAATTCAAGCGATGGCTTACCAAGCAAGGAGTGACCTACGGCCAGGCCAAAGGGTCGCACATCAAGATTTATCTTGGCGACAAGCAAACCATCTTGCCTATGCACAACACTGACCTGAAGACCGGAACGGTAGAGGGCATCAAGAAGCAACTCGGACTGAAAGGAAAATGAACCATGTTTGAATACCCTGTAGTGCTTGAATCCCAGCCAGAAGGTGGATTTGTCGTAACCTTCCCCGATGTACCTGAAGGCATAACGCAAGGAGAAGATGAGGATGAGGCGCTGATGTACGCCATTGATGCTCTGGAAACGGCGCTGTCGTTCTACGTCGATGCACGACGGCCGCTTCCCGTGGCATCCGCTGCCAATGGCCGCCCAACAGTTCGCCCGTCAGCGCTTGAGTGCGCCAAGCTAGGCGTTTATCAGGCGATGACCGAGCAAGGCATCAAGAAGTCGGAATTGGCTCGCCGCCTGGGTTGGCATATGCCGCAAGTGGATCGACTGTTTGACCTGACGCACGCGTCTCGCTTTGATCACATCGAGGCGGCGGCTCGTGCGCTTGGGCGCCAGATCGAGATTCGCGTGGCGTAGCATCAAGCAGCCCCCTCGGTTGTCCGTCCGCGATGACTGAGGGCGCGCTTCCACTCTGGAACCTGCACGAATCCATAGAACTGTTCCGCCACGATGCACATCAATCCGAAACTGTCGGCTGAATCGCTCGCCCAATCATGCTCAGGCCCTAGCCCAATGTTGCGCGCCTCGTCCCGCTTCTCATGGTACCAACCAAGGGCATCCAGCCCGCCTTGTGTTTTAGCGGCATCAAACCAGATTCGATTGAATAGCCTTCTTCCTGACTCAACCCGCGCCTTAGCCGCCCCTGCGCCTTGGTTTGGAACTGTCGTAACCGTATAGCCGACCTTCCTCAAAGCGCCTTCAAACGATACGTCATAAACACGATCATGCGATGTTCCGTCATGCGGCAGCCATATCTGCGCGACTTCCGGGGTGTAGCCGCGAGCACGCATCCAAGCCACATGAGCCGCCAACGGCTGGCCAACTGCTTCGTAATGGTCAATGACTCGGATTTCCTTTCCGATGAACTGCGCGCACCAGATGGTGAAAGCATCGGCCTTGGCGCCGGTACCGCCAATATCCACAAACATGCGTATCGTCATCAAAGGATCGGCGCCGACTCTGCTGATACGCCCCTCCTGTTTCGCTATGGCGATATGCTTGGCGTAGTACGCACCGGTCAGAACCATGGCGTACTCACCCTCCCATATGTGCGGGTACTGCTCTGGCGACTGCTCAAGACAATCAAGCCGCTCCTGCTCCAGAACATCTGGAAACCACGGGTTATCCGACCAATTTACACGATTGACGATGGCGCCAGTCGGCAGAACGTCGCCACGCAGCATCATATCCACGGCATCTGACTTCCTTCGCGGGTTCCAGCTAAACCACAATTCTGAACCTGGTGCTCGGATTGTCGGGCGAAGCAGCGATAGCGATCGGTGCGATAGCGTTTGCGCTTCCTCAACCCAAGCGATTGAATAGCCTTCAAGCGACTTGATGGACTCGGCGTTGTGATCCTGCATGCCCACGAAGCTAATGATCCCTCCACCTGGCGTTTCGATGACTTCGTTCAGCACACGGAATCCGTCTTCCTCAACGATCCCCAGTTCTTGCAGCTTGTCCTCGATGAGTCGCTTGCTGGACTCTTTCAGCGTCTTCTGCACCTCGCGGATACACACGCAGCGAAGCCCAGGGCGTGCCACACACTGCGCGATAAGCATGAGTGCGAAAGCGTGAGACTTACCGCTTCCACGGCCTCCCCATGCTCCCTTGTAGCGTGCAGGCTCTTGGAATCCGTCAAATACCTCGTGCAGGCTAATACTCAGCGTTCTCAATCTTCTCTCTCCTGACGATAATGATTTCAACCTTGCCTATGGGCTGGTTGTTGATCTGGATCGCAGTTTCAGGCGATTTGCCGAGAACGTCCTGCCGGCCCTTGCTGATCGTATCTGCCCTTGCGCGGAAGTCGTTCTGGCTTTCGCACTCCATGTTCATGGCGTCCTGAACATTTTTGATTGCATGCGAGTTGAAGAATTCTGTGTGCCGCATTCGGTCACTAACCTCATCTCTGAACATGTTCACTTCCCGTTCAGAGAGTTGTGCAACTTCTTGATTTAGCTCAACTTGCTTGTCCACTAGCTTACTAATTATCTTTTCTACGTCTTTTACAATATTGTGCGCAGACGAAACGGGGACTCCGTATTTATCGGAAATGTCGCGGACTGTGAACTTCCCTGTTTTCCAGTCCGCAATGATCTTGTTTTTTTCTTCGTCCGTTAATCGTTTTCTTTTAGCCATTGCATTCAACCTCTAAGGAATCAACCTCTCTTATCACCCCAATCCTGAAGAACACCATGTTCAGCAGTTCCACATCGCACCCGTCGAAACCGTGCAGATTCGTGAGCTCATAGACCGTAGCCATGTATTTCCCTTTTGCTGGCGTACCAGTTGTCCTAATGACCTCACCACATGCTCTGGCTTGCCCCTTGGAGCATAGCCAGTTGATCGCTGCGCGTGCGGCGTACTCCACGCGCATCATTGATACTGGGTTCTTTGCCAGGCGCTCGGCAATGTCGCGTGAGGTGAATTTTGTCAGCCCCGTTGATTTGATTAAATCCACGACATCTTTTGTGGTGGCTAACCGCTGTCCGCGATCTGCGGTTACTTGGCGTCGAATCAACGGGGTCGTGGTCATCGTGAGTATCTCATGGCATCTGCGCTGCGTCTGATCGTATGGTCGATTTCACATTCTTTGTCGCAATGACTGACGCCCTCTGGAACGATGGCGCAACAGTTGTGGCACTGGCCGACTGCCGGGATAACCTGCTCTGATGCCTTGCGTCGAATGGCAGCAATGGCATCGTCGCGCATCTCCTGCTCGCGGTCGCTGGCATCATCAAGTTGGTCGGCTGACATCAATCCACCTCTGCCATTTCAAACTCTTCCGATTGCGCCTTCTGTTCCTTGGTTTTCGGCCCGCGCTTGTTTTTTAGCTGCGTCTCTGACCATCCTTCGAATTTCGCGTTGCGCCACCGCCCGAAGCCTGCCAGTGTGCATACCGTCTCCTTGATACTCTCAATGTCCAGCGTTACCCGGCTTGACTGCCTGCACGCGCCTGTAACGCGGTCAAACAACAATCCGGTACTGGCATCGGCGTAGTAGATTTTGCTGTCGCCCTTGGATAGCTTGTACTCGGACAGAAGGCATTCAGCATCCTCATTGAGCATGTGCAGTCGGCAGGTTCCCGTCCATCGGATAGCTGACTGGATAGCCTTCATTGGCAGGTTGTTGATTTCGTCATGCGTTTTTACGCGCTCGGCTATAGCCACGCCGATGCGCGGCCCATTTTTCATTTCCCTGATGCGTTTTGCGGTCATATCAATCCGCGCACTCGCAAGCAGAACAGCACTTGTCAGCACCTTCGGGGCAGTATTTTTCGGCGCACTCTTCGGTATCGGCTCGATTTAACTCGTACATGTTCTCTTCCAGTTCTTCAATCAGCACATCCGCGTAGCGGTTCAGGCCGTGTTCCCCCAAGTGGCGTGCAGACTCCAGTACCAGAGAAATCTCTTTTGCCATCAACTCGCGCCCAACTTCAATTCCGGCGAGGCAACCATCGACGTAACCCTTGATGCTATTGAGTTTCTTTGCTGCTTTTTTCTTCTGTTTCAATTTACTTCTCCTTGGTGAACTACGATATTTGATACGGCACTCATGATTTAATCCAATGCTGAAAGAATCCCTTAGCCCATGCGGCGGTGTAGAGCACGCACAGAGCGAGGATGCCGAACTGCTGCGCGTCGATGGCAC
>NZ_JBMOJE010000196.1:0-6443 GCF_049316945.1 Propionivibrio sp. | reverse complement strand
TTCGGGTCGTATTCGTAATAATGCGCTGTCGGGTTGCGGGGGGCTTGGGGTTCGGCTTGCGGCTCCGGCGCTGCTTGCGGCTCCGTCGCGGCTTTGGGCTTTGCAGCGCCAAGTTGAACGCGTATCTGGTTAAGCCGTGACATCAGTTTCAGGCGCTTCATTGCCGCCAGTGCGCCTGCACCGACGGATGCAATGTTGGTGCGAACCGTGTTCAGGTCGCGCATCAACTTCATCTTTACCAGAGGACTCATTCCGGCAACACTGTCAAATATAGCTTTCATATGGTTCCCATCTTCCATGTTGACCTGAATAATCTCAAAGCCTAGAATCAAATCGCCAGTGTTGTTCGGGGTAGCTGTTGTCGGCCCGGACGAATCATCTAAAGCCGCCGGAGTCCCTTTAGATGCGCTGGCCCCCTTAATGTAGGCAGTCATAAGCCAGTGACCTGTTTTTCCATTCCACTCAAGCTTTATTCCTGCCCTGCCGTCTTTCAAGTCAGAAAGGTGAATTTCTCCTTTCTTTTTGTGATTCTGATGGACAATTAGACTAGAAATAAAACCTTGCAAGTCGTTTAGAACTTCCGGGTGCCACTTGATTATCTTCGCCAGTCCGTGTCCTTTTGCTCTTGGATCGTCGCTTGTCTTTCCCCACCGAAGATCAATGTCACCAACGGCGGGGTGAAACAAAGCAGCAACGGCAATACCCGATCCGGCCTCTTTCAACGCCTTGATTGCCCCTGCTGCGTTGTGTCTAAACTGCGTGAATACCGGCTCATTGTTTGTGTTCATTCTTGTTAATTCCTACAAGTTTGCAGAAGCGGCAAGGCCAGCTTCCATGTAGGAATTAACAGCCGCCTCAAACAAAGCTTCCATTTCAGCATCGCCGATGTACCTGTTGTACGCGGCCTCAAGTTTGTCGGCCAAGGACGGCTCGATCATGTCTGGGTTTGTCGCGTCGATAACCGACTGGAACAGTGCGCGGTCGGCGACCTTCTGCGGGTCTTCGGTGGCTACGGATGGAGGTTCATCCCCTCCCGTTGCCACTGGTGGATTAACCGGGGGGATGTTCCCGCCATCGCCGGATGCCGAGGTGTCTGCTGGCGTAACGGGATCGGCCACTTTGTTCGCCATTCCAATCTCGTTCAGATAGTCGCCAACATCATCAATTCGATCATTCGCAACATTATTAATCTCTGAGTCGCTGTATGGGTTTCCAACCGCATTATTCAACATGATCAGCGTCGCAATTCTGCCCCCCCTATCTGCAAGCGCTATTTGACCCTCACGGGAAGCGTTATTTTTTGGCTGCACATACTGGCCTGGAGATGGCCTGTTGCGTGTAGCTGTTGGCTCCGGGGTAGGTTCTGGCGTCTTTTCATTGGCAGGTTTGGCAACCGCCTTGCTGTCGACCAGTTCGAGAACTTCAACGATGTACTGCCCACGAACGGTAACGCGAACAGTAGATTCCAAGTTCGGCCATTTAACCGCCAGCGCACCGCCGCCATTGATGACGTTATAGAGAACAGCATCGCCTTCTCTGACTAATCCAATTGCCCCCAATTTACGAGTAAGCGCAGTAAGGCGAACGGTGGTACCAAACCAGCGTGTTTCGTCGTTGGCGCTTGCGCCGTCCCACGGCAACGGGCCTTGAACGGGATCGGCGGCGTCATTCTCAGAAACACCGCTTCGGTCTATCGCTGCGATTTTTCCTTGCTTTTCATACAGCCAGTCTCGCGTTGCCCTAGCTTGAACGTCTCTCGCGTAGAAGCTCTCTGAAGACTCCCCAAACTCTCGGCCAATAATCCCACCAGCCACTGCATTTATTGCTCGTTCCAACGTCTTTTCAGAGCCAACTTTTGCCAATCTTTCGTCCCACTCTTTTATTTTTTTGTCGTACTTTGACTGGTCGCTGTCTGTTGGAGTGACGGGATCGGCGACGGCGACGGGGGCCGGGTCAGCCTTGGCTTCCAAAGCGTCGCTAGGCTTCGGAAATTCTCCGGAATTGACATATTGCAACTTGGCTGCCGTAGCCTCTTCATCCGTTGGGTAGGATGGGCTGATAGGATTTCCGTTTTTGGCGGAAGTCACGCGGTAACGATCATCGAACTTTTGGACATAGAATTTTTGATTTTCGGGAGCTGCGACGGGGGCCGGGTCGGTTTCTGCGGCACCTGACGATGCATTAGAAACGTACTTCTCTTTAAGGAAGTCAAGCGCATCTTGAACTAAATATTCACCGCTTGCGTCGAATCCAAGGCGCGTCAATGGGTCGGCCCAGCCTCGGCTTGTCATCCCTTTAAATTTATCCTTTTTGTCGAGGAATCTAGCAAGCATCAGCTTGTTGTACTCGCCGGCGAAATCAGACCCGAGATTGTTTTCAATCCATTTTGATGATGGTAGAGCCGCGTACTCTTCCGCGCGGCTTAACTCAGCAGAGGTTTTTTCATCATCACGCGCTTTTTCTTTTGCAATTACCCTTTCAAGTCTCTTTTCTTCAAGCCCGTCGGGAATATCTGGGGCATCATCTCCAATAACTTGAAGGTACGTTCCCTTTGAATAAACGCTAAAACCGGCGTCAGAAACCCATTTCTTTAATGAGTTTATTTCTTCCTCTATAAATTTCTTCCCAACGGCAGGCATTATTCTTACGCTATTTTGCGCTGTCTTACTTACTCGATAATTCAAGTGAGGTGGATCGGAAAGAAATTCAATCGGTGACTTTTTCTGTACTTCCGCCGCCTTCGCCTTCCTCCCCTCAGCCTCGATCTTCGCCACCTCAAGCTCGCCCTGCACCTGCTTGAATTCAGCTTCCAAGCCGGTGATCTCATCCTTCAACCCGCCAATGGCAGCCATGCGCTCGGCGCGCTTGCCGTTTGCCCGGATGAATGCCGCGCTGTTCTTATCGGCAAGTTTCATGATGCGCCGTACTACCTCGCGCACATTCAGGTCTTCACCGCGCTCAGGCGCAACGACGATGGTGATGTCTTTCTTGTTCAGCAGCCACTTCCACGAAATCAGCTCATCCGTGCTGGCCATCTTTTTAGGCGTTACGTCCGGGTTGTGGAAGAAGATCGAAACCGACTGGCCATCGCTCAGTTCGAAGATGGCCGCAACATTGGCTACGCCCCGCTGGTTGAAGGGCTCAGTTACTTGCATTGCCGCTGGCTTGACGGTGCTTCCTGCCCGTTCCATTGCCTTGTTGAGCGCTTCCATCTTGTTCTCAAGCCTGGCAAAAGGAATGACCAGCGCGTCAAACGCAATAACCCCATCAGAATCTTCAAGGATGTCCTGCAGGCTGACAGAGTCAAGCAGCAGCCTTTCGCTGCCATCGGCGCGGCGGATGTCGTACAGCACCTGGTCAATAGTCTGGTCTTCGGGCAGCGCGTCGCTGTTCCATTGCACGTTTTTGGTCATGGTTTCGAGTCCTGCGTAGGGGAGGTTTTCAGCGCGCAATGGCCGGCGCATGTCACCATGCTTCAGCCACCACTTGAGTTGAGAAATTGATACGGGGATGATGCTTTCCAGTCCAGGCCAGCCTCGGTCGTAGCTGTCGCGGTAAGCGCGGCGTGCAGAGTCTTCGTCCGGAAATGCCAGCATGACCTTAGCCTCATCGAAGCGACCGCCGACGTACTGGTTTATCACATAGGCCGTCTCTGATTGCGGGTAGAAGCCGACGAAGCAATCCACGCCGTCACCGTCCGCGCCCTTGGTGCGCTCAAAATAGCCGTAGTGCGCCGCCATGCGGTTTGTCCAGCGCTTGCCTGTCTTGGCATCAATGCCGGTGCGATAGGTGCCACGCGGCTGTTCAATGGCGATACTCAGGCCATGCAGGCTTACCCGGCCCTTTTTGTAATTCCCGGCGAGGCGCTGCGCCTCCGTAGGGGTTGGTATCGGGTTGTTTCCGAAAGCGCCGCCATGGGAAGCGGTTTCGACATGGAGGAAGGCGTCAGAATTAGGCATGGGCACATGGTATTTGCGCCGGCACGCCGATAACGGGGCGTTTTCCGCTAACTTGGGCTGATCGCAAAAGTTCGCTCAGTGGTCGATCACGCGAACAGCCCACGAATCGGATTGAAGATCATCGCCAGCAGCGCCATTCCTTTTGGCGTTACGTGGCAGTAAGGTTTACGAACTTCAAGGCCGGATTTATCGTCGGTATATTTGGCTTCTTTGTATTCAAGGTTTCCGTTCTTGATATGCTTGTCGTAGGCCACGATTGAACCGTTCTGGCGGTAAACAAGTCCTTCGGCTTGCATCCGTGCGGTAAGGTCTTTGCGCTTGATGCCGACAACCTTAGCCACTTCGGTCATGGTCATTGATCCGGAGCTGGCTGATATCCTGTCCAGGGCTTCTGCTTTTGGCGCGGCAATGGCGAGCTTCTCATCGACCACGGCTTTCTGCTCGACCAAGATCAAACGCTCCTGTTCGGCCTCCATTGCCATGTTTATAAGCTGCATACGCGATAGTTCGACCGGGAGTGTTGATCGCGCCTCCAGTTCCTGCCAACGGTCGATGATCTTGGCGCGCATGGCGACGTTGTAGCCAGATACCAAAATCAGAGACTCGCGCTTGGGCAGGTTGAATACCGGGTAAGTCTGGCCGTTCTGCGAGTTGGTATGGGTATGCTGAAAACTAAGCACACCCCCTTCGCCGTGCAATTCGACCAGCATCTTGCGAATGTCGGCCATCACGTTCTTGTGTTCCTTCCCAGTCAGTTCTGCAATCTCTCGGCTGGTCATGGTCAGGGTGTTCATGCTTGGAAGGGTCAGTGCGTTCATTTGGCCACCCCGGCAGCGAGAACGAGTTCAGATAAGTCAATTTGAAAAAACAACCGACCGTTCGGCATTTTTACCGGGACAGCGCCGTAATAATTCCCCAGGCGGGAAACCCTGGATATGATTGTCGATGGTTGAACTCGTTTTAGAGCTGCGAATTCTTTGACGGGAATAAGATTCGGAGACACGGGATAAATCCTTTCGTAGTTAAGTACGAAACGATGTTATTCCACGAGAATTCTAGTTTTTACCCCGTTTTCCGTCTTTTGCAGCATGCCCCGGAGAACGCCTGTTCATGCGGGTCTTCGGGTATCGCTCAGCGGTATTCTGCGATTTTCAGCGAGAATCAACATATTCTGACTCCTCAAAATTGAGGCGCCAAACGCTTTGAGGAAGATGTGCGAGAAACCGCGCACATCTTCTCAAGCCGGTGGCGAAGGATGCTTCCTATTTTTCTTCTTCAGCTTCGAAGGTTTCAGCGGTTTCAAAGCCATGGCTAAGCCGCTTCCGGCGAGGCCGGCGCAACCAAGGCGGCAATCTCTTCACGAACGGCAGCGATAGCCAACTTCAGGGTATCGCGCTTTTCAGTCAGTGCTACCTCAACCTTTGGCGCTGCCGTGCGGATGCCTGGCGGTGGTTTTACGCTGATGGCGGCCATCATCTTCTGGAACTTCGTTCGACCGGTCTCCATGGCATTGACCATCTCTGCAATGGCGGCAACGTGGTCGTCCTGATTCTTGATCGGGATGATCTTTCCATTGAGCAGCGTCTGGTAAATGTCGCCACTTTGCTTGACGCGCATGACGATCTTCTGCGAGTCGCTGAAAGTAAGCACCATTTCACGATAACTGATACCGGAAGAGCGTTTGACGCCTGGCAGAACGTCCTGCTGAACGACATTGGCCCCGGCGCGCGAGAAGTAGCGCATGGCTTGCTTGGTTGCTTTGTCCTTGACAGACATGTCCTCAAAACTGAATAGTAGGTTTTTCATGGTTATCCTTAATGGCTATGGTGATTAGAATTCCCGGCGCTATCCATGACGCTTCCGGTCACAGATACGTTTCCGCTGATCGTTGTTGACGTTCCGCCTGCCGCGCCTTGAATGCTCAGCGCCCCGGCAACAGTTAGGTTTCCCGTGCAGGTTGTCTGCGGGGTATCTAGCGTTATCAGTGGCGCTTGCACGGTGATATGGCTTCCTGACTTGATAAGCACGTCGCCTCCGGCAATCAGCTTCATCAGCGTATCGGCCAGCAACTCCATGTTGGCATGGTGGAATCTGCGCCAATCTACGGAATTACCGGCTTGCCCGTTTCTGTAGCCAGTCACAACTGGGTATCTTGAATCAGCGCCAATAAACTCAATCCACACAGTGTCGCCAGGCAAAATCTCAATCTCTGTTGCGAAACTTCCGTCCCGTGACTTACAGCCTAGCGGATAGGACAGTTCTGCCTCAGGGAGAACGTCGCCGCCATCGGTAACGCCGGGAATCTCTACCCGGCAAGTGCGCCTCGCCTGATCGTAGCTTTTGACGATGGCCGGGTACCGGCCTGGCATGAGTCCGTAATCCATCACCCCTCCAAGGTTCCAAGCCACAATCGGGAATACTGGTTTGTTTCGCCGCCGTCGGTACCGCTTTCGAATACGTGCGCCGCCGTGATAACAACCAAGT
>NZ_JBMOJE010000195.1:0-6491 GCF_049316945.1 Propionivibrio sp. | reverse complement strand
CTGGCACCATTAGGCCGCGATTCGGTGGCTCCAATGGGGCGAGATTTGTCACCTCCTAATGTAATCATACGGCTATTTGCCGTACAATTCCACATCTTATAGCTTTTACGTGTTTGCCAACCTTACTGCTTTGGTCGTCCCACCGCGCCTTAGGCACCAAAATGGCTGGTCAGTGTAATTCACCCATGATCGTCAATTTAGATCGCGTAGCAAAACCCTTATGAGAAGGAAGCGAACAAAGCAACAACTGACACCGATATCGCGCTGGAATTGAGCGCCGAGGGTGAAGTCACGGATGCCCAAACGCCAGAAACCAAGGGGAGTGAACTGCGTCGAACGCCAGCGGATGCTGCGTCCCGATGGTCAGGCCGCAGTACCGGGAAGACGGGATCTTTTGGCGCTGCGCCGGTGTGGCGCCGCCACTTCCCCAATCTGGTCAATGAACACTGGGGGGCGATTCGGGAACTGGGCAACCAGTTCGAGTTTGCCGCCCATGCTTTCAATGTAGCGGCGCAGCGTTGAGAGCAGCATATCGCTGCGTTTTTCGAGGCGTGAAATCGTGTCTTGGCCTACGCCCAGCGCAGTGGCCAAGTCCTCTTGGGTTTGTTCGACGGCTTGCCGCAAGTCTTTCAGGGAGGCGAGTTCCTGCGCGCGAGCTTCAATACCGGCTTGCCGTGGTGCGGGCAACTGCGCCATCACATCATCGAGTTTTCTTGCCATGCTGTCCTACCTTTCCTTCGTTGGCGTTCAGGGTCGAGAGGTGACCGTCGAAGCGGCCATCCGCCTGCAAAATGAGCCGTTTATAAAACCGCCGTTGATCGGCACCGCCCTTGTCACCGCCGACCAGTAAAATGGCCTGCCGCTGTGGGTCAAAGGCAAACGCGAAGCGCCACACGCCACCTTCCCAATTGAACCGCAACTCCTTCATGTTCGAGTGCTTCGAGCCTTTCAAGCCATCAACCGTTGGACGGCCAAGGTTGGGTCCGAATTCGCGCAGCAACACCGCATGAGCCAGCAACTCATCCTGCAAAGCCTCCGTGAATGCGCGAAATTCGGCATCGAAGGCATCGTGAAATAGAACGGTCCGACTCATGCTTGCATTATGGATCAGAAGCCATATGGTTTCCAGTCCATATTTTCAGGTAGGGGCATGGCGCGATGCCGGGCACGCTTTGCTGGCCGATTGGGAGTCGGGTAACTGGACGCGGTTCTGCAATTGATATGTACATAGCGTTGTGCAGCGCAACACATTTATAGTCGACCGGTATGTTGCAAGGAGAAGCCGACTGACTCCATCCGACCCAAAGCGGCCGTAACGGTTGCCCGAAAGCGGCCTGTCAGCCAAATCCAGGTTCGGCGAACTGGACCGCTTCGAAGCTGCCATTGGCGAACTCACCCAACCGGCCACAAGCAGACGGTGGCTTTTTTTCTCCAAAGCGGCCGATGATCCAGCGCACACACCCGGAAGCGGTCATTCGATTCGAGTCGCTTGATTCCTCGTACTGATGTCAGCGAGAGCCAACAGGTGAGCATAGTACATCGGCTGACAGGCGTAGTTTATGAGAGCACATTCAAACGTCGTAAAGTTTATGTTTTTGGCTGCTACTATAGGGTGAAAACTCGACATTCTGCAAGCAGTGGGGAAAGATAAAAATCCCCTAATTACTCACAAAAATTACAATAGGGCATCAGCGAAAATATTCCCTTGACGGAATATTTCTTCAGAGCCATACTGGTATTATGATTTGGGATGTAGAGTACACGGATGAGTTCGGCGAGTGGTGGTGCAGCTTGGCCGAAGATGAGCGTGAGTCGCTAGATGCTTCAGTGCGCTTGCTGGAGGGTCGCGGTCCACATTTGGGCTTCCCTCATAGCAGTGGAATCAACGGCTCAAAGCACGGCCATATGCGCGAACTTCGCACCCAGCATGATGGCCGGCCGTATCGAACCCTGTACGCATTTGATCCTCGGCGGGCAGCCATCTTGCTGATTGGCGGAGACAAGTCCGGTTACGATCGGTGGTACGACGTTCATGTTCCCATCGCCGACAAACTCTACGACGAACACTTGGAACAACTACGAAAGGAAGGGCTGATCAATGGCTAAACAATTTGCAATACTACGTTCTGGCATGTCCCCGGAGTCGCAGGCACGCGCACAGGCCAAAGCGCATGCGATGCTTGCTGAGATGCCGCTGAACGAGTTGCGCCAAGCGCGTGGATTGTCGCAAAAGATGCTAGCCGAAGTGCTGCACGTCCAGCAACCTTCCATCGCCAAGCTCGAGAAGCGGACAGATATGTATCTATCGACATTGCGCAGCCACATTGAAGCCATGGGTGGGCAGTTGGAGGTTGTGGCTCGCTTTCCGGATGGCACGGTCAAGATCAGCAACTTCTCTGAACTGGGCAGCAGCGCCGCAGGGTGATAGTTCACCATCTAGCCTTGACTGATTCGCCCCCGTTACATTCCGATTAACCATCGGACCGCACTTATTTGCGCTCTATTTCGCTTGTCAATATCCGAACTTCTGAGTCCGTCCCAATATCTCCGCCGTCCTCCCGACGATGCGAAGCCAGATGAAATGATGCCCCGTCTGTACTCCTCAAGCCAAGTGAATAATTGCGGGTATCTTCCGGTAACTTCTTTACGAAGATCGCTTGCCTTACGAGCATCTATCAGGAATTTTTTACATAGTGCCGCATTCGAGGCGCCGATAGCCAGTGATATGAGAACGTCTTCATGGCTTAATCCCACGAGCGACGGTTGCTCACCGTTGATGAACTCGGTTTTTCCTTCTTCTCGATCCTTTGCAAGGACTCGATCCCCCGTTAATTGTTGAAGAATAACCATCGCTCGACTCTGATCAGGAATTAGCTGACGAATTTCCTTATCAAGCACGGCATCTCGCGGTAGCGCCTCTTCAAGATCAAAGAGACTTGGATCGGTGGATGAAATGCATCCATGACTTGCTTTCATCTGGCTGAATAGCGGAAAAACTTTACCGTTTTTTTCACCATTTAAAATCGTGAGCAGCTGATTTACCTGCTTATGAAGTCGCCTGTAGTGCATAACATCTCGGGCAAGCTCATTTCCCTGTGCAAGCTGTTCAAGCTGCCCCCGCCGAAGAGGCTGCCATCCAATTCTCGCTTGAAGTCCCTCAATTTCGCGAAAGAGCATAGTAATTTCCATCATAGAATCTACATCGAATTGCTTGCCTGCCAGGGCAAAAATGGAAGCCTTCGCCTGCTCTGCTTCGGTCTTGAGAGCATCCTTTCGGCACACGATGGCATTGATATCCACACAGACGCCCTCAATCTCCTTGTCACCGAGCATGCGCATGAGTGGCATCACGTCCTCTGCGAACTGGTTGTTAATTTTTTTATCGCTGAGAATCTTGGACAAGTGACCGAATAGCCTCAAAGTGGCATCCGCGTCCGCGCAGCCATGCTCAACCACGTTTTCAAAGGGAAGGTCCTGTAGAGTTTGGCCATCATCAACGATGTCTCTATATCGTTTCACATCATGGCCAATCAGTTTCTTGGCGACTGCTCCGAGATTGAAGAAGTCCCAGTCTCCGAAGCACTCATATGCTGCCAACATGGTGTCAAAATAAGGCGCTTGGATTTGAATGTTGTGCCGCCGAAGAAGAACATAGTCGTATTTCAGATTATGACCGACAACTTTGATCTTGCCTCCCAAGAGACGACGGAGAACATCGAATACTGATGCCGGCGACAGGTCACGAAGATCGGCCTGGATCACCGGGACGTAGAATGCTAGCCCTTTGCTAATCGCTAGGGCGACACCTAGCAGCGACGCATTTCTCGGATCCTTGCCAGTGCTTTCTGTGTCAACTGCGCAAAACTCCGCGTTCGCAACAACCTTTTCCAATTCGAGCAGACCAACTTGGTCAACGACTGCGACGTATGCATGACTGCTATCTCGCGTGATGCCAACTAACTCCACAGCTGGGGGAGATGCCAGAAGACGTCCAAGTGATGGAAACCCAAATTTCTTCAACAAGCGGCGACTTTCCTCATCGTTCCTCACAATGGGATCAATAGAAACCGTCAAGCTTGACCCAATGCAATCGGAAACTGTTAGTTCCTGCAATCGTGCTAGCAACGTTGCCTTGTTCTGGGTGAGGTATCGCCTAATCTTTGGCGACATTGCGTCTGCAACAGGAGTGTCTAACGTGGCGTTGAGGGTTCCATGGACTTCGAGCAGACGCACGACCTGTTTGGTCGAAAGCGACTGGCGTGCGCCAGCGTCCGTTAACGTGAGGAAGCTCGGTACCTGTTCAGCACGGATGTGATAGTGGGAGATCAGCGATTGCTCTGTAATAACCTGGTGCGTCGTTCCCTCGTGCACCAAGATGACACCGCACCTCGCATCAACAAGCTGCATCAGCGACTTATTGCATGTGACAATCCACTTGGCCTTATCTTCCAGGAGTATCGATCGGCATAGCGAGCCAACGCATACACCCGGCTCGTTTAGTACGTTCGAACCAATCCCAAGCAGTAAGTCACAAAACATTGCAATATTCAGTGCAGAAGTTATCTCATAGGCATCGGATCCTACGACTACAACCCCACAATCAATGCCAAGTATTTTACGAAGTTTCATCAAATAGCGAATGGCCCCGTAAACAACGGAAGTGTTTCGAGCGCAGTCGTCGACTAGTGCAGTCGATCCGTAAAATGCCATTTCGGCGTCGTTAAGCAAGAAAGTCGCATCGATCAAAAATGATTGTTCGGCTACCATTCCCGATAGTTCCCGGAGCGAATGTTCTCGATATCATTAAAGAAATCGATCTCCCATATCTTCTTTCCAGCCCTCCGAGGATTCTCACTGAAGTGGGCGTTCCGCTCATTGAAATGCCGTGAAATAGCATTCTTCATCTCGGGGACATCACGATAATCAGAGTGATGAATAACGGCGCACTTCATCCCACTGAAAACTGCCTCTATTACATCCAAAAACTGCGATGACGTCGGAAGGGGAACTAATTCAATGAGAGGCCCCTCATTTGCAATCTTGGTGGTGGCGTTGAAGGCGTCAAGCCATTCGACCAACATTGTTGACTTATGCCATGACGCAGCGTCCCACGTCACGTAAAGCTTGGATGCTGATAAATGCTGGTTGTAGAGCAACTCCATCAGGTCAATCATGGCCGTGGTATCCTTTGCGCGACCGTAGATCCAAGTCATTTGATTCGTTGTTGCACTCAATGCGCCAGACATCATGATGACGCCGCGGTGTGCTTGCACCTGTGGGTAAGTGAGAACCTCGTTCTTTCGAACGAACGCGCGGCCACCATACTTCTTCACGCGCAAGGGGCCGAGTTCGTCAATGAAAAAAAAGAGCTCGTTGGGCTTTAGGTTCTGAAGGGTGTTTAGCAGTAGGTCTACTTTTTCACGATAGTTTGGGTCAGGACTCGTGAGCACCCTACGCGCTTTCCGAATAGAGTATCCGGACTGACGCAACAGGTATCCGGTATAGCTCACACTCATTGACTCTTTGTATTCGCTCTTATAGGCGCTCGCGATAGATGGACGGCTCCAATTGCTGCGATTGATACCATACGCACTTGGTTTTGCGTGAACGATCTGAAGAATCCTGCGTACCTTCAAATCACGAACGGTTGTTCGACTTTTGCCTTCCTTCGATTTTATTGGTTCTCTGTTCAAGGAAGGTTGTTTTAGTCCTTCTATACCAAAACGGTTGAATGCCTTTATCCAACGATGGACAATACCTTCAGGCCGATCAATCTTTTTGGCAATGTTTTCTAGCACCTGATTTCGGCTCTCAAGAATTGCAACGGCTTTTTGCCAATGCTTCTTGTTGTTAGACGCTCTCCATTCATTCAGCAAAGATCTATCGGTATTTCTTATGAAGCGAATACGGCACCTATCACGAGCTGGCTCGGGCGCAAGGACCGTTGGGGCTCGGTTCACAAACGTCTGAACTTCAGCTTGATCCATGGAGTAAGCATGCTTTACTATGTTTTTTCCACGGTAGGAAAGCAGTGCTGGAACGACTTCGGTGGCAGTCTTTGGCCGTATTTCTAGCACTGTGAATCGAAAGATGTTGAAATCGCCATCACATATGTAGTGAAAAACATCTCCGACCGATAGGCCGAGCAATTGAACGGGTATATCGCAGGAGGCACAGGGCTTTTCGACATCAACGAAAAGATCGTCCTCTTCCAGGGGAATCAGGTGCGTGTGCACTCGGTCAGCAGTTCGAAATTCGTATAGATGGTTTCTGTCCCAGCCAAGAATGTTCATAACAATTTCGTTTAGTTGTTCAAGCGTATGCTTTCCAAGCACTGTAAATTCGCGGGACCAATTCGGTTGGGTTTCTACTTCCGCAATCGAAATGTCTGCCGGTGGAAAAGATGTCGGTTTGTCGGCAGCAGAGTTAATGACGCTCGCTAAGGCGGCGTAAATAAATAAACATATCAAGTTTGCGCTATTACGTTCGGT
>NZ_JBMOJE010000194.1:0-6606 GCF_049316945.1 Propionivibrio sp. | reverse complement strand
AAGAATACCACCTCAACACGTCATATGATACGTTTATTTATTTACGCCGCCTAACCGCGATCACTCAAATCAGACGTTTGTCGACCCAAAATCTTTCTCTCATTTGACGTGCCCGCTTGGTCCTGTCAGTGTTAAGGTAGGTCGAGGTGGTTGATATGGAAGCATGTCGCAGTTTGTCGCGCACAGTCGTGAGATCGGCTCCAGGTGCTTGGGATCAAGCTACGCGAGATGATAACGAGGCGAATTGAGGTGTGTTGGGAAAATTTAACCATCCAGGTGAAAATTGATTTGTTCAGAATGACGCTATCCAAGCGCCTCTCCACTCTCCGCAGGTTGGACAACTGGGTACTCCGGCGATTGCCGGCTTTGCAGCACCCGTTCTGCGGCTTCGGCTCGAGCGCGTTCTACGGCAATAGTTTCTTGCATTACTTCAGATTTACCGCGCCAGGAGGAGGCTTCATCCCGCGCCGCATAGGCTTCCCGCCGATATCCTTCGGCATACGCTTTGGCGTTCTCGAGTTGTTCTTTGAGCTCATCGGCTTTGATTCGCGCCGCCAAGCGTATTTCATCGGTTTGCGCCATCAAATGCAGCCGATCGCCCTGCGCCATGGCTTGAACGCGGTCTAACTCGGCTTGATATTTAGCCTGCGCATCCGCCAGTTTTTCGTCGCCACGTTGGCGCTCAGTGGCCAGTTCCTGCACGTGGTGATCTCGAGTGGATGCCAGATCCGCCGCGTACCGGTCCCGGTCCGACGCGATGGTTGTTAACGCCCGAGCCAGGTCTTCCCGCAGACCGACGATCTGATCTTCACGGGTGGCCAGGGCGACGGAGGACTCACCGAGATTCTTCAAGGCGTCCTGAAGTAAATCATTTTTGGCGTCGAGTTGGGCCTGCAAGCCCTGGATGTCGCCGGCCAGCCGCAAGGACTCAAATTCGGCCTGAGCGGTCTTTTGGTTGGCCAGTTCCAGAGCCGCTTCAATTTCCGCACGCACCCCGGCGAGACGTCGATGGGCCTCCGAGTACGCCGCTTCGGCCTGGCCCAACGCCAGGGCCCAGGTTTTGCCGAGCAGTTCGTCAGAAGCCGTCACCAGATCGGTCGGCAAGTCGGGCAGGGTGCGTTTCGCCGATAGGCGTTCCGCCGAATCCTTGCGCCATTGGGCAATATACCGTTGGACGATCGCCGCGCTGCCCAGGCGACCAATTTTGTCATAAACATTGTTAAAACTGGTCGATTCACCTGCGGCCCAGAGTTCGACACACGCCGTCGCAACGGCTTCGGGTGAGACTTCCGATGACTTGGCCATCTCAGTCCAGTTCCCCCGGTCCCGCCGCGTCCCGCCGCTCCGGGAGCATTTGGCTTGCCGCGATCGCTTGTGCCGCTCCCGCCAAGTCGCCCACCAAGCAGCAGATCGCGGCGCGTAGGTTCCTGCGGTCCAGCGCGGGCGGGGTTCGGTCGTCGGCAATTTCCCGCAATTGATCGACGATGCGGGCGATCCCCAGGTGTTTAACTTCTGCGGTCATTTCGCAGGTTCCATGAATTTAATCGACCGACGGAGCATAGCACAAACCGTCACGATACGAACGTATAACGCGGGTTATATAACGCTGCATTGCCATCCTTTCAAATAATCGGTATACTGTGCAAACTTTGAAAGGCAGGCGTTTTTGGCGAACCGGCAAAACGCGCCACTTAATTTGAAGCCGCTGGACCCTTGCCGTTACTGGGTTTCGCGGGAGCCGCCAATCGGCGGCGGGAGGCGTGACGAGGATTCGCCGGGCGTAAAATTGATTAGGAGGGGCGTCCGATGGCAATAATTACGACAAAGCGGCGGCAAATGGGCGAGAAACCCATCCTCCTGACCGAATTCGCCGCTGCGGCCGAAAAACCGACGTTTCCGCCGGGCCATAACGCACGAGGCGATGTTCCGAAGGGGGTGAAGAAGGCGGCCGGTTAGCACTTTCAAAAGGTAATGGACAGCGCAAAGCGGCGACCTGCAACCGCAACAAAAAGGAGACTCGATGACGACCACCGGAAATCCCGCCGATCCACGGATGCACCACTGGCACCGGAAACAGGCACTATCCCCGGACGAATCGAAAGCGCGCCGGCGGTCGGTCGAGGATGGCTGGGCTGATCTGTGTCTTGAAGGATTGAATACGCCGCCCGACTTGGTCGCGCTGAGCGCCCCATTCATCCGTGGCGACTTGAGGCCCGACCTGTGCCGAACCGCCGGCTTTGCCCGAGCAAAATCCCTGGTGGCTAACCCGGGCTGGGTGCCTAAAACGGGCCGGCGGTCCAAATGATCCCCCCTGCCCTTTCGCAGGACCTGGTTCTCACGGTCGATCCTGATCTTCCCCAGCGCTCACCCGGCGTATTAACCCGAGCGACCAGCGACCGCGACGCTTGCGCCGTCTGGTTGGCCAAATATGCCCAGAGCCATCACACCTTTCTCGCCTACCAGAAAGAAGCCGATCGCCTGCTTCTCTGGTGCGACTGGCGCGCTTTGACTCTCTACGCGCTTGCCGTGGAGGACGTGGCCGCCTTTCGAACCTGGCTCCAGGACCCGCAACCCCGCGAAATGTGGTGCAGCAGTGCGGCCACCGGCAGCCTTCGCCGACACGTGCGCACCTTGACCAGCGGAGAAGCGAACCCCGAGTGGCGTCCTTTTGTAAATCCCTTGGGTACGCCTGCGGCACGGCAGAGCATGGTCATTTTGTTCGGCTTGTTTGAGCACCTGGTGGCTGTCGGCTACCTCCAGGCTAACGTCTTCAAGGCCGCCAGAACCCGCATCCGGCAACCCCAGTCACAGGGTATCGAGCGATTTTTCGACCATGCCGTGTGGTCGGCATTTCTGGCGTGGCTGGAAGCGCAACCCCGGGACTCCGAGCGCGCCGAAAAGACCTACCAGCGCAATAAATTCCTGATCGAAATGCTCTACCTGCTGGGCCTTCGCCAGTCGGAAATGGCGGCCGCGCGAACCACGGACATCCTGACCCTTAACGGCCAGCTGTGGCTCCGCGTCACCGGTAAAGGGAAAACGCAAAACGTCCCGATGCCGGCCGACGCGGTGGCTCCGCTTCGGCAGTACCGGGTGAGCGTGGGGATGTCGAGCTGGCCAGAATTTGGTGAGGATGTCCCGTTGTTGATGGGGATCATCAAAGCGTTTAAGTGGCAGCCCGGGGACCCCGCCAAATGCTTGACAGGTCGCGCGGTGCATCACATCACCAAAACGCTCTTTCAAGCCGCCGCAGGAGCGATGATTGACCCGGCGATCGCCCAGGTTTTGCAAAAAGCATCGACTCACTGGCTGCGGCACACCTGCGCCAGCCATATGCTTTCGGGCGGCATCGACCCGCTCGTCTGCCGGGATCACTTGCGGCATTCGAGCCTGACCACCACGGAAATTTACCTGCAAACGGCACGCGATAAGCAACACCGGGCAACCGAGCAGCACCGGGTCAGGCCGGATACCGGCGGAGTGGATGATAAATAAGCGCATCAGGGCATTTAAATCAGGCTTTGCGGGGATTGGTGGGCCTTTTATGATCAGAACGGCGGTTTTTCAGGAAAAAGCACGTATTTCAGCGTCAATTTGTGCATAAAACACCTAGTGCCTCAAGATGGCCAACAGTCACCTCATCTTGGATCTGCGGGGAAAGGTTTTCTTCACTCGTGATCGCGGCTAAATCGCACTGAGTTGATCACCTGTTCAGATATCTCTTGACCAGACCAGAAGCCAGGATTTTGATTGGTAATTTTCATTGCAGCGCACAATGCCGTTGGCTTGGGGCTTTTGGCAAAACTGGCCGGCGGCAATCGGCCACAAGCCGCCGTAGAAGCCTCCGAAAATCGATGTGCATCAACGGCGGGTAACTCATCAGATACCGGCCGTTCGACCTTGTTGGCTGTCAGCCCGCTCCTCGGCCTTTGCCGAATTCCAGAACCCGACCGTGTCGGTCAGCAAAGCGTCGGTTTCCTGTCGTTCGGCACCAAATCGTGACGAACGTCAGCTTCCTGTTCCGACGAATTCACACACTTGTTAAGGCTTGTGCAACGCCTACCCACCGGCATTGTGTTGTATCTTTTCAGTCCTCACGGTCAGGGTAGGCATCGCACAACCATTAACAGCAGCACGAGTAGCTGTTTTAAGAAACCTGCCATTCGCAGGAGTTTCGATGAATAATTGCTTTGGATAAACACTGCCGGCCAAAACCGGTCATTCGAAGTCAATAAAATAGCAAGTCTGCGAGGTCAGTTAATATCGTAAGGCAACGATTCTGTGCGTGCGTTAGGAAAGCTCACATTTCGTGTCACTCAGATCGGTCGTTCTTTGAACTTTTTCGTCACATCACCCTAACCGGCCTGAGTGCCAGATTGGTCACGAAAATGAACATATTATCGGTAGGTAGGGTATGGTCGTTGATGTTGCCTCTGGCATTTCTGCTCTCTTCTTCTGGCGTTCTCGCCAACGAGGCCGGTTCCAAAATAGTGCCGCGCACCATTGGTGACATCACAGCGCTACTGGATCAATACAAGCCGGACCCGAACAAAGTCGCCGAAGTTCGCCGGATTCTCGACAAGCCAATTCCCGACACAAAAAA
Source organism: Propionivibrio sp. (assembly GCF_049316945.1). Classification (GTDB taxonomy): domain Bacteria; phylum Pseudomonadota; class Gammaproteobacteria; order Burkholderiales; family Rhodocyclaceae; genus Propionivibrio. Next base: position 2,003 of record NZ_JBMOJE010000194.1, on the reverse strand, counting down.
CGCAAAGGATTTGGCGCGCTTCTACAAGGAGAAAGCCGTTGCCGCCAAGGAAGTCGGCGCTGCGCGGGAGAATGTATTGGCGATGCGTAAAGTCGTAGAACACGGGGGGGAGTGGGATTACGGCGAGGACCTTATGCTATTGGCTCAAGCCGAATCCATGGCAGGCAATTTACTTCAGGTCATGGAACTGTGGAAACAGTTGCTCGACCAACTTCCTGCTGGAACCCATCCCGGCAAGCGCCTGAATGCCTACGCCAATTTAGCTGAAATTTACACCCGGTTTGGCGATCTGGAACAAGCCTCCCGTATGCTAGAAAACGCGGAGAACGAATACCGAATCGGCCTCAGTAAGACCAAAACGGCAGCCAATAACCGAAACACTTGGCTCTTCAACCTCGATGGATATAAGGCCGCCGCGATGGCTGCCCGAGGGAAGTGGCCTGAGGCCGAAGCTCTTCTGCGCCATGCGTCTGAACTGATGCCCAAGGCACTGGCAGATATCGAGATGGCGGACGTGCTAAAGGATGGCAGCACCCGGCATCCTGCAGGCTTCAAGAAATTCATGCCTCTTAGACATCAGTCGCGTCTCGCAGCAGTCGTTGCTGCCCAAGTTCGCCTCACCGAAGCCGAACTCCTTGCACGCGGCGCATTGCTTGATGGCATTAAGACCTTTGGCCGCTATTCCTACTACACCGGCACACTCATCACCCCTTACGTTCGGATTCTTATCGGTCAAGGCCGCTATGCTGAAGCCGAGCAACTGGCGCGCGCAGGTCTCGACATCTTCCGTCATGTTGGCACGCCCGAAGATTCTACCAACATCTATGACCTGCGTTCCGACCTCGGGGTATCGTTGGTGGCCCAACGCCGCTACGCGGAAGCCTTGGCCGAATTCAAGGGCATGAAAGAGGCTTTTTCCACCCTGCCGGCATTCCAGTCCAAACTCGTCAGTGGCAATCTGTACTGGGCGCTGGCCCTGATTGAAACCGGTGATACCACTGCCGCCATCGCCATGCTTGATGGTCTTATCGAAAAGAACCGGCGATGGCTTGGCGCTAATCACGCCGATACCGCGACGCTGCAAGCAGCACGTGGCATGGCCTTGGCACGCTCTGGTCAGCGTGAGGCTGCCATCAAGGAATTTCGCAGCGCCCAAGCGGTAGTGATGGCCGACGCACTCACGCAGGGCGACGAAACCTCGCCGCTCAAAGTACAAACCACGACGGCCTTGCTTGAGGCCTATATGCGCCTGCTGGGGGATATCCATGCCACCCCGTTAGAGAAAGCGATAGGGCTCAATGCCTCCAACGAAGCCTTCCGCATTGCCGACCTGCTGCGCGGCCAAAGTACGCAACAAGCGGTGGTTGCTTCAGCCGTACGTGCCGCAGCGAGTGACCCACTGATCGGCGCGGAAATCCGCAAGGAGCAAGACCTGCAACAAGAAATATCGGCGCTCTACCGAATTCTGCGTGACCTGATGACGGCCCCGCAAGAACAACAGCTACCCAAGGTCATGGCCGACATGCAGCGGCGCATTGAAACCAGCCGAAAAGAACAAAAGGCACTGGAAGCCGATATTGCCAAGCGCTTTCCGGCCTATGCCAACCTGATTCGCCCCCAACCGCCGAGTCTGGCCGAAGCCCGCGCCGTCTTGCGCCCCAATGAAGCTCTGCTCAACATTTTTACCGCCACCTCCGGCTCCTATGTCTGGGCTATGCGCAGCACAGGAGAGGTATCTTTTGCCGTCGTACCCCTAACCCGCGATCAGGTCAGCAGCATGGTGACGACGCTGCGCAAGGCGCTTGATCCGGGCGATGTGGATATTGCCACGCAATTGCCGAAATTTAATCTCGACGTTGGTTATCAACTCTATGCCGGCTTGCTCGAACCGGTAGCCGCAGGATGGAAAAGTGCTGATAGTTTGCTGGTGGCGGCCAACGGCGCCTTGAGCTGACAAATCTCGCCCCATTGGAGCCACCGAATCGCGGCCTAATGGTGCCAGC
>NZ_JBMOJE010000193.1:0-6611 GCF_049316945.1 Propionivibrio sp. | reverse complement strand
CCAAGCCAGCGCAGATGCTGCCACTGAAGTTGTTTCAGTGATAGATAAAATCGAGCTACATAACTATGTTACGAAAGCTTTAGGCTTAACAGAAGATACAATAACAATAGATAAATTCTGGACTGATGCTGAGGTTGCTGAAGGACGTGATGCCTCAGATAGGATTATCTATAACACCACCACAGATGCGCTTTACTATAATGCAGACGGGTCGGTAAATACTGCTTCGATTCAAATTGAATTGATGGGCTTGTCAACCCATCCAACAATGACTTATCAAGATTTATTAATTGTTTAGATGAGTTAACTAATAATAAATAATTTCATTTAAATCAATGTATTATTTTTTCAATGTACCTAAAAGTAGGAAATATTGTTAAATATAGGCTAAGTGCCGTCACGCTGGACAACAGGACGCTCCTTGTCAATCTTGCTGTTGTAGACCTTCCAGAGTTCCGACTGCTCATTCTTGAGGCTAATTATTTCGTTAAACTTTCCTCTGAATCAAAGGATTTATCCCGTCATTGGTTTCTAGCTCCCGTTTTCTGGCGTGTCCCACCCCACTCGGCTGTGACCCAACAGGGTGCCGGTGGCGAAAGCAAGGTCGATCAGGGATACCTGGTAGTCGCCTATAGCACGCACTTCGCGCAATTGCGCCTCGCCGAGGCGAGTGAGGGTTTCCAGAACCTCGGTCATTGTCCTTAGTCCCTCGCGAAATTGTTTCAGCTCGGCATCGTAGTTGAGTCCTGCGAGCAATACATTTTGCCTAGCGGCGAGAATACGTTGCCAGTTCTGATCCACCTGATCCAGCGCATCATATATTTCACGACGGACACTAAGTTCCCGCAGTTGTTGGGTAGTCAGGCGTTGCAAACGCTCCTCTACTGCCCGATTCAGCTGTGCTCGACGCAGTTCGTTGGAAAGCGGCATTTCCATCCGTACACCAACCGACCAATCAGAGTAGTTGCTACTGATCGACTGGTCGAAAGCGCCACCGAAGGACGATGTGTCGCGCCCTAGCGAGCCATAGTTGTAGTCAAGCATGAACATCGGCAGCGTTTGGTTGCGTAGATAATCGATCTTAGTCAGATCGGCGGCGAGTTTCAGCTCCAGCTCCAGTAGTTCCAGTCGCCCTTCCAGTGCCCGTTGCACCAGTTGTTTACGATCAAATTTGAATTCAAGCAGGGTTGGCGAAGTCTCTGGGATTAAAATCGTAGGCGAATCCAAATCCATGCCGGGGTCATTCAGCAATAACTTAAGCTGACGCTGTCTGATCTTAAGCGTGGTTTCCGCAATAATCAGTGCTTCCAGTCGCTCTGCCACACCAATTTCGGCACGGTTGATCTCCACAGCCGCAGTTAAGCCTTCCGTCACGCGCTTTCTTACCATTGCCAAGTTAGCCGCTGCGTTTTCATATTGTTGGCGGCGCACATCCAGTTCGCCCCAGACGATATACAGCCCCCAATAGCCGCGCTCGATAGCGCTCAGCACACGAATGGACTGTAAGCGAGTCTTAACATCCACAGACTGCTGTTCGTAACGGGCAATGCGGATGCCGGCAACATTGGTATCGATTCCCCCATCACGCAGCAAGGGCTGACTGATGGAGAAACGCAACGCATTTTGGTATTGATTAGACGCAACCCCCTCGAACTGCTTCTTCTCATCGAAGGGCATACTGAGTGTAACCTTGGCACCGGTTCGCAAAGGAATGACCATGCCGGCATCCATCTCTAGGATTTCGGTGCGTTGCGGCACGGCAGTAAGCTTGTCCACTTGTCCCTTAAGCACTGGCGAGCTCGCTTCAGACGGGGTGAACGTTACCACGTCAAGATTTTGAGCGGGTGTGTTCTTATTCCCGAACTTAGCGCGGGCGAAGATCAGGTCATCAAACTTGGCTTCTTCTTGACTGACCACAGTGGACGCGATCTTCGGGTCAACCATAGCGATCTTTAAGTCCAGGTTATTCTCCAGTGCCAGCGAACGCGCCTCGGCAATGGATAACTGTTTGCTGGCTTCTGGCTGTGCCTTGGGAGCAACCAGACCATCGGGTTCTTCTGCTTTATTCTGAATTGACTTAATTGGCGGCAAGGCCTGATCTAATTGCAGTGTGCGCTTCATACCCTGAGTACGCATTGGTTCCGGGGATAATTGCTTACTGGCTTCTGGTTGAGCCATAGACACAGGCGGAACACTAGCCCCTTCAATTTTATTCAGGGCAGCCTTTGCAGGCGTCAAACTGCGCATGGTCTGAAGGCGGCGTTCCCTGAACTTGGGCAGAGCCTGCTCGACGCTTAACCGTGGCGGTTTTGAGAGCTTTTCAACTGGCAGTCTTTCTTCGTTGTGCATGCGCTCTTCGACCCGCTGAACAAGCTGTCGATCGGGTGCAGTGTCAAAGTAATAACTGCACCCCGTTAACAATGATGCTAAAAGCCATGTAGTTCGGCGAGGACGGAAAGTCAGAAATGGTCTCATCATTGATTATTTCAATTTTTGTCGATATGAGTCAGTTGCTGGTTTTTCCGCCGTCAATTGTGGTGGAAAAGCGTTTAATTGACGCCAGAGTTCATAAGCCATCGTGACCCGATTCAGTATTACCCAGCCATTAACGCGCACACCCTGACGCAGAAAACGCTCTGACGGCCAAGGCCGGTCGGATGGATCAGGAACAATAAGCACACGAAACTTGCCCATGTCATCGTTAGTGGAATCCACAAAAGCGACGGTGCCGCCGAAAGTACCTACTGCCAGCTCGGTCCAGCCCGCGAACTGAATAGCCGGCCAGCCTTCGAATTGTAGGCGTGCATGGCGACCCGGCGTGATAAGTACAGCATCGATGCCACTCACCCACATTTCCACGGCCTTAATGTCAGTATCTGGTACCAAAACCAGCAGAGTATCACCCTGCTTGACAATATTGCTTTGCGGATTAGCCACAAGACGCAAGATACTGCCGTCACGAGGCGCCTTCACAATTTGGGACTGTTGACGCGATAAATCAATTTCACTCTTGAGCAGGCTGCCCCGACTATCCTCCAGTTCGCTTTGAGTCTTGTTAGCCGAAGCGCTGGCGGAGTCAATGCGTGCCTGGGCATCAGCGCGAATGCGCCCGATCTCAGCCTCAGCGGCGCGCTGCTCGGCCAGTGCTGCATTCAATGCCGCCTGAGCACTGTTTAAGCTGCGCCGGGCGACGATACCATCACGCTCGGCAACTTCGAAGTCACGTTTTGATACCAAGCCGTCACTCAACAAACGTTGCAAGCGCTCAGTTTGCACTGCGGCCGTATCCAGAGTCGCCCGTGCTGAAGCGATCACCTCGCTGGCCGAAACTGCTCTCTGGCGAGCCACATCCAGCCGGTATTGAGCGGTGGCAGCCTGTAAATCGCGTGTAGTGATCAAATTGTCGATTTGCAGTCGGTAAGCCCGCAATTCTTCTTCCTTGGCCGCCAGTTTAGCGGCGGAGGCCTCGCGCTGTTGATTCAGGCGTTCGAGCTGTTGTGGATCAACATCGGCTATTTCCATCAACACGTCGCCGGACTTGACCTTGGCGCCCTCACGCGCCAGCCATTGCACAATACGCCCAGAAACAGGCGCTTCCACGGCCTGCTGACGTTCGAAGGGAGCAAAGGCTGTAACCCGTCCGGTGCCAGTGATGTTTTGTTGCCACGGTGTCAGCAGTAAAGCCGGTGGCGTCAGTAGGAATACCCATACGCAGATTCTCGCCAGTGTACTGATGAGGCGAGGTGTGCGTGCGCTGGAGAGGGCGGAAAAGCGAAAATGCAGTTCAGACATCGCTGTCAACTCCTGGCAATTCCACAGTACGTTCGCATAACGCTGCGACGTTTGGCGAGCCGGTCAGTACCAGTAGGGTCCAGGGGGCATCGCTGGCAAACAACACTTGAGTTAGACGGTGGCGCGCTGCATCGTCCATGTCATCGAGTAACCCGTCCAGAATCAATAACGCGGGACGTCCGGCAATAGCTCGTGCCAGTAGCAGCAGTCGTCCCTGAGCGGCTGACAAAGGCGCGCCGCTGGGACTTATATCGGTATCCAACCCATCTTCAGCGAGACTGGCAATATCGTCCAGTAAGCCAACTGCACTCAGTACTTGTTCAACCTCATCTCGCCTAAGTTCCGACCGACCCAGGCGAACATTTTCGAAGAGACTGTCCTGGAAGAACTCCGTACGACCGACCACGGCAATCCGTTTACGCAATGCCTCCAGACGCAAATTGCCCAGATCGACGCCGTTTATGTCGATATATCCCTTTCCCGGTTGGCGCAGGCCGCATAAAAGCGCTGCCAGGGTGCTTTTGCCGCTGCCGTAGCCGCCGAACACGGCGACACGCTCGCCTGGCTGAACCAAGAAACTAAGATTGGAAAATACTGGCTGTTTCGCACCGTAGCTAAAGTATAAATTGCTTACCGCAAGCGAAACTGGGCCTATTATGATGGGCGCTACACCCTGCTCACGCTCCAACGGTAAATCCAGCAGATGACCAATCTTGTCGGCACCAGCCATCAGATCATAGTAACCTTCCAGATGCTTACCAAACTTGACCAACGAGATCAGTGCTGAGGACACGATCAATTCGGCGGCCACCAATTGCCCGAGAGTCAGATGGCCGTCGATAACCAGGTAGCCGCCGATGGCTAGCAAGGCCGTGCTGGCTATCGCATACAAGGTTACTGAACCAATGATCTGGCGCAACAACACCTTATAATGATTGCGCTTTGCAACCAAATAATCGAGAGCGAGCGCATCGGCGCGCTTGGCAGAGAGTTCCGGCCCGCCGTTAAATTTGAAAGTCTGCATGTTGCTGGCAACGATTTCCAGCCAGGCGACTAGGGCGTACTTGGATAATGATTCTTGGATGGCTGTGGTAACACCGCCACGCCCCAGTACGAAGATGATAAAGAAGATCAACAGTACCAACACCACGTCGAAAGCCAGCAGGAAAGGATGGTAAAAAGCCAGCATGATCAGGCCGACTAACGTTTGTACCGCTGTGCTCAAGCCATCCAGAAGAAGTGACGAACCGGCCTTCTGCACCGTCAGGACATCAAAAAAGCGGTTGACCAATTCCGGGCCATGGTGATGTCGATAGGCATCGCTATGCACTCTGGGCAGACGGTAAGCCAAATCCGTCGCCAGACGGACGAAGATGCGCCGTTGCACAATTTCAACCAGGTATGATTGAAGCACATGCACTGCACCGGCAAACGTTAGGAAGAAGAACAGGATAATCGACAGCACTAGCAAAGGTTGTCCCATACCGCTCATCGCTACCGTGTTCACTAAGGCTTGCACAGCAACCGGCGAGGCTAAGGCCAGCAAACCCGAGCCTAACGCCAGACCCAGCACCACCCACAGATCGGCATGGTCAGCGCGCATCAGTTCCATGAGTCGACGCAACGGCGTTAGATGGGCGTGATGATCGTGACTGACGGCGTTTGCGAGCGGTGCCTTTGCCCACACCAGTAACCAGTCTGCCAAACGTCCCTCAGGTAAGCCCAGTAATTGCCTGACGGCCGCTGGCTTGATTCGACTTTCCTCAATTACTTCGCCTTGCACCAAAGCTACGTGTACCCGGCTAGCACTAAAACCATACAAAACCAGCCAGCCGCGGCCATCGGAAAGACGCGCCACCATCGGCGTATGGGCAGCGGATGCCTCTGCCGCAGCGCTTGGCGTCAAAGCCACGCGATCCATCCGCAAGCCGATGTCGGCGCCGATATCAGAGAGATTATCCAACTCATCAGAATCCGGTTGAAGGAGCTGCTCCAATGACTTGGCGGGTTCGATTTCTAATTCTAATAACCCAAGCAAAAAATCGAGCAATGTCTGCCAGGCTTGTTTACGCTGAAGGTTGCGCTGGTCGTCGGTGGTAATAGCCATATATAACGATAATCAGAGTTTTTATGAAGAAAAAAGAGTCGTGCTCATAGTGCTGAAGATAAACGTAGCCCATGTCCAGTTGATGTCCGTTATTGCATAGGCAAGTGCAGATGGACTCATAGCTGCCTCCATGCTGGAAATAACGCGATTAAACCGTTGGCAATAAACTGTACAGCCATCGCTGCCAGCAAGAGGCCCATAAGCCGCGTAGCTATATGTTTATACCAGCCGTACCTAATCGCTTTTCTAAAGGCATTGCCAAACTTAAAAGCATCCACACAACACCCGCTAAAAATAAAGCCCCGAAGCTAATGATTACTTTATCGACCCAATAGATCATTTGCTCCGCATTAACGATGACCAAACTGATTGCACCAGGCCCTGCCAATAAAGGAATCGTCAGAGGTACCACAGCTATACCTTCTTTGTCTTCCGCTTCTAGCGCTTCTGCATGGGTATGTATAGCCGGGCTTATTTTAGCTTGAAACATTGAATTCGCAATCGTTATATCATCTACGTTGGGGCATTAAAGAAAATTATAAATGCTTAAAACAATGGCTTGAAATTGAGAATTTTTGCCGGAAAGTCAGTGCTCTCAGTTCAACAAGATTTTTATGCCAAAATAATCGCAAAGCCGTCTACGCGACTGCTTACGCGAAAAACCCAAAGCGCTGGAGTGGTAACACTCGAAATTGGCAAAGAATCGAAAAGG